>CANKOT010000021.1 GCA_947484245.1 Comamonadaceae bacterium
CATGCTGATTGAAATCAAATCACGCATGTTGTTGCCGCCGAAAAAGGTGGCTGAAGGCCAAGAGCCAGAAGATCCGCGCGCCGAATTGGTTCGCCGTTTGCTCGAGTACGAGCAAATGAAAATGGCTTCTATGCAATTGGGCAACTTACCTCAATATGGTCGCGACTTTTTGAAGGCGCAGGTCTACATTGAGCAAAGCCTTCAACCGCGCTTTCCCGACGTGCACTTGGTTGAGTTGCAAGAAGCATGGCGCGATATTTTGAAACGCGCCAAGCTGGTTCAACACCACAAAATCACGCGCGAAGAACTCAGTGTGCGTGAGCACATGAGCATTGTTTTAAGGCACCTTCAAGGCCGCAAGTTTGTAGAATTTGAAAACTTGTTTGACCCCAGCAAAGGCACACCCGTCTTGGTGGTCACGTTCATTGCGCTGCTTGAGTTGGCCAAAGAAACGCTCATTGAAATTACGCAAGCTGAAGCTTTCGCACCCATCTACGTGCGGCTGTCCTTCACACCCGTTTAACTCACAAATGCTTTAAGTCGTTTCGCCCTTGGCGTCTCGGCCCATGAGAGCCGCCACGGCTTCAGATGGCTTTAGCCGACCATCCAACAACGCCACCACCCCCTGTGCAATGGGCATCTCAATGCCCAAAGCATGTGCCCGCTTGACCACGGTCCGCGCGCTGTAAACGCCCTCGGCCACGTGCCCCAAGGATTGAACTGCTTGCTGCAAGTCCATGCCCTGCGCCAACAACAAACCCACTTTGCGATTGCGGCTGAGATCGCCAGTGGCGGTGAGCACCAAATCGCCCAAGCCAGACAAGCCCATGAAGGTTTCGGCTTTGGCGCCCAGAGCCAAGCCTAATCGGGTCATTTCTGACAGGCCGCGGGTGATCAATGCGGCACGCGCATTCAGGCCTAAATGAAGGCCATCGCACAATCCAGTCGCAATGGCCAACACATTCTTCACAGCGCCGCCCACCTCCACGCCAACAATGTCGTCATTGGCATACATCCGCAAACTGGGGCTGTGAAATGCATCTACCAAAATTTGCCGCACAGTGGCATGCTCACTGGCTGCCACCAAAGCGGTGGGCTGAGCGCGTGCCACTTCCAATGCAAAACTGGGCCCACTCAAAGCACCTGCCAGCAAACGCGGCGCGACTTGCTGGCAAACCTCGTGCGGCATGGCACCCGATTCAATGTGTTGCGAGCTCGCCTCAAAGCCTTTGCAAAGCCAAGCCACAGGAACTTGCACATTCTGCAATCTCTGCAACATGCTGCGCAGCGCAGACATGGGCGTGCCAATCACAATCAAGTCTTGGGCAGCGGCCCAGGAAGCCAATTCCGAAACAGGCGAGCTTGTGCACTGCAAAGCTTTGGGAAACTCGATCTCAGGCAAATAACGCGAATTGCAGCGTTGCAATTGCATTTCTTTGGCAGCAAGCGGGTCACGTGTCCAAAGCTGGACCTGGTGACCAGCAGCATGCCGGCTGGCACTGATGGCCAGCGCTGTGCCCCAAGCACCTGCCCCGATGACCGCGATCTTCAGGCTCAAGTTGGGGGCCTCGCAGTCAATTACTGAACTTGCGGTGCTGCCGCTTTTTCAGCCGCTTCAGCTTGTTGCTGCTCGTACATGGCTTGGAAATTAATTTCAGCCAAGTGCACAGGCGGGAAGCCAGCGCGTGTGACCATGTCTGCGACGTTGCCGCGCAAATAGGGGTAAATGATTTGGGGGCAAGCGATGCCCATGACAGAGCCCATTTGGTCGTCTGGCAAATTGCGGATTTCAAAAATACCGGCTTGCTTGCACTCCACCAAGAACACTGTTTTGTCTTCAATTTTGGTGTGCACCGTGGCAGTGACGCACACTTCGTACACGCCATCGGCAGCTTGATTGGCCTCAACACCCAACTGAATATCGACAGCAGGTTGCTTCTGCTCAAGCAAAATAGCTGGAGAGTTGGGTTGCTCCAAAGACGCCTCTTTCATATAGACGCGCTGGATTTGGAACACAGGGGTGCTTGCTTCAGACATAAAAACTCTTGGTTAAAAGTGATATTCCCATCGGCCGCTTGAAAAGCCCCTGCCAAGGGATTGAGCACATTATCACCGATACAGAAAGGGGTAAAAATGCTTCAACTACAGGATTTAGTCGGCCTGCAAAAGCGGAATCAAGCCGCCTTTGGCGTCGAGGGCCATTAAATCGTCGCAGCCACCGACATGGGTCTCGCCAATGAAAATTTGAGGCACCGTTCTGCGCCCAGTGATGTTCATCATGTGTTGGCGAATTTCAGGTTGGGTGTCCACTCGAATTTCTTCAATGTCGATCACCCCCTTGGCCTTCAAAATTTGTTTGGCGCGAACGCAATAAGGGCAGACAGCAGTGGTGTACATCTTCACATGGGGCATGACTTCTCCAATTCAATACTCTGAAACAGGCTGAATCTTTTTGAGATTCGCTCAGGCTTTTTCGACGGGCAAACTGGCTTCGCGCCAAGCCTTCAAGCCACCCGACAAGGCCTGAGCTCGTTCGTACCCCAATTTTTTCGCCTGACTGGCTGCACGGCTGGCCCGGCCACCCACTTGGCAAACCAAGATCACTGGCAAGTTCTTGTTTTTGACCAACAGGGGCAATTGACTCTCAAGCTGGCCCAGTGGGATATTTTTGGAACCCAAGGCATGTCCCTGCGCATATTCTGCGGGCTCACAGACATCAATCAATACCGCTTTTTCTCGGTTGATCAGCAAAACAGCCTCGGTGGGTTCGATACCGCCAGCAGCACCTTTGGTGATGGTTGGCAAAAACAGAGCCACGGCAGAAGCTGCGGCGACAGTGACCAACATCCAATTTTCAATCAAAAAATTCACAAAAAACCCTTAAAAAGTTCATTTGCAGTCTAATTCAAGAAGACATGCAAGATTCGAATTCTAAAATGCTGGGCGTGATCCCGCATTTCTTTCTTGTTAAATCCTTTGACCATGTACAAATTCGTTCTTATTCGCCACGGCGAGTCCACTTGGAATTTAGAAAATCGCTTCACGGGCTGGACCGACGTTGACCTCACGCCCACTGGCATTGAGCAGGCCCAAACTGCTGGACGCTTGCTCAAAGCGGCGGGCTACGAGTTCGACTTAGCTTACACCAGCGTGCTCAAGCGCGCCATTCACACCATCTGGCACACCCTAGATGCCATGGACCGCCAGTGGCTGCCTGTCCACCACAGCTGGCGCCTGAACGAGCGTCATTACGGCGCTCTGCAAGGGCTGAACAAAGCTGAAACTGCAAAAAAGTTTGGCGATGAGCAAGTCTTGGTTTGGCGCCGAAGCTATGACACCCCCCCGCCTGCCCTGGAAGCATCCGACCCCCGCTGTGAGCGCTCTGACCTGCGCTATGCCAAGCTCAAGCCACAAGACATTCCGCTCACGGAGTGCTTAAAAGATACCGTAGACCGAGTCATGCCTTTTTGGAACGACTCCATGGCACCCGCCATCAAGGCTGGCAAACAAATTGTGGTGGCTGCGCATGGCAACTCCATTCGGGCCTTGATCAAGTACTTGGACAATGTCTCCGATGCAGACATCGTGAATTTGAACATTCCCAATGGCATTCCGCTGGTCTACGAGCTGGATGCCAACTTAAAGCCCATCAAACACTACTACCTGGGTGATGCAGAGGCAGCAGCCAAGGCGGCGGCGGCAGTAGCCAGCCAAGGCAAAGCTTGACAAAACTTGATTTACCTAACCAACATGACCGGACTTGCACGGAGAAGACTGTCAGGGTGTATATTGGATCAAAAGGAGACCTAAAGGGGTCAAACACATGGGACAGAAATTGAAAATCGCAGGTTGGCTCAGCATTGGCGCTTTAGCGGGCGCGCTCACCACCATTTCGCTTCAAACCACGGCGCGAGGTGCCTTTGCGCCTTTGCCGCTTGAAGAACTCCAGCAACTGGCGGCCGTGTTTGGCATGGTTAAAAGCGACTATGTCGAAAACGTCGATGAGAAAAAACTCATCACTGAGGCGATCTCTGGCATGGTCTCCAGCCTCGACCCGCACTCCCAATACTTCGACAAGAAAAGCTTCAAAGAATTCAGCGAAGGCACCTCGGGGCGCTTTGTCGGTGTGGGCATTGAGATCACTCAAGAAGAAGGCGTGGTCAAGGTGGTGTCCCCCATTGAAGGCTCACCAGCCGACCGTGCCGGCTTGAAAACCAACGACCTCATTACCAAAATTGACGAGACCATCGTCAAAGGTTTGTCCATGAACGATGCGGTCAAGCGCATGCGGGGTGAGCCCAATACCAAAGTGGTCCTCACGATTTTCCGCAAAGATGAAAGCCGCACTTTCACGGTCACCATTGTTCGTGAGGAAATTAAAACCCAATCGGTCAAAGCCAAAGTGGTTCAGCCAGGATATGGCTGGATTCGAGTTTCACAATTCCAGGAAAGAACCGTCGAAGATTTTTCCAAGAAACTAGAAGACATGTTCAAGCAAGACCCCAAGCTCCAAGGCTTGGTGCTCGATTTGCGCAACGACCCAGGTGGTCTTTTGGATGCTGCCGTGGCCTTGTCTGCCGCTTTCTTGCCTGCAAACGTCACCGTGGTTTCAACCAACGGCCAATTGGAAGAAAGCAAATTTGTTTACAAAGCCGCGCCCCAGTTTTGGCGCCGCAACTCTGACAACGACCCGATACAACGCCTGACCCAAAACACCCAAGGCAAATTGAAAAATATTCCGCTGGTGGTCTTGGTCAACGAAGGCTCCGCCTCAGCCAGTGAAATTGTGGCTGGCGCACTGCAGGATCACAAGCGTGCCACCATCATGGGTAGCCAAACATTTGGCAAAGGCTCCGTTCAAACGGTTCGCCAGTTAGGGCCTGACACCGCTTTGAAACTCACCACGGCCCGCTACTACACCCCCAATGGCAAATCGATTCAAGCCAAGGGCATCTTGCCTGATGTCATGCTCGATGAAACTGAAAATGGCAATGTGTTTGCAGCGCTTCGCACCCGCGAGGCCGATTTAGAAAAACATCTGGGCAATGGCCAAGAGGCTGAAAAGAAAAATGAAGAGCGCCAAAAAGCCAGAGAAGCAGCACTCAAAAAATTAGAAGAAGATGCCAAGAAACCAGAATCTGAAAGACGTCCACCCGAATTTGGATCTGACAAAGACTTCCAACTTATCCAAGCTCTGAATCAACTGAAGGGCTTGCCCGTCAAAGCCAGTGCCACCTTGGCTGAGCGCAAAGTAGAGAAAAAAGACAAGTAATCGCCCATGAGGGACGATCAGCTCCTGCGTTATTCGCGCCACATTCTTTTAGACGAGTGGGGCGTTGAAGGCCAGGAGCGGGTCTCTCAATCGCACGCGCTGATCATTGGCGCAGGTGGTCTTGGATCTCCTGCCGCTCTTTACTTGGCCAGCGCAGGTGTTGGCCATATCAGCTTGATCGATCACGATCATGTTGATGTCACCAACCTGCAACGCCAAATCGCTCATTCCCAAAACCGTGTGGGGCAATACAAAGTGGCCTCCCTTCAAACGGCCATGTCGGCCATCAATCCAGAAGTGCGCGTGAGTTGCTATGCGCAAAAAGCAGATACCGCATTGCTAGAACAATTCGTGCCTACGGCCGATGTGGTCTTGGACTGCACAGACAATTTTGAAACACGCCAACTGATCAACCTGGCATGCGCAAAGTTTGCCAAGCCTTTGGTTTCGGGCGCAGCCTTGCGCCTGGACGGCCAGGTGGCGGTCTACGACACGCGCCAGTCAGACTCACCTTGCTACGCCTGCGTGTTTCCGCCCACCTCCAGCTTTGAAGAAACACACTGCGCCACCATGGGCGTTTTGGCTCCCTTGGTGGGGGTGATCGGCAGCATGCAAGCCACCGAAGCGCTGAAATTATTGAGCGGCATGGGCAGCAGCCTTCACGGCAAGCTCATGATGTTCAATGCGCAGCACATGGAGTGGCAAACCATGCGCACGGCCAGAAATATGAGTTGCCCAGTGTGCAGTTCGTTTCGCAATCAGGCCACCCGCTAACGCCTCCCAGTTGCTGACTAAACCCCTTATTTCGACATGAACGCTCTACTGGCTTTGTTTCCGTTCCTCAAATGGCCGCGCTTAAAGCCTGAGCTCTTTCGCCAAGAATGGACAGCGGGGTTTTCAGTGGCCCTCCTCATGGTGCCGCAGTCGGTTGCTTATGCAGCCTTGGCTGGCATGCCACTGGTCACGGGGCTTTATGCCGCACTTCTACCCGCTTTGGTGGGCGTGATGTGGGGTGGCTCTACGCGTTTGTCCATTGGCCCTTCAGCGCTCACTTGCGTGCTCATCAGCGCCTCTCTCACAGGCCTTGCACAGCCCAGCAGTGCGCATTGGGTCAACTTGGCTATTTGGCTGGCCCTGATGGCTGGGGCTTTGCAATTGACGATGGGCCTGCTTCGGTATGGCTGGCTTTTGAATCTGATCAGCTCTCCAGTCATGATGGGTTTCACACAAGCAGCAGGCCTCTTGATCATGGTTTCTCAATTGCCGGCCCTCACCGGTTGGCAGTCGGGGGGCTCTTTCCAATGGCCCGATGTGGGTTTGGGCGCTGCCAGCTTGGCTGCATTGTTTCTGGCCAAAAAATGGGCGCCCAAATCGCCTAGCATCATGGTGGTGGTTGCAGTCAGTGCGGCCGTCAGTTATGCCATCGGCTATGAAGCGAATGGCGGCGCCGTGATTGGTGCCTTGCCCGCTTCACTGCCTAGCCTTGGCTTGCCGCATCTGCTCTCTTGGGAGGAGCTGGGATTTCTAGTCGGACCTGCCGTTTTGATTGCACTGGTCAGTTTTTTAGAAGCGGCTTCATGCGCAAAAACAGAGAATCAAAAAGAGGGGACCGTCTGGCAAGAGAACCAAGACCTCATCGGGCAGGGCTTGGCCAAAATGGTGTCTGGTCTAAGCGGTAGTTTTGCCACCAGTACGTCCTTCTCTCGATCGGCTATCAATTTGGCCTCGGGTGCCAAAACAGGCTGGGCAGTTGTGGGCACCACGTCCTTTGTGCTCTTGGCTGTTTTTGCATCGCCTGCGCTTTTTCATGTGCCTCGCGCCGTGTTGGCCGCCATTGTCATCTTGGCTGTCTCCAGCCTCATCCAGCCAATGGCCTTTGTCAAACTGTGGCGCATTGCACGCATAGAGGCCATCACTGCAGGACTGACTTTTGGCATCACCTTGCTCAGTGCACCGCGCATATATTGGGGCGTTTTGGCTGGCGTCCTCTTTGGCCTCAGCCACTTTTTACACACCCGATTGCACCCTCGAATCATCGAAGTGGGCTTGCATGACGATGGCAGTTTGCGCGATCGGCACTTGTGGCAGTTGCCCCCCTTGGCACCCCATGTTTTTGCCATTCGGATGGATGCAGAGTTGGACTTCGCAGCCGCCAGCAGCTTTGAAAAATACATCACAGAGAAACTCCGTGAACAAGGGCAGATTCAACACGTCTGTCTGTTTGCCCAATCCATCAACCGCATCGATGCAACTGGCGTTGAAACACTGCAACAACTTCTCCACTATTTGACTCAAAGCGGCATCCAGTTGCATATCAGTGGCATCAAATTGCCAGTTGAGAAAGCCCTCAAATTGGCAGGTGAGTTAGGCCCAGAAAGTCAGGTGAAGTTGTATCGAACCGACCCTGAAGCCATACAGGCTTTGCGATCACTTCAGGCTTAAAGCGCTCACAATCCACCCTTCAAGTGGATCAAATTCTGGCAAGCCATAAGGCCCCTTGGAAGCCCCTGTTTCCTGCTGCTGGTGTGCCCACGCCGCCTGCACCATGCACAGCACCGCGTCCAAAGAATCGCCCGATCCGTCAAGCAACAAAGTGTCATGCTGCGCAGCGCTGAGCTTGAGCCGCAGGCCCAAACGGATTTGACCCAAATCGAGTGCATGGAGAATGTCTTTGCGAGCCATCCACCGGTCTGGCGTTTGTTTGGCTTTGTCGTCACTTTTGTAACTGCGTTGCTTCACAATTTCTCTGGCCAACAAGCCCGGATATGCCTCTAGGGCCACACGCTCAGGATGACCTTCACACATTCCTGGCAAAGTCCAACGGGCAGCACGCAACAAGGGCACACCGGCATGCATCATCCACGCAACGGGCGGATTGACCCATTTCATCGAGGGGCTAGAACCTGCGGGCAAGTCTGTGGCGCGATGTGCAAACTTAGATCCCGCTGGACGGCTGTCGCAAAACTGTTTGAAAAATTGACGCAATTGTTCGCGCGAAAAAGAGGCGTAACGGTCCATGCACTCTGGCCATGTGAGAGGCCATTGCATGTGTTCAACCCATTCGCGAGGCAAACCAAAAGGCAAATCAAAACCGCCGACACACATCGCCCCAGAAGGCGCCGGTGCATTCAAGAAAATTTGAAAAGCTTCAAGTGTGTGAAATTTTTCCAAGCGATCAAGCTTCACAACCCCGCCTTGCTTTGCGCCTAGCGCGACCACAATGGGTTTGCGTTGACTCGGGCTGCTAGAAAAATCGCAGCCGATCAAACAAATATCAAGCACGCCCAATGATGGAAGCTGTGGCCATGAGTTCTTCGAGCAATGCCAAAGAGACAGAACCCGAAACGCTGTAAGGATCAAGCACAGCACGCTCGGAGTATTTCAGCAAGATGCTGGTATTGACACGAGAGACATCGACTTGTCCCATGGTCCAACCACTGAAGCGACGCTGTGATATTTCTTCGTAATGCAAAAGCACGACTTGCTTGTGGCGAGGGTCTTTTTGAATGTGGCCATACAGTTCACTGACTGCTTGACGACCGCCTTCGATGGCCTGTAAAAAGATATCGCCGCTGTAAACCAAAATGCCGGTAATGCCTGTGCTGGGGTTGAATTGTCTGGATTGCGCCAAAATAGATTCAATGACATTGGGCTGCGGATCTGCCACGCGGCTGGCATAAAGTAATCGAACTAACATGATCAGGCCTTTCTAGGAATTAACGCCAAGAACTCACGACGCAAGTTGGCATCTTTTAAGAACACACCACGCATGACAGAGTTGATCATTTTGCTGTCCATGTCTTTGACACCGCGCCAGCCCATGCAGAAGTGGCTGGCCTCCATCACGATGGCCAAGCCATCGGGTTGTGTTTTGCGCTGAATCAAGTCAGCCAACTGCACCACAGCTTCTTCTTGAATTTGCGGGCGACCCATGATCCACTCAGCCAGCCGAGCGTACTTGGAAAGGCCAATGACGTTGGTGTGTTCGTTGGGCAAAACACCAATCCAAATTTGGCCAATCACAGGACACAGGTGGTGGCTACAAGCACTGCGCACCGTGATAGGGCCCACAATCATGAGTTCATTGAGGTGCTCGGCATTGGGAAATTCTGTCACCTCAGGGCTTTGGACATAGCGGCCTTTGAAGACTTCTTTCAAGTACATTTTGGCCACGCGGCGAGCAGTGTCTTGGGTGTTGTGATCGTTTTTGGTATCAATCACCATGCTGTCCAAAACCGTCTGCATTTTTAGCGCCACTTCATCCAACATTTGATCCAGTTCGCCAGGCTGGATGAAGTCAGCAATGTTGTCGTTGGCATTGAAGCGTTTGCGGGCTGCCAGGATGCGTTCGCGAATCTTCACGGAGACGGGCGTTCCGATATCCTCAGCGGGCAAGTGAGCGGGTGCATTCATATGCTTCTAATTAGAATGGTCAAAACGCAATCGTACCAGTGAATGAAGCCACTTATCACTATACGGGCATGGGTGCTCAAGGCACAAATTGAATTCAATATCGATTGCCCGTCAGCCAAATGGCCAATCGCATGAGCCCGAATGCGATCCAATCCATGGCCCTTTGTAATTGCGAACGTTCCAAGAGGGATTGAGGCATGATCCGTTGGCTTTTGGACGCCATGGCGTGCTCAAGCCCATCCCTTAGGCGTTTGGCAAAAAAAGTGTCTGCCACGACCACGTTGGCTTCCCTGGCCAATAACAAACTAAAGGGGTCAAGATTGGAAGATCCCACGGTTGCCCAGGGTCGGTCGTGATGGGCATCGATCACGGCCACTTTGGCATGCAAGAAGCTTTCTGCGTATTCGTATATTTCGACACCCGCCTCCAACAGTTGTCGATAAACAGGCCGCGCGGCATGGTACTGCATGAAATATTCATAGCGGCCCTGAAGCAACAAACGCACCCGAACACCTCGTTGAGCGGCATGCACCAAAGCTTTTCTCAATTTTCGACCCGGCAAAAAGTAAGCATTGGCAATCACGATGTCGTGCCTGGCCAAACCAATGGCACGGCGGTAAGCTTTTTCAATTTGCCCCCGATGCAACAGGTTGTCTCTTAGCAACAGCCCCGCCTTGGCCACCCAAGTATCACCACGCCCTTGCTGCGTGTCATGAATCCAAGGCACATGAAGACCTGCAGCTCGAAAGGAGCTGAAGGCCTCCGGAAAATTTTGCTGCCGTACATGGCGCACAGCTTGCATGCGCCACCAAAGCTGCGTTGTGGCCTCTTGCACTTGCTGCACCATGGCGCCAGTTGCACAGACCGCAAAATCCAAGCGGGGAGATTTCAAAGCGCCGTGTTGTGGATCGTGCAAATCATCAAGAATATTGATTCCGCCACAAAAAGCCACCTGGCCATCCACCACACACAACTTGCGATGCAACCTGCGCCATCGACTGGGAATGAGCAAGCCCAGGGTGCCTAAAGGTGAGTACACGCGCCACTCCACGCCAGCCGAGTCAAACCGAGTTCGCCATTCCTCTTTCAGTTTAGGCGTTCCAACACCATCCACCACGACCCACACACGCACCCCACGTCTGCCTGCCCTATCTAAGGCAGCAGCCACCAATGCGCCATCGCCATGAAAATCAAAAATATATGTTTCGAGTTGAATGTGAGAGCGCGCAGCATCCAAGGCACGAATCAGCTCAGGAAAAAAATCTGCGCCACCCTGGAGCAGTTTGATTTGGTGGCCATCGCGAAGAACAGGGTGACTTCTCATAGGTCAAATTGCGCAACCAAAGGCAAGTGATCGGACATTTGGCGCCAAATTTTGCCATGTGGCACCATCTGACTGACAGGGCTCAATCCCTTGGCATAGACATGGTCTAGCTGAACAATTGGCAATCTCGAGGGATAGGTCGGATGCTTGGGGCCTTCACATTCCTTCAAATTTTGCTTGCCCATCATTTTGGTCACACGTGTGCCCCAATCGTTGAAATCACCTGCCACCAGCAGAGGCGACTCGTTGGGTACTTCGCGTTCAATGTAGTGGTGCAGCTGCTCTACTTGGCGAACTCTGCTCGCAGGTATCAAGCCCAAGTGCACCACAATCACATGCACGTTCAAGGGCAATGAGAGCTTTGCTGGAGCTGTTGTTTCTGGCGTGCTGTGTGAAGCCGCTTGAATTTCGCCCACTTGAATTTCGACATGCAGCAGGCCACGTTGCTCGAATCGATGGTCTGACATGTCTTCATGCCGATGCGACACCACGGGCCAGCGTGAAAGCAAGGCATTGCCATGTTCACCATGTCGCGTGACGGCATTGGTTTTGTAAATGGCCTGATAGCCTGGGGGGGCTAGAAATTCAGCCTGCGGCATTTCTGGCCAATGTTTGAAATATTTCTCTTCTCGCCGGTGAACTTTTCGAACCTCTTGCAGGCACACAATGTCAGCATCCAATTGCTCAATGGCCAAACCTAAATTGTGAATTTCAAGGCGTCGCGCTAGTCCTAAGCCTTGAACGCCTTTGTGGATGTTGTAGGTGGCTACTTTCAAAAAAGCAGGTTTCTCTTTTTTCATCGAAGACCTTGCAAGCACCTAGGCAACATCAAGATGGCCTCTGCATTAGAGGGGGAAAAACAGGTGTCTGCCGCCTCTAGCCAAGACAACCATTGGTATTCAGTGTGCTCATTGGGGCTCAACTGAATAGGCAATTTCTTTGCAAGTTGCAAACCAAAGACACGTTCTTTGTTGTGACTGACATGCGGTGCGTATCGAAAACGCCAAGCTGGATAAATTTCGTAGACATTCTCCAGCGCCCAATCAGACAACTCGCAATGCGGATGTGTGGCGTCAATGCCCGTCTCTTCCATCACCTCTCGACATGCTGTTTGTTGCCAAGTTTCATTTTCAAAATCTTTGCTGCCTGTGACAGATTGCCAAGTCCCTGCATCAGCCCGGCGAATGAGCAAGACCTCGGCCTCGATGGTGTAGATCACAACCAAAACAGATTCTGGGATTTTGAAAACAGGATTTTCCATGACTCATTGATTCTGCATGAACTTTGCCCTTATCTTCAAGGGATTGAGCAATTGGCCCAGAAGCACCTATGATCAAGCCATGCACAGTCAAGACGCCCCTAATCTCCCCACAAACACCCTTCCAGTTGATGCCGCCACCATCACTTGGCAAGAAAACGGCCATGACTGCGAGGATGCCTGGCGCAGCGAACGCGGCGCGCCCACTCCCAAACGCGTGGTCTTAGCAGACGATACCCTGAGCGCTGACAGCGCTTACCGCTTGGCATGTGCAGGCACTGGCATGCTCTGGCGGGGCGACTTTCAAAATGCACGGCTCCTGCTGCAAGCCTTGGCCAGACGGTGCGATGCACCCAAAAAAATTCGCAGAGTTTCAAAGTCCCACCCTGAAACAAACCACACACCGCAAGAAAATTTTCACTTGCACCGCCAAGCCCAGTCGCAACGCGCGCGCACCTTGAGCATGATCTTGATTCAAGTCAATCCAGACCGCCAGATCAGTCTGCGCCGCGCGCCAGATTGGCGAGCGGCCATGAAAGAAGCGTGGGGTCCTGCCGGCACCACCGGTTGCGTGACATCCTTGCGCGAATTGTTAGGCTTGGTGGGGGCCCACGAGTGGCATGAAAAAGGCATGGAAATTTCTGCGCTGGGCAGTGCACCTCACAATCGCATTCACCCCAGCTATGGCGTGTTCTCGCCCGTGCGCGGCGAGTACATTCAG
Organism: Comamonadaceae bacterium; assembly: GCA_947484245.1. The sequence continues at coordinate 12,989 of CANKOT010000021.1, forward strand.
CTGGTGGCCGATGCGCCATTGCCCAGCACCGAATTGGCCTTTGACATTGGCCTGGGTACAGGTGTGCTGTCTGCCGTATTGGCCAAACGTGGCGTCAAACGCGTGGTGGGCACCGACTTGGATGACCGCGCCTTGTCCTGTGCCAAAGAGAATATCAAGCGCTTAGGTCTTCATGGCAAAGTTGAATTGACCAAAGCCGATCTGTTTCCCGAAGGCAAAGCGCCACTGATCGTATGCAACCCTCCTTGGTTGCCTGCACGCGCCAGTGCACCCATTGAGCGTGCCATCTACGATGAGAACAGTGCCATGCTGAAAGGCTTCTTGGCTGGGTTAGCAGCCCACCTTGCACCCCAAGGAGAAGGCTGGTTGATCTTGTCAGATTTGGCAGAGCATTTGGGCCTGCGAACTCGCGCAGAGCTGGAAGAATGGATCGCAGCCGGAGGCTTGAAAGTCATTGGAAAACTCGACACCAAGGCTGAGCACAAAAAAGTCCAAGATGAAAACGATCCACTGCATGCCGCAAGAGCGGCAGAGGTAACTTCTTTGTGGCGGCTTGTGGTGCAGTGATGTGATGTGCAGTTAACCACACAGATCAATGGCATGACGCCAGCATGAAAAAAGGCCGCAAACAGCGGCCTTTTTGCTTTAAGCCTTGGCGGCCTCTGGGTTGCGCACGCGAATGTGCAACTCTCGCAACTGCTTCTCGTCCACTGGGCTTGGGGCTTGTGTGAGCAAGCACTGAGCACGTTGTGTTTTGGGGAAGGCAATCACATCGCGGATGGACTCGGCACCCGTCATCAAGGTGATGATGCGGTCTAAGCCAAAGGCCAAGCCGCCGTGAGGTGGGGCACCATATTGCAAAGCGTCGAGCAAGAAGCCAAATTTGTGCTGGGCTTCTTCTGGCGTGATTTTCAAAGCGTCAAACACTTTTTGCTGCACGTCGGCGCAGTGAATACGCACAGAACCACCGCCAATTTCCCAGCCGTTCAAGACCATGTCATAGCCTTTGGCAATGCACTTCTCGGGGGCTGTGACCATCCAGTCTTCGTGGCCGTCTTTGGGTGCGGTAAACGGGTGGTGCACGGCGGTGTAACGCTGTGACTCTTCGTCGTATTCAAACATGGGGAAGTCAACCACCCACATGGGCGCCCAACGGTTTTCAAACAAGCCCGATTTTTTGGCAAATTCGCTGTGACCAATTTTGAGGCGCAAAGCACCAATGCCATCGTTCACCACTTTGGCTTTGTCGGCACCAAAGAACAAGATGTCGCCATCTTGCGCGTTGGTGCGCTTCAGGATTTCGGCAATGGCGGCATCGTGCAAGTTTTTGACGATGGGGCTTTGCAAACCGTCGCGGCCTTTGGCCACTTCATTCACCTTGATCCAAGCCAAACCTTTGGCACCGTAGATCTTCACAAACTCGGTGTAACCATCGATTTCGCCGCGGCTAATTTCAGAGCCACCGGGCACGCGCAAAGCAACCACGCGTCCGCCAAGTGTGGTGGCAGGTGTGCTGAACACTTTGAAGTCGACATCGCCCATGATGTCGGTGAGTTCGGTGAACTCGAGTTTGACGCGCAAGTCGGGTTTGTCTGAGCCGAAGCGGTGCATGGCTTCAGAGTAGGCCATGACGGGAAAGGCACCCAAGTCGATGTTCAAGACTTTTTGGAACACGCTGCTGATCATGCCTTGGAACATGTCGCGAATTTCTTGTTCGCCCAAGAAAGACGTTTCAATATCAATCTGTGTAAATTCGGGCTGACGATCGGCGCGCAAGTCTTCGTCGCGGAAGCACTTGGTGATTTGGTAGTAACGGTCGTAGCCGGCCACCATGAGCAACTGTTTGAACAACTGCGGCGATTGTGGCAATGCAAAGAAGTGACCATCATGGACTCTGCTGGGCACCAAGTAATCGCGCGCACCTTCGGGTGTGCTCTTGGTGAGCATAGGGGTTTCAATATCGATGAAGCCGTTTTCGTCCAAGAACTTGCGAACTTCCATGGCCACTTTGTAGCGCAGCATGAGGTTGTTTTGCATGTAAGGGCGGCGCAGATCAAGCACGCGATGTGTCAGGCGTGTGGTTTCTGACAAGTTGTCGTCGTCGAGCAAAAACGGGGGCGTGACGGATGGGTTGAGCACCGTCAGTTCATGGCACAAGATTTCAATCTTGCCGCTTTTGAGGTTGTCGTTGGTGGTGCCTTCAGGACGTGCGCGCACCAAACCTTTGATCTGAATGCAAAACTCGTTGCGCAGGCCTTCTGCTGTTTTAAACATATCAGCGCGGTCGGGGTCGCACACCACTTGCACATAGCCTTCACGGTCGCGCACATCGACAAAGATCACACCACCGTGGTCACGACGGCGATTGACCCAACCGCACAAAGTAACGGTTTGGCCCATCAGGGCTTCGGTGACTAGACCGCAGTAGTGTGAACGCATAGACATGGGGAAAATTCTTTCAATTGGAAAAATCAGTTGGCTTCAAGCCAAATCAATCTGCTTTTGTGGCATTGGTGGCATCGGTGGCATTGGCTTTGGTGGGCAAAGCATTGGGGCCACCTGGCACCACAACACCCATCGAGATGATGTACTTGAGCGCGTCGTCCACACTCATGTCCAACTCCACCACATTGGCTCTGGGCATCATGAGAAAGAAACCCGAGGTGGGATTGGGCGTAGTGGGGACATACACGCTCACGCAGTCGTTGGGTAAGTTTTGGGCCACTTGACCGGCTGGAGCGCCTGTTAAAAATGCAATGGTCCAAGATCCTTGGTGCGGGTACTGAACCAACAAAGCTTTGGAAAATGCATTGCCACTGCCAGAAAACAGAGTGTCGGCCACCTGTTTGACACTGGAGTAAATGCTGTTGACCACGGGAATGCGAGTGATGACCTTGGACCACTGCCGCAACAACCACTGACCGAAAATATTGGTGACAAACAGACCCGTGAAGTAGATCACCAACGCCACCAAGATCACGCCCAAGCCCGGCATGTGACGCAAGGATTCAGCCACTTCGTGCATGCCAGGAATCACAGCATCGAGCGCACCCAAAATAGCCAAGAAAATACCGTCCATGGTGCCAACCAACCAGGTGAGCAACCACACAGTGACACCCATTGGCAACCAGACCAGCAAACCAGTCAACAAATAATGGCGGATTTTCAAGTTCATTTAGAAAGTCTCAGTGACAAGCGCAAGAAGGAGCGCAAGCGGAAGCCGATGAAGACGTTGCTGTGGCCGCAGGCTCGGCTGAAGGGCTTGCACCACCACCACCCGCGTCAGATGGCGTCGATGTGCCTGCATCAGCACCTGCAGCTGCGCCTGCCACGGCAGGTGCAGCCGAGCTAGCGGCACCGCCCTTGAAATCAGTAGCGTACCAACCAGAGCCTTTGAGCTGGAAACCAGCGGCAGTGAGTTGTTTGTTAAAAGTGGGGGCACCACAGGAAGGGCATTTTGTCAGGGGGTCATCTGACATCTTTTGCAAAACATCCTTGGCATGGCCACAGGAATCACACTTGTAGGCGTAGATGGGCATGTAGAAGGTTCTCGCGTTGATTCACAAAACCCTCAATTATAGGCGGCTACCTTGCAGTGCATGGTGGGAACCATGCTTGTTGGCAATGGCTTGCGGCCCCAAAGAACCGATCAACATACCTGCCAAGCTGGCAAAAACACCCGCCAATTGGGCCGGAAATTCTTCTCCTGCAGGGGTTAGGAGCAAAAGCAACCAAGTCAAAAGACCCAAAACAATGGCAAGAATGGCACCTTGGGTGGTGGCTTTTTGCCAATAAAGACCAAAAAGCAAGGGAATGAAAGCACCCACCAAAGTGACCTGATAGGCACCAGAAACCATCTCGTAAATGGAACTTCCTTGCATTGAAATGGCGTAAACCAAAACCAAGCCACTGAAAATCAAGACCGTGATCCGCATGGCCAGCAAAGCCTGTTTGTCACTCTGGTGAGGGCGGAACTGGCGCCAAATATTTTCTGTGAATGTGACGCTAGGGGCCAGCAATGTGGCTGACGCGCACGATTTGATGGCCGACAGCAATGCGCCAAAAAAGAGCACTTGCATGATGAAAGGCATGTGTTCCATGACCAAGGTTGGCAAAACCTTTTGGGGGTCTTCCTCAATGAGTTGCGCCGCCTTCTCGGGCATGATGATGAGCGCACTGACCACCAAAAACATCGGCACAAAAGCAAACAAAATATAGCAAATGCCGCCAATGATGGGGCCTTTGGTGGCGGCATTCAAACTGTTGGCAGACATCACGCGCTGAAACACATCTTGTTGTGGGATTGAGCCAAACATGATGGTGATGGCGGCCGCTACAAAAAACAAAATCTCTTTTAGATTGGGTTCAGGGAAAAAATTGAACATGTCTTGGCTGATGGCCAAAGCAATGACTTTGTCGGCACCGCCAGCCTGCTCTCCCGCAAAGACAGCCAAGGTAGCCAAGCCTACGACCAGAATAATCATTTGAATGAAATCGGTAATGGCAACCGACCACATGCCACCAAACAAGGTGTAGGTCAAGATTGAAACAACTCCAATGACCATGCCCACAGGCATGCTGATGACGCCATCCGATAACAAATTGAAGACCAAACCAAGCGCTGTCACTTGAGCAGAAACCCAACCCAAATAGCTGACCATGATGATGATAGAGCACAGGATTTCGACGGAACGGCCATAGCGCTCGCGGTAGTAATCGCTGATGGTCAGCAGGCTCATGCGGTACAACTTGGCGGCAAAAAACAAGCCCACCAAAATCAAACAACTGCCCGCACCAAACGGATCCTCCACCACGCCGCCCAAACCACTGTTGACAAACTTAGCAGGAATTCCCAACACTGTTTCAGAGCCAAACCAAGTGGCAAAGGTGGTGGTCACAATCATTGCCAAAGGCAAGTGCCTGCCTGCAATGGCAAAGTCAGCTGAAGTTTTAACGCGTTTGGCCGCCACCAATCCAATGGCAATGGTGACGAGTAAATAAGCGATGACCAATGTCAGCAACACAATAACTCTCCTTAGATTTGATGAAATCTTTCGAATGCATTGAGCACGATGAGGGTGGAAACAAAGCCGATCACCACATAGACAACAGCCTGCAGCAGTCGGTTTGTACGTTGTTGTTCAGCCAGCAGCGCAGCCAAGTGGTTTCGGTCTTGTGCACTGGCCGTGGATTGCTTCAAATAATCATGTATCAGACGCGGCAACTGAGGAAAGATTTTGGCGTATTGGGGAGCCTGTTCGCGGAGTTGCTGAAAAAATCTTTTAGGCCCGACTTGATCAATCATCCACTGCTCAAGGAATGGCTTGGCCGTGTTCCACAAATCGAGTTCAGGGTCTAGCTGACGGCCCAAACCCTCAATGTTGAGAAGCGTTTTTTGCAGCAAGACCAACTGCGGCTGAATTTCGACATTGAACCGACGCGACGTTTGGAACAGCCTCATGAGCACCATACCCAAGGAAATTTCTTTCAAAGGCCTGTCAAAGTAAGGCTCACACACAGACCGAATGGCCGACTCCAATTCGTCGACCCGTGTGTGAGCTGGCACCCAGCCCGACTCAATGTGCAATTCGGCCACGCGCTTGTAGTCGCGCCTGAAAAAAGCACTGAAGTTTTGTGCCAAATATTCTTTGTCGTATTCTGTGAGCGTGCCCACAATGCCGAAATCGAGAGAGATATAACGCCCCATCGTTTCAGGTTCAATGCTCACTTGAATATTGCCTGGGTGCATGTCGGCATGGAAAAAACCATCTCGAAATACCTGTGTGAAAAACAACGTCACACCATCTTTGGCCAACTGCGGTATGTCTACGCCAGCGGCACGCAAAGCATCCACTTGGCTGATGGGCAAGCCTTTCATGCGCTCCATCACAATGACTTCGGGATGACAGAAATCCCAATACATTTCTGGAATCATGACCAAATTCAGACTTTGCATGTTGCGTCGCAACTGTGCCGCATTGGCTGCCTCACGGACCAGATCCAATTCGTCGTGCAAATGCTTGTCAAATTCTGCCACCACTTCGCGCGGCTTAAGGCGCTTGCCGTCAGCGCTGAGTTTTTCAAGCCAGCCCGCCATCATGCGCATGAGGTTCAAATCTTTTTCAATGGCTGACAACATGTTAGGGCGAAGCACCTTGACAGCAACCTCTTGAACCAAGCCCTCTTTGTTTCTCAACAACGCAAAATGAACCTGCGCAATAGACGCGCTGGCCACAGGCACGCGGTCAAAAGACTCAAAAATTTCTTCAACGGATCGACCAAAAGCTTTCTCAATGGAGGCCACAGCAATGTCTGAGCTAAAGGGCGGCACGCGGTCTTGGAGTTTGGCCAACTCCATGGCAATGTCGTCTGGCAACAAGTCGCGCCGAGTAGACATCACTTGTCCAAATTTCACAAAGATGGGGCCTAAGTGTTCGAGCGACAAACGCAAACGCTCGCCTCGCAACGCCTTGTAAGTGCGGCCCAAGGTGAGAATTTTGGAGAGCAATTGAAGCAGTGGCTGATTGAAATTGGACAGGATCAATTCATGCAGGCCAAATCGCCACACCGTCCAGACAATGAAGATTCCCCTGAAAAAACGGTTCATAGGGCAGCCTTGTCATGGGAATGGCCAGGGGCTTTTTGGCGAACAAAGCTTTGCATGGCGTTCACTGCTTGACGCCCAAAGCTGACCATCTTGTGGGCCACAGCATCACCAAAAAAGGCCGCCAAGTCTTCTTCAATGTCCCATCGCACATGGTCAATGAGCCAATTGACTTCTGCCGCCAATTGCACATCGCCCTCGATGTGCACACCAGGCTTTTCGCCTTTGATCAAGGCGGCAGCCATGCTCAAAGGCGAATTGTCGGTGAGCGTCAATTTGAGATCGAATGGACGGCTCGATACACGCTCCAGCAAGCCAGCGGCTGAGGGCGCCAACTGAATGTGTTTGTCTTGCCATTGCAATTGAATGCAGCGACCCTTTTGGCGCGCAAGTCTGGCTTGCGCCTCAGGCTCTCTGCTGATGACGTGGTTTAAAAATAAAATCACGCGATTGAGTGACTCATCAACAACCCAAACGGGTGCTTGCGTATTTGCAGCGAACTTCTCAAAAGCTTCGCCAACCAAAGAAAAAGGGGACTGTGTTGCCATAGCCCCCAATTATTCCCGAAAGGCTGGCTTGTGCCAGCCTTTGCTTGAGATAGCCTTGAAATTATTGCAGGGCTTGTACACCAGCAACCAACCAGCCACTGTTGCCATTTTTGGGCTTGGTCATGTTCCAAACCTCACGGAAAGGGCTAGGCTCTGCAGTGGGCTCTTCACGGATCACGCCGTTGAATTCAACGCTGGCCATATAGCCCTCAGGCAATTCTTCAATACCCAACAGTTGGGCTTCGAGCATGAGTACTTCTGTTTTGTTGGGCTGGCCTGGGGAATTAACCTCACGCTCAGTCAATTGGCTTTTGATTTCAGACAGCATGCTGTCTGTCATCATGGCCTTGAGCGAGTCCATGTCGGCACGGTCCCAGGCATCTTGCAAAGTGATGAAGTTGCGCTTGGCAGCTTCGACAAAACTTGCAATGTCAAAACCATCAGGAACACCCCAGGTTTGTGAGCCCTGCTGAGCAACAGACTGGGCGCCGCCAATGGCCGAGCCAATCAGGGAGCCGCCGGCTTGAGGATGGGCTGCGGGCGTAGGGTCAAAGCGCGTCTGCTGTGACTCCCAAGGACGGGCTGAAGCATCGTTGCCCACATTTTCGGGGTTGTACTGGCGCATGGTGGCGGGAGATTCTGCGGATTGACCTGCGCCTTGGTAGGCCAAATCACCCTGCTTGGCAGCGCCGCCTTTGCGTGCTTTGAGGATATAGCCAATGACACCAACGGCCACCATTGCGAGCAAAGCAAACATCAACATGTTGCCAAATTCCTCGCCGAAGCCCATGCTGCTTGCCAACCACGCCAAACCTAAGCCAGCGGCCAAGCCGCCCAGCATGGCACCCCAAGGACGCTTAGCTGCTGCGGGAGCCGCTGTGGGGGTGTTGGGTTTGGCTGGCGTAGCAGCTTGGCTAGGCGCAGCAGGGGCAGCCGGTTTGACCGCTTCACGCTGAGTGACGTTGTTGGATTGTTGTCCAACAGATTTGCCACCGCCCACACGGCGAGCAGCCTCAGCATCCATGGTGCTGAAAACCAAAATCGAGGTCAAGAATAGGCTGAAAAATTTGTTCACATTAACTCCGAAAATTCAGAAAAAAACGATCAACATTTGATGCCGACGTGTAAGGCTACCACCCCTGCACTTAAATTGTGAAATTCAGCGTGTCCAAATCCGGCATTTTTCATAAGGGCTTTCAGCTCTTCTTGGCCAGGATGCATGCGAATCGATTCGGCCAAATACCGGTAACTGGCATCGTCTCCGGCCACCCATTTGCCCAATTTGGGCAAGATGTTGAAAGAGTACCAGTCGTAGGCTTTTTCCAAGGGCTTGGCCACTTTGGAAAATTCAAGGACCAGCAGCTTGCCACCAGGCTTGAGCACACGACACATTTCTCGAAGTGCGGCATCTTTGTGAGTCATGTTGCGCAAGCCAAAGGCCACACTGACCACATTGAAATGATTGTTGGGAAATGGCAACTTTTCAGCATCACACACCAAGGTTGGCAGCAACACGCCTTCATTGACCAATCGATCGCGCCCTGTTCTGAGCATGGCTTCGTTGATGTCGGTGTGAAAAACCTGGCCGGTGCTGCCTACTTTTTTGGAAAAAGCCAAGGACAAATCGCCGGTGCCGCCAGCAATGTCCAGCGCACGATCGCCTTCTTTCAGGTTGGCCACTTGCACCGTGTAGGCTTTCCAAACACGGTGAAGACCGACGGACATCAGGTCATTCATGATGTCGTACTTGGAGGCCACCGAATCAAACACGCCCCTGACGTGTTTGGCCTTTTCTTTTTCATCGACCGTTTTGAAGCCAAAGTGAGTAGAGCTCATTTGCAAAATCCGATCAATGTGAATGGCCACAAGATGCACCAGCGGCAGCGATCATCGGATCGTCTCGATCTGCGCCAGCGGCCGCGAGGCGCTCTTTGTATTGATCCAAAAGTTGGTCTTTGTCAGCGCCCAAATGGTACAAATAATCCCAGGAAAAAATGCCACTGTTGTGACCGTCTGAAAAAGTGGGTTGAACCGCATAGTTGCCCACTTGGACCAGTTCAACAATGTCAACTTCGCGCTTGCCCGTTTGCAAAACCTCTTGCCCTGGGCCATGCCCTTGAACCTCGGCGGAGGGGGAGTAAACGCGCATCAGCTCAAACGGGATCCAAAATGTTTGGCCATCGGAAAAAGCAATTTCCAAAGCCTTGCTTTGCCCGTGGAGGGTCAAGGCCTGTGGTGAGGGTGCCCCTGCTGTCAATCCGGCCATAAGGCTCTCTTTCGTAATGCTTTGCGTTAAACCAAAACTCGCTCAATGCCACCGGCATTGGCTGCCGCCACATACTCGGGCATCCACTGCTCACCCAAGATGTGCTTGGCCATTTCAACCACAATGTAGTCGGCTTCCAACAAGCCATTTTTCAAATCGTCGCCAAAGCGGGACAGGCCTTGCAAACAGCTTGGGCAGCTGGTTAAGACTTTGATGTTTTCTATTTCGCCCACCATGCCAGAGGCGCGCATTTCTGCTTCGCTCTTGAGAATTTCTTCTTCTTTGCGAAAACGCACTTGCGTGGCAATGTCTGGGCGTGTCACGCCCAAGGTGCCCGACTCTCCGCAGCAGCGGTCAGACTTCAGCACTTGCGGCCCCAACAGGGATTTGACCGTCTTCATGGGGTCTTGCAACTTCATGGGGCTGTGGCAAGGGTCGTGGTACAGGTAGGCGCCATTGTTGCTGAGCTTCATGCCCTTCTCGAGCAGGTACTCGTGAATGTCGACGATGCGGCAACCAGGGAAGATCTTGTCAAACTCATAGCCTTGAAGCTGGTCATAGCAAGTGCCGCAACTCACCACCACGGTTTTGATGTCTAGGTAGTTGAGGGTATTGGCCATGCGATGGAACAGCACACGGTTATCGGTAATAATTTTCTCGGCCTTGTCAAACTGACCGCTGCCCTTTTGGGGGTAGCCGCAACACAGATAACCTGGCGGCAAAACCGTTTGAACACCCGTGTGCCACAGCATGGCCTGCGTGGCCAAACCCACTTGGCTGAACAAACGCTCAGATCCGCAACCTGGAAAGTAAAACACCGCTTCTGTTTCGGGCGTGGTGACCTTCGGGTTGCGAATGATGGGCACGTAATCTTGATCTTCAATGTCCAACAAAGCGCGAGCCGTTTTCTTGGGCAAGCCGCCAGGCATCTTTTTGTTGATGAAGTGAATCACTTGCTCTTTGATGGGCGCTGCGCCAATGCTAGACGGCGGTGCTTTGGTTTGCTTGCGCGCAAAAGTTTTGAGCAAATCGTGCGCAAAACGCTGGACCTTCATACCCACACCCACCATGCCAGCGCGGGCCAGTTTGATGGTTTCGGGATTGGTGGCATTTAGCAAGAACATGGCCGCAGCATTGCCTGGACGGAATGTCTTTTGTCCCATTTTGCGCAGCAAGTTGCGCATGTTCATGGACACGTCGCCAAAGTCAATTTTGACAGGACAAGGTGAGAGGCACTTGTGGCAAACAGTGCAATGGTCGGCCACATCTTCAAATTCTTGCCAGTGCTTGATTGACACACCACGGCGTGTTTGCTCTTCATACAAGAAGGCTTCGACCAGCAATGATGTGGCCAAAATTTTGTTGCGCGGGCTGTACAACAAATTGGCGCGGGGCACGTGCGTGGCGCACACAGGCTTGCACTTGCCACAGCGCAAACAATCTTTGATGCTGCCGGCAATAGCGCCAATGTCAGACTGCTGCATGATGAGGGATTCATGCGCCATCAAACCAAAGCTGGGGGTGTAGGCATTGGTCAGATCGGCTTGGATGCCCTCACCCTTTAAGCCATTCACATTGCGTATCAGCTTGCCCTTGTTGAAACGGCCTTCAGGGTCGACCCGCTGCTTGTAATCGGCAAAAGGTTGAAGTTCCGCGTCGGTAAGGTGTTCAAGCTTGGTGATGCCAATGCCGTGCTCTCCGGAAATGACCCCATCCAGACTGCGTGCCAAGACCATGATGCGTGACACGGTCTGATGCGCTGTTTGCAGCATGTCGTAGTCGTCTGAATTGACCGGCAGATTGGTGTGCACATTGCCATCACCGGCGTGCATGTGAAGCGCTATCCACACACGCCCCTTGAGCACGCGTTTGTGGATGGCCACACATTCGTCCAAAATAGGCATGAACGCTGCACCAGAAAAAATGCTTCCAAACGGTGCCTTGATTTGGGTTTTCCAACTGGCACGCAAGGTGTGATCTTGCAGTTGGGGAAATAAGGTGTCCACTGAATGCAACCAGCCTTGCCACAAATCTCGCACATCGCGCACCACAGCCAAAGCCTGGCCAACTCTGTCTTCCAACAACTCAGCAGGCGCAATTTGACCGGCGTCGTCTTCCTTGCCTAAAGGCAAATTGCCCTTGCTTAAAAAGTGCTCCAATTCATTGCACAACTTGATTTTGTTGCGCATTGAGAGCTCGATGTTGATGCGTTCAATGCCATCGGTGTATTCCGCCATCCGTGGCAGGGGGATCACGACGTCTTCGTTGATCTTGAAGGCATTGGTGTGTTTGCTAATGGCCGCTGTTCTTTTGCGATCTAACCAAAACTTTTTGCGTGCTTCAGGGCTGATGGCAATGAAGCCTTCCCCGCTGCGTGAGTTGGCAATTCGAACCACTTCAGAGGTAACTTTGGCCACGTCGTCGGCGTTGTCGCCGGCAATGTCGCCCACCAAAACCATTTTGGGCAAGCCGCCGCGTTTGGACTTGGTACTGTAGCCCACAGCGCGCAAATAGCGATCGTCCAAATGCTCCAAACCTGCCAGCAAAACACCCGAGCGTTTTTGCTCTGCGAACATGAAATCTTTGATCTCAACGATGCTGGGTACCGCGTCTTTGGCATTGCCAAAAAACTCCATGCAAACGGTGCGCGTGTGTTCGGGCATGCGGTGCAAAATCCAACGTGCGCTTGTGATCAGGCCATCGCAACCTTCTTTTTGAACACCTGGCAAGCCAGCCAAGAATTTGTCGGTCACATCCTTGCCCAGGCCTTCTTTGCGGAAATTTGCACCGGGAATGTCAAGGCGTTCTTCGCGGACCAGTGTGGTGCCATTGGCTTCGAAATATTTCAACTCAAAACTGGCCACATCCACATCGTGAATCTTGCCCAGGTTGTGACTTAAGCGGGTGACTTCAAGCCACTGAGCATCGGGCGTCACCATGCGCCAGCTGGCCAAATTGTCGAGGGCGGTGCCCCACAAAACAGCCTTCTTGCCACCTGCATTCATGGCAATGTTGCCGCCAATGCAGCTGGCTTCTGCAGACGTTGGATCAACCGCAAACACCCAGCCGGCGCGCTCTGCGGCATCGGCCACGCGCTGCGTGACCACCCCCACCTCGGTCCACAGGGTGGGCACTTCTTTGTCGAGGCCAGGCAACTTCACCATCTCAATGTCTGACATGGCCTCTAGTTTTTCAGTGTTGATCACTGCGCTGTTCCACGTCAGGGGCACTGCCCCGCCTGTGTAGCCTGTGCCGCCGCCCCTTGGAATGATGGTCAAGCCCAAGGTGAAACATGCTTTGACCAAATTGGCCATTTCGGCTTCGGTGTCTGGGGTCAGAACCACAAAGGGATATTCAACACGCCAGTCGGTGGCATCTGTGACATGGCTCACACGCGACAGCGCATCGAACTTGATGTTGTCTTTGGCGGTGTGCTTGCCCAGTCCCTTCTGCGTTTTTTTGCGCAACTGGGCCATGGCCGAGAAAGTCTCACCGAACGCTTTGACGGCCTTACTCGCCAATTCCAGCAACTCGCCCACGGCACCATCTCGCGAAGCATCGGCCTCAGGCGTGCGGCGTTTTTGGACTTCTCCCAAGCGATGCTGCAAGGCCTCGACCAACAACTTTCGCCGGTCGGGGTTGTCTAGCAAGTCGTCTTGCAAATAGGGGTTGCGCTGAACCACCCAAATATCACCCAATACTTCATAGAGCATGCGAGCAGACCTGCCAGTGCGGCGCTCGTCTCGAAGTTGATTGAGCAGGTCCCAAGCACGAGTCCCCAACAAACGAATGACAATTTCTCGGTCAGAGAAGCTTGTGTAGTTGTATGGAATTTCGCGCAAGCGAGGTGACGAATCGTCAGCCTGCATGAGGTGTTGGAGCGTGGTTGGAGCGTTCATGAGATTTGAGCGATATTTTACTTCAGGGGCTAATTCACGCACCACAGGTGGGGACAGTGACCCCAGACTTTGAGTTTCATCATGGAAAGCTCGGGTTGTCACCAAAGCTTCATGAGGTTGTAATACGATGTACAAACCATGAATTTATGCTGATGTTTGATACAACACTCAATGGAGTACTTATGAACTA
>CANKOT010000022.1 GCA_947484245.1 Comamonadaceae bacterium
GGAAGCAAGAAAACGGCAAAATTGCATTCAGTGTGCGTTACGGTGCAACTGTTATTGCACTAAATGCAAAAGGTGCAAATGCAATTGAAGTTGCAAACATGTCGGAACTTGTAAATGCACTGACAGTTGTACAAGATGCAGTTGTTGCAGGCGAACTTGACGAGCAAATTGTGTCGGCAGGTGCTAAATTGCGTGCAGGATTTAAGCGATGATTAAAACCGCAGTTGTTTTCGTTTGTGTAAATACGTTATGCGTATCAAAGACATTACACAAGAAGCCATTAAACCGATTAAAGCAATCAAACCGACAACACCTGCACAACAGCGTGTCAAAAGTTTGCAACTTAACATCGAGAATGGCAGAAAACAACTGCAAGCAGAACGTGACAGACAGCGTCAACTGCGTGATGCAGAGCGTTTACGCAAAATTCAAACGTAGTTGCCGCTGTTGCACGCTGTTTGTTAATTCTGTTTCCAGTAAAACACGTTGCACACTTTTTTTAAATGCGTTGCAGTTACGTTACGCAGTTTGTGCACACCGTGTGCGTAGGATGTTGCAAGTTGTTGTTGCAGGGTTTAACAGCGTGGTGTTACCGTGTTTGCAAATCCGTGTAGGTCGGTTCGACTCCGGCCCGCGCCTCCAATATTTCTCAATGGAATCAACAATTTAGCCCCGCAAGGGGCTTTTTTGTTTTCTGCTACTCATGTTCTTGTCCTTCACCAGTCCTTCATGGCGAGCAAGTCGTCGGGTTTTAGAAATGAGCATGCCTAGTGCCCGAGGTTTTGTGGTTGAATCTCAGAAAACTAAACTTGGATTTAGAAGGCGTGAGATGGGCGCTGCGCTTTGTGAGTGAAGTAAAGTTTCGCGGTGGAAACACCACTGTTGAGTTGCATGCGAAGAGCAAGTTTAGGCGCAGTTTTTAAACAACCATTCAAAGGAGACAACCATGAAAAAATCAAAAAGTGTCATCAATTTTAAAGTTTCAGCACTCATCGGCGCGATCGCCTTGAACGCGTCTTTTTCCGCTCAAGCGCAAGCTTGGCCAAATAAACAAATTACATTTGTGGTGCCATTTACAGCAGGCAGTGCCACTGACATCATGGCGCGTGTCATCGGTGAAAAGTTAGGTCCCCGTCTTGGTCAAACTGTGGTGGTCGAAAACCGCGTGGGTGCAGGTGGCACCATTGGCACCTCCGCGGTTGCCAAGTCGACACCAGACGGATATACGTTTGTGGTGGTTTCAACGGGTCACGTGGTCAATCCGGTTCTGTACAGCAAGCTCAATTACCAATTGAAAGACTTGGCAGGCGTCAGTCCGCTGGGTACTTTGCCCAGTGCGTTAGTGGCAGCGCCAGGCCTGGGCGTGAAGACTGTCAAAGAGTTGGTCGAAAAAGTAAGAGCAACGCCAAACGGGTTGAACTACGCCAGTGCAGGCGTAGGCAGTGCAGCCCATGTCAATGCGGAAAAATTTGTAGTGGGTTTGAAACTCAAAGGTAACCACGTACCTTACAAAGGGACGCCACAGATGTTGGTTGACGTTGCAGGTAACAACGTCGATTACGTGTTTGCACCGCTTATTTCTAGCGTTACCATGATCCGCGAAGGCAAGGTGGTGCCATTGGCCGTAAGCTCCGAAAAACGTGCTGTGGCTTTTCCCAACATTCCCACCATGACAGAAGAGGGCTACCCACAAGGTCAATTCAATTTCTGGATTGGCATGTTGGCCGCAGCACAAACACCCAAAGCAATTTTGGACAAAATGAACGATGAAATCAATGCCATTGTGGACTTGCCTGATGTGCGTGAGCGATTTGAGAAACTGGGTGCATTGCCTTTCAAAATGAAGCCCGCCGCGTTTGACAAATTCATCCAAGAAGAAGCAATCACACTTGGCGAAGTCATGAAGGCCAGTGGCACCAAATTAGACTGAACTGTGAACCCTTCATCAAATTCTGCCCTTCGACTTGCCTATATTTCTGGAGGCTTTCCAGTCTGGGCTTTGTTTGTTGCTGAAAGCCAAGGCTTTTTTGAAGCGCATGGTGTGCAATGCAGTATTACGCACACAGGCGCTTCAACAGCGCAAATGCAAGGCTTGCGCGAGGGACAATTTGATGTTGGGTTACAACTGCCTGACCATGTGGTTCGTGCAGGCTTGAATGGCACTAAGCTGTGTGTGCTGGCCGCTCAGTCACACCCCCCCGATGTGGCACTTGTGGCTTCGCCTAGCATTCAAAATATTGAACAACTCAAAGGCCATCGAATAGCCGTTGATGGTGCCCGAAGCGGTTATGCATTGTTGCTGGTTCAGTTGTTGTCCTCTTTGGGATGGACATCCAACGATTACCAATTGGTGGAAGTCGGTGACAGTCAGCAACGCGTTCAAGCATTGCGCAGCGGTGAACTGATGGCCAGTTTCATCAATCCACCATTGGATAAAGCCTTGGTCAACGATGGCTTTGTCCGTTTGACGACCACACGCCAAGCTTTCCCTAGTTATCCCGGCCCCGTGGTTGCTGCCCGAAGCGAATGGGCTGAGGCGCATCCTCAATTGGCGAAGGGATTTCAAAGCGCCTGGGCTGACGCTTGGCGTTGGCTGTTGGACACTGGCAATCAAGCACAAGCCATCGAGATTGCACTCAAACATTTAGGTGCTGAAGCCCCTGCTGCGCTCAACGCATTACAAAATTTGCAACGTCAAGGCATACCTCAAATATCTGGAGAGGGCATGTCTCAGGTCATTGACTTGGTTTGGCGCAATGAATCAGTCGGCCAAAAACCAATGCCTCAACCTGCCAGCTATTTTTGGCCGAGCAGCATCATTCAAGCCTGATTGTTGAGTTGATGCCGCTGACGCGCGATGTCAACCGACTGCTGGCGTCTTTTTAAAATCCATTGTTTGATATCGCGAAATGTATGGCGTGGTTTCTCAATCAGCGCACGTGCTCGCGCTACGGCGTCTGCTTGCAGTGTTGATGCTGGAACAATGGCGTGAATCAACCCTTTGGACAATGCTTCGTTGGCATCCACTTTTCGACCTGTGATTGACATGTCGTTGGCCAGTGCATTGCCCGCTATTTCGGCGACCAAACAATGTCCCAACCATGACGATATGCCAATGTTTATTTCTGGCAATGAAAAGACTGCATTTGGAACAGATACAACTTGATCGGCATGCAAGCACAACATAAAACCTGCACCAATGGCGCTTGCGTTAGCAGCAACGATCAAGGGCTTATCTAATGTGAGCAAGGCGTCTGTGTACGTCCAGAGCTCGTTGCGACGTTGCATGTCGAGTTGGACGGGGTCTTCACCCGCAGGTACTTTGGTATCGCGACCTGCGCAAAAGGCACGATTGCCTGTTCCTGTTAACAAAACCGCATAAATTGAAGAGTCTTGTTGCGCCTTTTGAATCAAGTATGCCAAGCTTTGCGCAACGCTTGAATCAATGGCATTGGCAGCATGCGGACGATCAATGGTGAGCGTTAACAAACCGTCATCGATGGTGAGAAGAAGGCCAGTGGTGGTATTCATAATGCGCAAGGTTGCGATAAAACTTGCTCATTATCGCAGTAAGTGGCGCGCAATTTGTGTGCGCTGAATCTCCGATGTGCCTTCGCCAATTCGAAAAGCACGGGAGTCACGAAACATGCGCTCAATGGGGTAATCACAACTCACGCCTGCTGCTCCGAAAATTTGCAATACGCGATCGGCTGTTCTAAATGCCATTTCACTGCCCATTAATTTGGCTCGCGACGCGGCGATACGCATGTCTGAATGGCCTTTGTCGTAAGCATCGGCCGCCGCGTAAACCAAGAGTCGACAGGCTTCGAGTTCGCAATCGATGTCAGCGAGCATGAATTGAATCGCTTGATGGTCTCCGAGTCGTTTGCCAAAAGTTTTTCTTTGCTTTGCATAAGCAATGGCGAGGTCTCGCAATTCAAGTCCCATGCCCACATAAATGCCACCCAAATGAATGCGCGTTAGGTTAATGGCGAGCATGATGAGTTCAAAGCCACCATTGACTTCGCCAATGATGCAGTCATCGCTCACATGACAGTCATCCAATGAAAATTGGCAAAACTCTGCGCCGTGCCATCCAATTTTCCGGATGTTTCGAATGAAGTGAAAACCAGAATTGGATTTTTCAACAATGAACAGCGTGAATCGATTGTTGATAGCCGCTTGGGCATCGGTCACTGCCACGACGATTACCCAATCGGCGATATCGACATTAGAGACAAAACATTTGCCTCCGTTCAGAACCCAGCCATCGTTCACTTTGCTTGCGCGCGTTTTTGTTGAACCCACGTCCGACCCCGCATCGGGTTCGGTCACGGCATAGGTGACAAATTTTTCACCACTTACCAATGGATCAACAAACCAAGATTGTTGTTGTGAATTGCAGTAAGCCAGCAATACAGGTAGGTAACCCGCCGACCGACTCAGCGGCATGGTGGTGCGACCTAATTCTTCTGCAACAACCACTTGCCCTAAGCAGTTCAAACCACCACCACCAATTTCTGTTGGCAAGTTGTGTGCATAAATGCCGACCTTGGCGGCTTTGAGGCGCAACAAGCGAAGCACCTCTGGGTCTGCCTTGCCTGCTTCTTCAATTCCTTTTTCGAGCGGTCGTAGCTCTTTGTCGACATAGCGTTTAACGGTTTCACGCAGCAAGACCAGTTCTTCGGGAAAAGTGAAATCCATAAAATAACTGCTCGTTAGATATTGATCGGCTAAATATATCTCTATTGAATGAGGCCCGCAATAGAAGAGCTGATGCTTTGCTCCCACCGCGAAAAAAGATATGGGTGCTTCATTTCATCAAAGGCTTTACTTTTTATCGCATTAGTGCCTATACTAATTTAAAACTTATCAGGAGACATCTATGAAGCAAACATTCAAGTCCATAGCACTTTCAAAACGACAGTTTATCGGCGCAGTTGGCGCTTTTACTTTAAGCCCCACTTTGTTGATGGCTCAAACGCCAGGTGTGATTAAGTTGATCATTCCCTACGGTCCGGGTGGCCCCACTGACGTGGTTGCACGATTGGTGTCAACGCACTTACAAACGATACTTAAACAAACTGTGATCGTTGAAAACAAACCAGGTGCGGGCAGTGCCATCGGCGCACGTTTTGTTGCTAACTCTCCGCCTGATGGCAGGACCATTCTGGTTGGAAATGTTTCCACCTATGCGATTGCACCCGCAACGATGAAAAATCCTGGCTACGATCCAGTCAAATCATTTGCACCGATTGTTCAAACGTCAGATATTTGTTCTGTGATGGTGGCAGGCACATCTTTTCCAGCCAATACAGTTCAAGAATTTGTGACCTATGCGCGTGCCAATCCTGGAAAAATTTCTTACGGCTCTGCCGGCATCGGTAATTCTGCACATCTGTTGGGTGAATTGCTTCAAACTAAAGCGCAGCTCAATATGGTTCACGTTCCCTATCGCAGCGGTGCAGAAATGAGTATGGCTGTTTTGAGTGGACAAGTTCAGTTTGCCATGACCGATTTGTCCGCATCAATTGGTCAAATTCGAGAAGGAAAGCTCAAAGCATTGGCCGTGACAGGCGTTACACGCGCACTCGATTTGCCCAATGTCCCTACCTTTATTGAAGTGGGTTACCCTGACATTGTTTTGCGCAACTGGACGGGTGCAGCAGTTCCAGCAGGAACACCACCTGCAATGGTGAAGCGACTCGAAAGTGCATTCAACGAAATTTTAAAAATGCCCGAGTACGTCAGTGCGATGCGAAAAATGGGTGGCGATGCTAAACCCAATTCGAGCGAAGAATTTGGTCAGATGATTGCGGCTGACTTTAAAAAATGGAATGAAGTTTCAAAAGCAGCAGGCATCAGCTTGGATTAAATCATTTCGTAAGCGTAAGCAAACTGGCCCATGAGTTGATGGATTTGTGTGTGAATTAAATCTTGCTTGGCTGGATCAACTTGGCCCAGTTTAATTTGGATCAAAGTGCCTCTTGCTGTATCGGGTGAGATGATGACTTCGATTGAATCTGGATGATTGATTTTTAAATTTTCAATGACATTTTCAATCAATCGAGTAAATTCTCTCACCATCGTCATTTCACGCAGCTTCACTTTCATGGGCTTGCCAATATCTGTTAATGGCATTTTTTCAAGAATATGTATTTCTTTTGGCATAGCCGCACGCTCAGAAATTCGAGACTCCAAAAATTGCAGTAAATCAGCACTCGTTGCTTTTGAGTCTTGGGCGAGTTGAACATAAGCAATGGGTAACTCTCCCGCATGCGCATCGGGTTTGCCAACAGCGGCAACCAACAATACATCTTTTGATTGAACAAGCGGCTCTTCAATCAAGCCAGGGTCGATGTTGTGTCCTCCGCGAATAATCACATCTTTCAATCGGCCCGTTACAAAAACATATCCGTCGTCGTCAATTCTTCCTAAGTCACCCGTAATCAACCAACCGTCTTGCGTCCATGAGTTGGTATTGTGTTCAGGGTTGAGGTATCCAGGTGTTAATCCAGGACTTCGAATCACCAACATGCCAATTTCTTCAGGACCACATTGCCTGATTTCTTTATGATGTTTATCGAGTTCAACCGCACGCACATCGGTGTAGGGTAATCGGATGCCTGAGCCGCCTTCTTTGGATGGACCATCGCGGGGGTCAATGGCGATACTCGATGCGTTCTCGGTCATGCCATACGAATTGAGAACACGCACACCGCAAACGCGCTCGAACTCTTCGCGCACTGCAATTGGCATTGCGGTTGAGCCTGTTACAAAGTAGGGTTTGAGCGAACTCAAATCAATACCAACAGGGGGCGATTTGGATAAAACGGCTAAGGTGGTGGGTACACCCGAGAGTCGTGTGAGTTTGTATTTCTCAACGAATTTCCAATAATTGGAAATGTACGATTTATCGCGTGCACCTAACAAGCTCGGTATCAATACACTGGCACCACTTGCAAGAGCGGGCAGGCATCGCCCCAGTAATCCACCCACATGAAACAAAGGGGTGTCGTGAAAAATAATTTCACCAGGAGTGCCTTTGTAGGCGAGTTGCAAAGTCCAATGTCTAAAAGACATGTTGCGGTGCGTTATTTTTACAATTTTAGGAACGCCTGTGGTGCCACCTGAATGAATGTATGCGCCGATGGATTCACCAGGTTGCCAATCTACGTTGAGGTTTGGCTGGGTTGGCAATGCGTCGATTTGAGTTTTCCAATCGTTGCTTGCAATGCGGGTTCCATCGATGCCAGGTATTGTCCAGATGCCAAGATCTTTGGGCAATTGATCTTGAATACTTTGAAACGTTTCCCAAATGCGAAAACCCGGCGTTGGACCCAGCGTGATCACGTGCGTTGATTGGGACTCGATTAAGAGATGCAATAAATGTTGCGGCTCAAGCATCCAATTGATAGGAAAGACTGTGCCCACTTGCATTGCACCCAGTATGGCTGGATAGATTTCTGGAATTGCAGGCATCAGCACTGCAATCACTGGCTTGTCATGATTGCTATTTGCAAGAATCAATTGCGCAGTTTTTTGAATCCACTGCCTGAGTGTTTGGAATGAAACTTCGACGGCTTTTGCTTGTATATCGCCATTGGGAACAAAATAAATGGCCGTCTCTTGAGGTGCACGCGACGACAAAGCAATGTCAATGCGATGGGCATAATTTTCGTGCTTTAACCACTTGGACAGTGGAAATTTTTCTATCTCTTTGACGTCGTTCAAGCAAGAGAGCGCTTGGTCATGAAGTGAGTAATCAATCGTTGGTAGCAACTCGTATTGCTTTTGATAGCCATCACTGTTTGAAGCGCGCGAAATCATGGTTTTATGGCAATTTCAGCCGCGCTGTTCGAATCATTGTGCCCTTTGTCATGAGCGAGTTTTTTGCATAAAAATTCAAATCCCTAATGTGGATGCAATGATATTTTTTTGAATTTCTGAAGTGCCGCCACCGATGGTTGCAAGACGTGAATCTCTAAAGAAACGTTGCATCGGGTATTCCATGCTGTATCCGTAGCCGCCCAATATTTGCAAACACATGTCTGAAATTGTTTTGTATGACTCTCCGACGTAATACTTGATGACGGCTGTATCAGCGCGTTCTGCTTTGCCGTTTTCCATGAGCCACGCATACCGGCGGATCATGGTGAATGAGGTGTCTAGCATCACTTTCATGTCTGCAAATTTGTGTTGCGTAACTTGAAAGCTGCTAATTGGCTTGCCAAATTGATGGCGTGTTTTTGCGTAATCCAACGCGTATTCGAATGCGCGGCGCGCCGCTCCAATGCGCACCGCAGACAAACAAAGGCGTTCATAACGCAAAGTGTCTTCGCAAACAGCCCAGCCGTGATCGAGTTGACCCAGCACCGCTGTATTGGAGACGCGCACGTCGGTAAAAGTGACTTCAGTGGTTCCAATAGAGTGTTGACCCAATGTTGGGATCTTGCGAACTTCGATGCCGGGGAGTTTGGTGTCGACCAAAAAAGTACTAATGCCTAATTGTTTTTTGCCCAAGTCATTGGTGCGAAGGGCCAGCAACACATAGTCCGAGATATCCATTCCCGATGTCCACTGTTTGCGACCATTGATGATGAATCCATCGCCGTCGGCAACTGCGCGGGTTCTGAGCGCTGCAGCGTCCGAGCCTGAATCGGGTTCAGACAATGCAAATGCAAAAGAAAGTTCACCCTTTGCGGTGCGAGGCACGATGCGTTGCTTTTGCTCTTCGGTGCCGTGCTTGAGCACCGCATAACAACCATAAGTGAAATTTCTGAAAAGCCACAGCCCGAGTTCTTCAAAATGATGGCCTGTCTCTTCAAGAAGCAAGGCCAAATCGGTGGGTGAGCCGGCCGCGCCTCCAAATGACTCGGGGGCAATGAGCCCCAGCCAGCCATTTTGCGCCATGGCGTTGAAGGCTTCTCGAGGTGGGGTATGGTTAAGATCGCATTTAGCAGCGTATTCCATGGTGCAAACGTCGCCAAGCAATGTTTGTACAGATTGGAGCATGAGCTCCTGATCGCTAGTATTTCCGAAGTTCATAGTGTGTGTTGAGAGGCACGCTACACAGAGACGGGCGTGTTTGAGTTATTCTACATTCAATTAAAAAAAAGTAACTGCCATGAACATTCCAACTTTTGAAACAATCAAGCAAGAACTTCGCGGACGTGTCGCCATCTTGACACTCAATCGCCCCGAAGCCATGAATGCCATCAACATGAAAATGCGTGGCGAACTGCGCACAGCATTGGATGAACTCAGACGTGACTCGCAAGTCGGTGCAGTGATCTTGACAGGCGAGGGCGAGAAAGCATTTTCAGCAGGAATGGACTTGCGTGAGTTTTCTTCGATGAATGCAAATATTCCCATTGCAGAAATGAAACGCTTTCGTTGGGAACAAGGCGAAGGCATCGCTGCATTTGATAAACCCATTATTGCTGCAGTCAATGGCCTTGCAATTGGTGGTGGTGTTGAATTGACCTTGTTGTGCGATTTTGCTTTTGCTGCAGATAAATCGAGTTTTGCATTTGGTGAAGTCAAGCGAGGTTTGATCCCAGGCAATGGCGGTACTCAACGTTTATCTAGGCGCATTGGCACTGCGCGTGCATTGGACATGATTTTGACGGGGCGTACCGTTTCAGCGAGCGAAGCTTTATCGATTGGATTGGTTCAATACGTGGTGCCTCAAAACGAATTGATCGAACAAGCTTTGAAGTTGGCAGAGATGATGGCTGCCAATGCGCCTGTTGCTGTGCGCTCGGCCAAAGCAGCGATTCATCGCGGCGCAGATTTGACGCTTGCTGATGGTCTGCGATTAGAGCAAGACATGGCAGCTTTTCTTTATACAACCGAAGATTCAAAAGAAGGCCCGCAGGCATTTCTGGAAAAACGCCCAGCCGTTTGGAAGGGACAATAAATCATGACATCCCCAGCAAAAAAAATGCATCGAACTTTGTTGTTTGCACCTGGAAGTCGAATTGAATTGTTGACAAAGGCACAACTCGGTGCAGCAGATGCGATGATTTTTGACTTGGAAGATTCAGTTCCATTGAACGCAAAAGATGAAGCCAGAAAAAATGTTCAACAGGTATTGGCATTGGGTTTAAAAAAACCCATGTATTTGCGAATAAGCAACCCACGTGCTGGTGACTACTTGGCCGATTTGGGCGTCCTTCACAACCAATCTTTGGTCAATGTGGCGGGTGTTGCATTGCCCAAAGCAGACGATGCGCAAGATATTGAAACTGTTTCCAAAGCCTTGCAGGACATTGAATTAAAAGCCGGTGTAGCCGTTGGTAGTTTGTCGATCCTACCGATGATTGAAACTTGTTTGGGTCTGCGCAATTCATTTGATATCGCAAAGTCCTCAAAGCGAGTGAGTGGTATGGCATTGGCCAGTGCCGAAGAAGGTGACTTTATGGTGGACTTGGGTGGCCGCTGGACGCCGCGCAATTTGGCATTGACCTATCCCCGCAGCAAATTGGTGGTGGATTCACGCGCAGCGGGCATTGAGTGGATTGTCGATGGCGTGTTCATGAATTTGAAAGACACGCAGTTGCTGCGTGAAGAATGTTTGATTGCACGCGAATTGGGGTTTGTGGGCAAGATGGCAATTCATCCCACACAAGTGGATGTGATGCACGAGGTTTTTTCGCCAAGCGCACAAGAAATTGAATATGCACGCGGCTTGATTGCAGCGTTTCGTGAAGGTGAGGCACGAGGTGTCGGCGCTGTAAAATATCAGGGCATGATGGTTGATTATGCCAATGTGCGATTGGCAGAACGTACCTTGGCATTGGTTGAGTCTTTATGAATTCAAATCTTTTCAATTCCGGCGTCATCAAAGAACACTACGATCCGTTTCGCAATCTGGCCGATGTTGAAGCCATCGAAAAAATTCCTCTTGAAGAGCGCGTCAAGCGATGGGACTTTGCATTGAATTTGTTGGATGGTTGCCGTGATGATCCCAATCGAATTGCATTGCACATCACACATCACGGCAATATCGATGGTGAAGTTAAAACATGGACATTTGCAGAACTCGAGAGACGCTCGATTCAATGCGCCAATTTATTGCGTGCAAGTGGACTCGGTGCAAATGATGTCGTTGCAGTTATCACGCCTACTGTTCCAGGCTTGTTTGCAACCATGATTGGTGGCTTGCTTGCTGTGCGTTTGTTTCCCATCAATTGGATGCTAGATGCCCATGCTTTAAGCGACTTGATGCGGCGCGCAGAAGTTAAATTGGTCATTGCATTAGGCCCAACACCTGGATTTTCAATTTGGGAAAATGTGAGTGCGGCTATTCAAAGCTTAGAAAAGCCACCTCAAGTCTTGACCTTGCACGAGGCGTTTAGCCCGCCTGCAGCAAATGATTTGTTAACACAAGCTGAAAAACATTCGGGTGATCGATTGACCTTTGATCGACCCACTGCAAAGCGTGACACCGTTGCATGCTATGTGCATTCTGGCGGTACAACAGGGCATCCCAAAATTGTCAAAATCTTGCACGGTGGCATGGTGTATCGGCAATGGGCGGCCAACAATGGTTTGGCATTTACGCGCCATGATGTTGTTCTATCGGATACACCGCTATTTCATATCGGCGGATTGCTCGTGCGTGGATTGGTGAGTACGGCGAACGCCAACACTGCAGTGATTCCGAGTATTTTTGGTGCGCGTGACAAAACTTATATGGCCAATTATTGGCGTTATATCGAACGCTTTGGTATTACTCAAGTATCGGGCGTGCCGACAACCTTGTCTGTGCTTGCCAAAAACCCACCCACCACAGAAAACATCAGTTCATTGCGACCTTACTTTGCAACAGGCTCAACCGCAATGGCACCAGCGATTCAAGAACGTCTTACACAAATCACGGGCGCGCAGGTGATGCAAAGTTATGGCTTGACTGAAAACACCAGTCATGTATCACTTGATCCACGCGATGGTGAAGTGCGTACGCGTTGTTCGGGTATTCGCGTGCCCTACATGCAAATTCGAATTGTCAAAATGAAAGAGGGCGGTGAAATTGAGCGCGACTGTGCCATTGATGAAATCGGCATGTTATTGGTAGGTGGCCCAGGTGTCGCAGGAGGGTACTTAGATCCATCGCAAAACAAAGGTGCGTTTTTAGACAATGGTTTTTTTGTCACGGGTGACCTTGGAAGTTTGGACTCCGACGGTTATTTGCGAATCAGTGGAAGACAAAAAGATTTAATTATTCGTGGGGGCCACAACATTGAACCAGGATTGATTGAAGAAGCACTCATGCAATCGCCAGCGGTGGCAATTGCTGCGGCCGTTGGAAAACCCGATACCCATGCGGGTGAATTGCCGATTGCTTATGTGGAGTTGCATCCAGGCGCAAAAATCAGTGCAGAAGAATTGCTTACTTTTGCAACTGAGCGTATTCCAGAGCGACCTGCTGTTCCCAAAGAGATCGTGATTCTCGATAAACTGCCACTCACGTCTGTTGGAAAACCCATGAAGCATGTCCTTCAAATGGACGCAGCCAAGCGCGAATTTGAAAATGCTTTAAAACCCTTGGCCTGCCAATGGAAATTAGATATTGTGAATACGGGTGGTAGTGGACTTGCCATGACCGTTCATTTAAAAAATGCGTCATCAACAGACAGAGATGAAGCAGAAAAAATTCTCTCTGCTTATTCGACGCCCTATGTGATTGAATGATCAAACTCGATGCAACTTGTATCTTGCATCTGGTCGGTCAGCCCAAGCCCAAAGGCAGCGCTGTTTTGTAACGCACCTGTTTGAGCGCAAAGCTAGATCTAATTTTCTCGACGCCCGGAATGGGTGAAAGTTGCTCCAATATAAATTTTTCCAGCGCTTGGATGTCTTTGACCGCCACTCGCAATAAGTAGTCGCTGTCTCCCGTCATCAAATAGCACTCCATCACTTCATCGTGTTGGGCAATGTGGGCTTCGAAGTTTGCCAAGGCTTCTTTGCTTTGCGTTTTTAGGCTGATTGAAATAAAAACTGTGAGGCCTAAACCCAAAGCACTTGCGTTTGCCAATGCCACGTATTTTTCAATGACCCCTGCGGCTTCCAGTGCCTTGACGCGGGTAAGGCAAGGGGATGGCGAAAGGCCAATTTTTCGAGCAAGTTCAACGTTGGTCAAACTTCCGTCCCGCTGCAGATGATCCAATATGCGTATATCTGTTTTATCTAAATTCATATGCTGTTAATTCAATATTATTGGCATTTTATGCTTTAAATAGCTAGTTAAATAGACGAAATTGATAGCTTATTTTGTCATTTGGCAATTAAAGTTCTGAATATGAACGCATCAGTGGACCAGACCCAATTAGCCCAAGACGCCAATCCAGAAGAAACCGCGGAATGGCGAGAAGCCTTGTTGTCTTTGCTGGCCAATGAGGGGCCAGAACGTGTCAACCAAATTTTGAACAGTTTGACTGTGCTTGCGCGGCAGCACAGGACAGGTTGGCTGCCTGACCTCAACACGCCCTATGCAAACTCCATTTCTGTTGAGGAGCAAGCGGAGTTTCTTGGCGACATTCAAATTGAAGAGCGCTTAACGTCCATCATGCGTTGGAACGCATTGGCCATGGTTGTTCGCGCCAATCAAGCCTACGGTGAATTGGGTGGGCACATTGCAAGCTATGCGAGCGTCGCAGATTTGTTTGAAACTGGTTTTCACCATTTCTTTCAAGCGCGCACACCTGAACAAGGCGGCGACTTAGTATTTTTTCAGCCGCACAGTGCGCCGGGTGTTTATGCCCGGGCATTTCTAGAGGGGCGTTTAACGGAAGAGGACTTGTTGCATTACCGTCAAGAAATTAATACGGGAAAAGCCGGTGCACGCGGACTGTCAAGTTATCCGCATCCTTGGTTGATGCCCGATTTTTGGCAGTTCCCGACGGGGTCTATGGGGCTGGGACCTATCAGTTCGATCTACCACGCTCGTTTCATGCGCTATTTGACGCACCGCAATTTGTTGCAATGCGAAGGCCGCAAGGTTTGGGGCGTCTTTGGTGATGGTGAGATGGACGAGCCCGAGAGTATGAGTGCGCTGACCTTGGCTGCACGCGAGAGACTAGACAACTTGGTGTGGGTGGTGAACTGTAATTTACAGCGCTTAGATGGCCCTGTGCGTGGAAATGGAAGAATCATAGATGAACTGGAAAAATTATTTTCTGGCGCAGGCTGGAAGGTCATCAAGTTGGTGTGGGGGAGTGACTGGGACGGTTTGTTTGCGCGTGACACCACGGGCGCCTTGCTGAAAGCATTTGCTCAAACTGTTGACGGCCAAATGCAAACATTTGCGGCAAAAAATGGGCGTTACAACCGCGAAAGTTTCTTCGGACAAAACGAAGACTTGAAACGTTTGGCAGAGGGAATGACCGACGAGCAAATCGATCGTTTAAAACGCGGTGGGCATGATGTCGTGAAGATTTATTCCGCTTATGCTGCCGCGCTTGCGCATGAAGGGCAGCCGGTTGTGATCTTGGCGCACACCAAAAAAGGCTTTGGCATGGGCAGCGCCGGTCAAGGAAAGATGACAACGCACAGCCATAAGAAATTTGATGAACAAGAATTGATTGAATACCGCAACCGATTCGATTTGCCGCTCACAGATGAACAAGCAAAAAGTTTGGCGTTTTACAAACCTGCGCCAAACAGTGCAGAGATGTCATACCTGTTAAAGCATCGTCAAGATCTAGGTGGCAGCATGCCAAAGCGCGAAACTCATTGCGCGATATTGCCTGTTCCCTCATTAGAGACATATGCCCAGTTTGCATTAGCAGCAGATGGCAAAGAGATGAGTACAACCATGGCTTTTGTGCGCATGTTGGCTAACTTGTTGAAAGACCCTGTCTTGGGAAAACGCTTGGTTCCCATCGTGGCAGATGAAGCGCGTACCTTTGGCATGGCCAATCTGTTCAAGCAAGTGGGAATCTACAGCAGTGTCGGGCAACGTTATGCGCCAGAAGATATCGGCTCTGTGTTGAGTTATCGTGAAGCATTGGACGGTCAAATTTTAGAGGAGGGCATCAGCGAGGCTGGTGCGCTTGCAAGTTGGACCGCCGCTGCAACCAGCTACAGCGTGCACGGTTTTGCCATGTTGCCGTTTTATATTTATTACTCAATGTTTGGGTTCCAAAGAGTGGGCGATGCCATTTGGGCTGCTGCTGATCAAAGAGCCAGAGGTTTTTTGTTGGGCGCAACGTCTGGCAGAACGACCTTGGGTGGCGAAGGATTACAGCATCAAGATGGCAGCAGTCATTTGGTGGCTGCAACCATTCCCAATTGCAAAGCGTATGACCCTGCTTTTGCAGGAGAGCTGGCGATCATTTTGGACGCAGGAATGCGTGAAATGGTAGAACAACAGATCGATGTTTTTTATTACGTCACCTTGATGAACGAGAACTATTCGAACCCAGACATCTCCCTGGAAAATGCCCAAGGCGTGCTGCGTGGTGCGTATCATTTTGCTAACTTTACCCCTGAAAACGGCAACCCAAAACATTTTATTACCTTGATGGGATCTGGCGCCATTTTGTTAGAAGTTCTCATTGCAGCCAAGACTTTAGTTGCACAAGGTATCGATGTCGAGGTGATTAGCGTGACAAGTTGGAGTGAGTTGGCTCGTGATGGTCGGACATGCACTGACCAAGGCACTCAGAAGGTGCCCTACCTAACGAACTTGCTGTCTAAACGCAAAGGCCCCGTATTGGCTGCTTCAGACTATGTTTGCGCTGTGACTGAATGCGTTAGAGCTTTTGTGCCAGTAGGCCGAACTTACAAAACCTTGGGAACAGATGGATTTGGTCGGAGCGACACTCGGGCCGCATTGCGTGATTATTTCGGTGTTGACGCAGCGGCCATCGTTAGAGGCGTCACTTTGATGTTGCCATGATCGCTGTCAATGTGACCTGCCCCGACCTGCCCTATCAAAGTGATGGAACAAAGTCCGTTTATTTCGGATAATAGCGGCTATGTTGAATTTACGCGCTATTTTGATTTGTTCGCTGCTACTGTGTTTAGCTGGATGCGGTGGCTCAAGCTCAAACAATTCTTTGCCAACCAGCCAGTCCACTTCAAAAGAGTTGGCTCAAATTTGCGCAAAAGAAAGTCCTTACGCTGCCAAATCTTCTCTGCCCAGTACACCAGGAGTTTTGGCAGATGAAAAAAAATGGATCAAAGCCTATATGTCTGAAAGGTACCTTTGGTACAAGGACATGCCTGTAGTCAATGCAGACGATTCTCGCTACAACGTACTGACGAGTGGTGCCTTAGACGTTTGGAGTTCACTTCAAAACTACTTTGCTGATTTAAAAACACCACTTAAAACAGCGACGGGCACTTTGGTTGATAAATTCAGTTACATCATTGACTCTGCTTCATGGAATAGTTTTGTTAATAGCAGTTTGCGTGGGTACGGCTTTATGTTGAAAACAAGCACCCAAGGCAGCCTCAAGGTTTTATCCGTGGCCTATGTTTATCCAAACACACCTGCGATGAGTGCCGGTTTGGCCAGGGGCGATCAAATTATCAGTATTGATGGTGCGTCCATCAATGACGCCAGCTCTCAAGCGACCGACATTTTCAATGAAGGTCTGCGTCCCACCAAAGTTGCCCCGCATACGTTTCAAATATTGCGAGCAGGCGAGACATTCAATGTCACCATGCAGGCAGAAACCATCACCTTGCAACAAGTTGAATACAAAGTTTTGAATGTAGGCTCGCAGAAAGTTGGGTACTTGCTTTTCAACAGCCATGTGCCCGGTGCTGAGTCCTATCTGATACAAGCCATGACGGACTTCAAACAGCAAGGTATTACAGACCTGGTGGTCGATTTGCGGTACAACGGCGGTGGCTATTTGGCCATTGCCAATGCCTTGGCATATTCAGTTGCTGGCAGAGCGCAGGCGCTGGGTAAGGTTTTTGAGTGGACTCAATTTTCTGACAAAAGAAGTTCTGAAAACTACGCCATGAATTTCACCGGCTTGGGTCTCAACAACCAAGCCTATCCCTCCCTTGGCATTGCCAAAGTTTATGTGTTGGTCACGGGGGGAACCTGCTCTGCCAGTGAATCTTTTATCAATGGACTTCGAGGCATTGATGTGCAAGTTGAGTTGATCGGTACTACCACTTGCGGTAAACCTTATGGGTTTTATGCTCAAGGCAATTGCGGTATCACTTATGCAGCCATGGAAATGGAAGGTTTGAATGCCAAATTAGAAGGCAGATTTTCTGACGGCATGGTGACTCAGTGCTCAGTGCTTGATGATTTGAATCGTCCTTTGGGCGATGCTTCAGAGGGCATGTTGTCAGTTGCCATTAAGAGAATGCGAGGGCAATCGTGCAGTCAAGCTGCTGGCCTTGCCATAGGTTCGCAAGATTTATCTGGCATGGCGCTGCTTGATAACAGCGTGTTGCTCAGGCCCGAATGGCAAAACAACAAGTTGTTGAATACGCGACCATCAATCACTTCGAAGTGAATAACTCACGCACAGCAACACGTTTATCATCATTTTTATTTTGGATTAACCATGAACCCTATCGCATTGATGCCTCGCCAAGCTGTACCTGCTCTTGACTTGGCTTTGACCGCTGGTGGTCGCTATGTCAGCGGTCAAAACTCGGGTGAGCGTTTCGATTTGCTAGTCTTTTATCGGGGCTTGCATTGCCCCATTTGCGCCAAATATTTGTTGGAGTTGGAGCGCCTTGGAGAGGAGTTCCAAAAACGAGGCGTTCGGATCATCGCCATCAGCAGCGATGAGGTCACGCGGGCGCAGGCCATGGCCGACAAGGTGCAAGGCAATCGCATTGAGTTTGCCTACGGTTTGGATCTTGGCTTGGCCAGGCAATGGGGCTTGTACATCAGCACATCCAAGGGGAAAACTTCGATCGGACTGGATGAGCCAGCCTTGTTCAGCGAACCTGGTATTTTTCTCATCAAGCCAGATCAAACCCTCTACTATGGATCCACGCAAACCATGCCTTTCGCACGTCCCGCCTTTTCCGATTTGCTAGCGGCGGTCGACTTCGCGATTCAGAAAGATTACCCCGCTCGCGGTGAGTACACAGGCGAGATTTGAACATGGCCGAGAGCATTCACCGCACCGACTCCATTGATGGCCACGGCCATCCACTTTGCTTCAAAACCCAAGCAGGACAAAATCGGCCAGGCGTGCTGGGCATCCATGACGCCCAAGATGTGTTCATCACACATGCGCGCGCCATGGGGGGCCATCAGAAAGAAGCTGTGGTGAAAGAGGGGCAGGCGGGCTCGAGCTGGCGCATGGTCAGTGACGAAGGTCCCGCTCTCAAAGGCACCGACCTCGCGCCGTTTCCGCTGGGCTACATGTCTGCCGGCTTGCAAGCCGATCTGCTGCAACGCATTAGACAGCTGGCACAGGCGCAGGACATTCCTTTGACTAGCTTGAGCAGCAGCCTGGAAAACGACTACATGTTCGAGGGCTCTTTTTTCAAAGGTACCGGCGTAGGGCATGCGTATGCGCCGCGATTTCAGGTAAGGGCTCAAAGCTCAGCGTCTGCCGAGCAGGTACTGGGCCTGGTGCGGCAGGCGGTGGCGGCTTCGCCCCTATTGGCTTCGTGGGCCACGCCTTTGCACAATACCTTTGCGTTGTACGCCAACGGACGCCGCGTAACTTTGCGCGAATTGGCCTCAAGCACGGCCACGGTCGATGACCCCTTCAAAACCTGGTCGCAGGCGCCCACCCCTCTGGCCAATGCCGATACGCTGCAAGACATCGTCAGCAAAGCCCAGCCCGTTGAAGTAAAAAACCCCACCTCGCCTTCAGGCTGGGAGGCAGGGCGTGTGGATATTCCTATCCATGGTCATTCCGAGTCGGCAGGTGGTTTGAGCCGCAGCGTCACTTGGGCCAATCGGCTGGGCGGCTCAGCCTTCGCCATCCAAAGTGATGACAGACTCACTGGCGACCAAGCCCCCAGCGCACTTGGGCATGCCTATGCTGGCATTGCGTTTTGTTTCATGACGCAATTGTTGCGCTATGTGGAGCACCATCAGATGAAAGTCAGGGCGCTGCGCATGGTGCAGCTCAGCCCTTGCCGCATCGAATCAAGTGTGGCTCAGGCCCAGCCTTTGGACACCCACGTGTTCGTTCACACCGAAGAAACCGACGAGGTGATGGAACGATTGATGCAAATGTCGGCCCGCACCTGCTACTTGCACGCAGCTTTGGGTCAGTCCTTGGCGCCTGAGGTGAGCTTGGTTTTGAATGGCCAAGTGGTGTCTTAACTCCTTTGTAATAACAAAGGGTATTTAAACGCCACTCAAACTAAACGCCTCGTGCACAGCAGATTGCACACTGCCACCCAGTACCGCGCCGCCACCGGCTACATAAATCCAATCGCCAATGGTGACGGCAGCCACTGCATGTCGTGGGATAGGCATGGCCGCGTGAGATTGCCATGTGTTGGTAGCAGGATCGTAACTTTCCATTTGACCAAATACGGTTTGTTGTCCGGGGCGGTTGATGATTCCGCCTTCACCACCCATGGCATAAAGACGGTCACGGTAAACCACCAAGCCATGTCCTGAACGTGCTGTCGGCAATGGTGCAAGGCCTTCCCAAGTGTCTCTTTCGGGCACATACACCTGATGCAAGTCGGTGTTGTATTCGAAGGTGTTGAAGCGACCGCCAATGACGTGAATTCGACCCTTGTAAGCGACACAGCCCACATGATCGCGCGCGCCAGGCAGTGCTTTTTTTCGGGACCATTGATCTGTTTTGGGATCGTAAACCTCATGCCAACCAACACTGGCGCGCTCATCCGTGGGCGAAGATGCACCGCCAATCAGGTGCAGTTTGCCATTCAAGGCCACGGCGGCGGCGGCACCTCGGGGCCTAGGCAATGGTGCAATCGATGTCCATTTGTCTTGGGACACTTCATACACATAGGCATGGTTGTCTGGGTTGCGGTTTTGTTCAATGAAGCCGCCAAACGCATAGATTCGACCTTCAAGAGAGACCACCGCCACGTGGTTGGCACCCCTGGGCAGTGGGGCAGCCAAATGCCATTGATCGTTGCGCGGTTCATAGACATGGTGGTAGCCCCTGTCGACGCGTCCTTCGCCATAGCCTCCAATGACATGAAGCCTGCCGGCCCACTCAGTTGCCCATGCCATTTCACTGCGAGGAATAGGCAGCGATGCCCGGGTGATCCAGCGTCCAGTTGGCCCTTTGGGGGCGGAGCTATTGAATGAGCGCTGCGACTCTTGATCGGCCGTTAAGTGGTGGGGCACACCCCCTTGAAGTTTGGCGTAAGGCTCTGCGGAGGGGTTGGCTTTGGGCAGAGGAGGATGTGTGCCGTGATGTCCGTGATGGCTCTCGGTTTGAGCCAACAAAGTTGGCGAAATGAGCAGGGATGATGCACCGACCACCCATTTTCTTCTGTCGACCGTCATGCTTGGCCATCCTTCCAATCAAGTAACCAAGCTCAGTTAGCTTGCACGCCAGCTTTGATCAGCAGGCCGCCTAAGGTTTCAATCTCATTTTTCAAATGGGCTCTGAGCGCATTGGGTGTGGCCTGCTCAACGCTGACTGCAGAGACACCCATGCCATCCAAACGCTTGACCACATCTGGATCGGTGACAGACTTTTGCAATGCAGCTGTTAATTTGTCTAAGACGGGTTTGGGTGTGCCTTTAGGGGCATAGACGCCAAATGAAATATTGATATCAAAGCCCTTCACCCCAGCTTCAGCAATGGCAGGTGTGTCTGGCAAGGAGGGCAGTCTGCTTTTGCCAGCCGCTGCATAGGCCTTGATTTTGCTGGTCTTCACCGAGGGGACGGTGCCTGAAGTTTGATCGCACAGAATATCGACCTGCCCACCCATTAAGTCAGTTAGGGCTGGGCCTGTGCCCTTGTAAGGAATTTCGTTGAGTTTGACGCCCAACACATTCATCATCATCAAACCGCACAAGTGTGAGGCAGAACCAACGCCTGCATGCGCAAGGCTGACTTTGTTTTGATTGGCTTTGAGGTAAGCCACAAATTCATTCAAATCTTTAGGTGGAAATTCGTTTCTCGCCACGATGACCATCGGACCGCTGGTGGCTGAGCCAATAGGTTCGAAATCATCGACAGGGTGGTAGCTTAAATTTTTGTACATGGCCAAGTTGGTGGCATGGCTCACATGAATCATGAGCAAGGTATAGCCATCTGGTTTGGATCTAGCGACCTTCGCTGTTCCAATGCTGCCAGAAGCACCAGACGTGTTGTCAACCAATATTTGTTGACCCAGTATTTTTTGCATCGAGCCTGCAAACAGTCGGGTAATGGTGTCGCCAGGACCGCCAGCCGCATAAGGCATGACCATGGTGATGGGTTTGGCTGGAAAGTCTTGCGCCGACACACAACTGGCTGCGCCAAGGAGCAATGCACCAAAAAACTTGCAAAGCTTGGCTTGAAAAGATCGAGCTGGAATGAATGTCGAGTTCATGTTGAAGGTCCTGTTGAATTCAATGAAAAAATGTTCTGTTTTATGCCAGTAGGCGCTGCCTGATTTCAATCGGGTCAAGCACTTCCAGTGGCCATGCACCGCCACCTGGAATGCCAACCTGTGTGGCATTGAGGAGCATCGAAACCATCACGTAAGTGCCTGACAGCACCGTAAGATCAATGACCGCTTGCTCGCCCATTTTGTCAACCGCTTCTTGCCAAAGTGCATCGGGCACTCTGTGATTCAAGCTCAACTGAATGCAGTAGTCGTAAACCAAGCGTTCGTCTTCTTGCATGGTTGTGGGGCGTTTGCAAAGTTGCAAATCTTTCATCACTACATCGGACAAGCCGGCTTTTCGGGCAATGGTTTCGTGAGCCCACCATTCGTATTGCGCATTTGAAATTCTGGCTTGAATCAAAATGGCAAATTCATTCAAGCGCTTGTTGACGCTGGTTCTAAATCGGAGGTAGTCGAGAAAATCAAAGCAGCGCCTTGCCATGTCAGGACTTCGCAGCAAAGCGTTGTAGGGCCCCCCGAGTGCGGCACTGGAAATTTTTAGAATGTCATCAGCCAATGGCCGAACTGAATCTGGCAATTCAGAATAAGAAATTTGAGATAGGCGTTCGTTCATCCTCTAATTTTAGAAAGAACCAAGGAAAGAGGTGGGAGTAAAAACCCGAACGTTAGATCACTGATTCAAGGTGCTATGGCCTTATGTTTTCGGTTTGTTGGGACTATTTTTAGGATCAAACCCTAGGCAGGGACGGCCATCCGTGTTCATCACTTGAATGCTGGGCAAGATTTGAGATTTGAACCCAAGCAACTTGCAAGAGTAGGGCATTTTGGGGTCCCAACTTGTTGCGAAATGCGTGCAATGCCAACAGTTGACTTTTTCTAAATGTGATGGAGGGACGGCCACTTGAGTTGTCAATGGAGTTGAAGACTTGGCTCATCATAAACAATTGTGAAATCATTTGAAAATCAGGCTGTGTTTGATCAAGTGCCTCTGGTTTGAGGCAAAATTGTCTTTTTGAATCTGATCAGAGAGCATCATGCAACCTTTCCACTTGGCGTTTCCCGTTTCTTCTTTGGCCAAAGCCAGGGCTTTTTATGGTGATTTGTTAGGCTGCTCTGAGGGGCGCTCTAGTGATGAGTGGGTTGACTTCAACTTTTATGGCCACCAAATTGTGGCGCACTTAAGTCCCAATGAAGCGGGACATCACAACACGAGTGCCGTCGATGGCGACAACGTGCCCGTGAGGCACTTTGGCCTGGTCATGGAAATGGGTCAGTGGGAAATGCTTGCAGACAAATTGAAACAAGCGGGCACTCAGTTTGTGATTGAGCCCCACATTCGATTTAAGGGCCAAGTGGGTGAACAAGCCACCATGTTTTTCTTAGACCCCTGTGGCAATGCGGTGGAGTTCAAAGCCTTTGCAAACCCTGCCAGTTTGTTTGCAAAGTAATTCAGTGATGGCAAACAACGCCAATGACTGGGCTTGAATTTCAGCCTGCCATTCAATTCATGAAATTTAAAATGTCAGACAAATCGCTTTTTGCGATTTTGTTGCGCTCTCCATGGTGGTACAGCTTTTTGATCGCTGCAGTATTGTTGCTGCTAGCTCGCGTGTTCTTACCCGAGGCCTTTCGGGCTGTTGGAATGCTCAGCTCAATTCCCTTCGCCGTGTTGGGCTTCATTGCCGCTTGGCGGCAGCGCGACAAGCCATCACCAGAACGTGTATCCATGGCTTTAGACCAATTGGCCAAGATGTCATGGAAGCAGTTTTTGCCCATCATGGAGCAAGCTTTTGTTCAGCAGGGCTTCAGCGTGACAACACTCAATTCAAATTTGGCAGACTTGCAGTTGGAGAAATCAGGCAGGGTCACCTTGGTCAGTTGCAAACGCTGGAAGGCGGCCACCTTGGGGGTGGAAGTTTTACGTGATTTGAAGGCCATGCAAGTTTCCGAAGAAGCTTCTTATGCGGCTTGCATCAGCTTGAGCTTGCCCACCGGCGTGGCCCTTAAATTTGCCAAAGAAAACGCAATTCAATTGATCTGCCAAGACGAGTTGGCATCGCTTTGTCTCAAGGTGATGAAAGACTAGAGGTCAATCTATCCGCCCTTAAAGCATCTTCAAAGCGCCTTCAAAGCTCTCTCAAAGGCTACAAAGCCCGCATGATCTGCGCTATGCAGTCGTTGGTTTTGGCGGCATCAATCCAACGCATGATGCACACCAGCTCCAGCTTGGGATCGACCCATGTGATGGAAGAGCCGGCACCAATGGCAAACCAAGAACTGCGTGGCGCGTCTTTGAACAAAGCGCCATCATTGTTGAGCCAAATGAGATAGCCGTAGTAGGGTGCTACATCACAGGGCTTCTGCATCATGGCAAGCCATTTGGCCGACAGAATTTGTTGGCCTTTGTAATTGCCATTGCCCATGAGCATCAAGCCAATGAGGGCTTGGTCTATGGCCGAAATAGAAACGCCACCACCCCAATGGCTTCCACCAGGAACCGACATCATGCGTTGCCCGTTGACATCGGTCCATCCTTGTTCGTAGCCGACCCATTGAAACTCATCGGTACATCCCAACGGCTTCCGGAAAAACTCTTCAAAGACTGCAGGCAGTGGACGCTTGAACAAATGCAACAAGGCCAAAGAGAGTTGGTTGATTCGAACATCGTTGTACTCAAACCTTGAGCCTGGCTCTTCTAGGGCCCTTGGGTCACCCTTCTTGCCATCGGCTTTGCCTGTTTGGTAGGTCAACCAGCGGTAACGATCGACCTGCTCTGGAATGCCAAGGCAGGTGCCTTCCCACTCGCTGGTTTGCTGTAGCAGGTGGTGCCAAGTGATGTGCGATAAGCGCTCGCCCTCAAAGCCAATGCAAGGGCATTGCTGAATCACAGGGGTGTGAACGTCTTTGATCAGGCCTTGATCAAATGCTAGGCCCGCCAACAAAGCCAAATAGGTTTTGGCCACACTGAAGGTGAGATCGGCCTTGTGGGGTTGGCCCCACTTTGCGAGCAGTTGATTTTTGTGAAACAGAACGCCAGACACAGGACCACGACCATGAACCGGGCCATACAAGCGGTTGTAGGGCGCTGGATCTAATTCATGAATACCCCAAGGCGGTGAGGTGTCGCGGGACCATGGTGTTTCACACTTTTCAATGAATTGAATAGCCTCTTGAAGTGCGGGCGACATATTGGATGCAAGTGTCATGGCCTAGTTAGAAAAACAAGAAGTAGCCGTTGACCGTGCTCACAAATCCCAGCGCGCCTAACAGCGTGCCGGCCCAATACAAAATAGGCATGGAGGCAACGATAGAAACTGAGAGCAAGACAATTGCAATTTGCAAAGCACCTTCAGCGTAATCAAACCAAGGGTCTTGTAGCATGGCGTGATCTCGTGTAGCTTCGTGCGCTTTGGCTCTGGCCATCAGTTCTTTTTTGCCTTCTTTATTTTCCGGCTCAGACTCATAGCGATCAGCCGTTTTTTTGTAATCTTCAATTTTCTTTTCAAACATCGCCTTGGCGGTGGCGTTCATGTTGGGCTCGCGAGCGAGTTGCAACTCCAGATCGGCGGCGGCCAGTTTGAAAGACGTTTGACGAATGTTTTTAGCTTGGTAGAAAGCATAGGCATTGGCTGCCAGGATGTTTTCTTGGGTGGCTTCCTTCATGGCATTGGAGCCGCCTAGGCTGGCAATGGCCAAGACCATGGCCAAGATGGAAATGGTGAGGGCGGAGCGATTTTGATTTTTGTCGCCATGGGCTTTTTGCTCCATGAGCTCGGCAGTGTCTTGGGCTTCCATGATTGATCCTGTAGGTTTAAAATTGAGGCGTTATAGGGTTATCACTGGCGACCCATCCTTTGAGCCGAATGCATAATAATATTTGGTTTGGCAATTTTCGCCGTCAAAAAGTTAACAGGAGACAACATGACCACAGTTCAACACAACGTTCAATTATCCGACAGCGAAAGCGCCGTGTCTAGCCGTCGCCGCTTCTTTGGCAAAGCTGCCACTGCTGCTGTTGCAGTGCCTTTGATGGGCGCGCCCATGATTGCTGTTGCTCAAGCGCCTGTCGTTTTCAAGATGCAAGGCTCGTGGGGCACGAATGAAATTTTTAGCGAGATGGCTCAGCAGTACGTCACTCGCGTGAATGAAATGTCCGGTGGCCGCCTCCGAATCGAATACCTCCCTGCAGGCGCTGTCGTCAAGCCCTTCGAAATCATCGACGCTGTGAGCAAAGGCGTGCTCGACGGTGGTCACCACGTGTCCGGCTACTGGTACGGTAAAAACAAATCTGCTTCCTTGTTTGGCACCGGCCCTGTGAGTGGCGCCACTCCCGAAATCGGTCTGAGTTGGATTCAGGCGGGCGGCGGTCAGCAGCTTTGGGACAAATTGGTCGCCAAGATGAACCTGAATGTGGTTGGTTTCTTCTCTTTCCCAATGCCCTCACAGCCACTGGGTTGGTTCAAAAAGTCACCGCCTAAAAAGGCTTCCGACTTGAA
>CANKOT010000023.1 GCA_947484245.1 Comamonadaceae bacterium
CAGGGCTGATTACACCCAGCTTGGAAGAGATGCAGTACGTGGCCAGCGAAATGCAAAAAGATGCGCACTTCCGTTTGCGCAAAATGCCTTTGCTGATTGGGGGCGCCACCACCAGCCGTGTGCACACCGCTGTCAAAATTGCACCGCACTACGAAGGCCCGGTGGTCTATGTGCCCGATGCCTCCCGCAGTGTGAGTGTGGCGCAAGGGTTGCTGTCAGACCACGCCGCCACATACGTGAACGAGCTCAATGCCGATTACGCCAAAGTGCGTGAGATGCACGCCAACAAAAAACAAACGCCCATGTGGCCTTTGACCAAGGTGCGTGGCAACAAAACTGCCATTGACTGGACCGCCTTCAAAACACCCGCACCTAAATTCATTGGTCGCCGTGTTTTCAAGAATTTTGATTTGGCCGAGTTGGCGCGCTACATCGATTGGGGTCCTTTCTTTCAAACTTGGGATTTGGCCGGTCCTTACCCCGCCATCTTGAAAGACGAAGTAGTAGGCGTTGAAGCGCAAAAAGTTTTCAACGATGCTCAGAAGATGGTGCAAAAAATCATTGAAGGCCGATGGATCACGGCGCATGGTGTGATGGGCTTGTACCCTGCCAACAGTGTCAACCACGACGACATTGCTTTGTATGCCGATGAGTCGCGCCAATCGCCTGCGCTCACATGGCATGGCTTGCGCCAACAAACAGAAAAACAGCCTGGCAAACCCAGCCGTTGTCTGGCTGATTTTGTGGCACCACTTTCCGATGCACAAGGAAAGCCGACCCATCTCAAAGACTACGTAGGCGTGTTTGCCGTCACAGCAGGCATCGGTGTTGAAAAACGCGAACAAGCTTTTGAGGCTGCGCACGACGACTACAGCGCCATCATGCTGAAAGCCTTGGCCGACCGTTTTGCAGAAGCCTTTGCAGAGTGCATGCATGAGCGTGTGCGCAAAGACTTGTGGGGTTACGCTGCGCAAGAAAATGCATCCATAGAGGATTTGGTTGCCGAGAATTACCAAGGCATCCGACCCGCGCCTGGCTACCCTGCCTGCCCAGATCACTCGGTCAAAAAACAAATGTTTGAACTCTTGCAATGTGAAGAGATCGGCATGGGTCTCACAGAAAGCTTGGCCATGACACCTGCCGCTAGCGTTTCAGGTTTTTACCTCAGCCACCCAGACAGCCAATATTTCAACGTGGGCAAAGTGAGCGAAGACCAAGTGCAAGATTTGGCTAAGCGCCAGAACCTGAAAGTGTCAGACATTCAGCGCTTGTTGGCGCCCAATTTGTGAGCGCTTTGATGAGCGCTGATTTGCGCCAACCACAGACACGCGACACCCAAAACGCCAGCAGCCAAAAGCCAGCGCAAGCCATGTGTGTAGCCCACCTCGGGCGTCCACATCAAACCTAAAGCCAAGGGCGCTGCTGCGCGGCCCAAAGCCAAAGGCAAGCCCAGCATGCCATTGAGTTGACCTACATGATCGCGGCTGACATATTGCGCCATGGCGGTGCCCTTGACAATGGTGTTCAGACCATTGCCCAAACCGTAGAAGGTGACAAACATCAAAGCGGCCCAAGGCTCCAACCCACCTGCCACTAAAAACAACAAGCCCAAAGGCACCAAACAAGGAATCCATTTGTTGGCAGTGTGAACATCTAAATGTTTTTCAAAGGCAAACAACAAGAGTCGCCCCAGCACTTGAATCACACCAATGGAGGCCGGAATGGCAATGACCCAAGCGGGGGACAATTGCGCCTCTTCCAACAAACTGATCATGTGTGCCGGAAGTGCAGAGCTGACGCTGAAAGTCAATAATATGAAGCAGGAAAGCAGCCAAAAAGGCGCGCGTTTCAAGTGAACAGCGATGGCATCTGCAGGAGTTTGTGGGTGCTGTAACTCTGAAGTACGCGGCACCTGAATCGCTGGTTTTAGATCCTCGTCAGCACTTTTTTTGCGATGGGCACCGCGCAACAACCAAAAGTGCAAAGGCCAACAAATAAACCATTGCAACATTGCCAATATCCACAAGGCATGGCGCCAGCCCAAAGATTGAATCAACCAGAACGACAGTGGAATGAACACCGTACTGGCCAGTCCTCCTAAAAACGTCATGATGATGATGGCCCGCCTGAAGTCGTTGGGAAATCTGCGGGTGACGATGGCGAAAACAGGTGAATACAGTGTGGCCGACATGCCGATACCCAAGGCCAGCCATACACCATAAAACCCTAGCAAGGAGTCGATGAAGCTGTGGGCCAACAAACAAGCACCCACCCACGCAGAACCCCACGTCATGACCTTTCGCTCATGGCCTTGATCGATCCAACGCCCAATGGGGTAAGCCATCAAACCATCTGCCAAAAGGGCCAAGCTAAAACCCAAGGAAACTTCGGCACGGCTCAGTCCTAATTCGCGCTCGACCGGCCCCATCAACAACGAAAAAGTGTAGAAAACGCTGCCCCATGTGATGAGTTGGGCCCACGACAGCCAAATAGAAAAAGAACCCAAAGAGGGTGCTGCAAAATTTGGTTTTGTTGTTTCCCAA
Organism: Comamonadaceae bacterium; assembly: GCA_947484245.1. The sequence goes on from CANKOT010000023.1 coordinate 2,544, forward strand.
AAATTCCTGAATATGCGCATGTTTGCATTATCGGTCAGCTTCAATGGGCCTGCGGTACTGCACCGCTTCGGCCAAATGCGATATTTCAATTTCGGTTTTGCTATTCAGGTCGGCAAGGGTTCTGGCGACCTTCAAAACACGGTGCGTGCCTCGACCGCTCCATCCAAAATGTGAAGCAACTTGGTGAAGGTATGCCGACGCCTCTGAAGACAAAGCGCAATGCTTGTCGAGCAGTCTACCGCTTAGCAATTGGTTGGCGCAGCCTTGTCTTCGTTGGGCTACGCGGTTGGCTTGCAAGCATCTGCCCCTGACGATGACGGTGCTTTCTGCGGCTGGCGCATGGATCAAAAGTGTGGCATCTTGGCTCGGGACTTCAATGTGCAAGTCAATTCTGTCCAACAAGGGGCCGCTAATTTTTCGCATGTACCTTTGAACTTGATCGGGCGTGCACCGGCACAACGGCCCCTTGTGTTGACCCGACCGCACCTGACCCGCGTAACCACATGGGCAAGGATTCATGGCCGCAATCAACTGGAACCTGGCAGGGAATTCAGCCCGCATGGCGGCGCGCGATATAGTGACGCTGCCCGATTCAAGTGGCTCGCGCAGTGCCTCTAGGGCAGACCTTGGAAACTCCGGCAGTTCATCTAAAAATAAGACACCGTGGTGTGCCAAAGAGATTTCGCCAGGTCGTGGTGGCGAGCCTCCGCCGACCAATGCCACCGCACTGGCGGAATGATGCGGATGGCGCGTGGGCCGTTTTGCCCATTGTGCAAGATCAAACCTTCCCGCGAGGCTGGCAATGGCTGCCACTTCTAATGCTTCGCTGACATCGAGAGGCGAAAGCAAACCCGAAAAACGATGGGCAAGCATGGATTTGCCCGAGCCTGGCGGGCCCATCATCAACAAGCTGTGCCCCCCCGCCGCAGCGATTTCAAGTGCACGTTTGGCCCCCGCCTGTCCTTTTACATCCGCCAAATCGAGTGTCTGCACCATGGTTTGTGTGGGGAGTGTGCTGGGCTCTAACTTTGCCCAGCCCTGTTTGTCTGAAAGGTTGCCAATTTCTGGCTTTGAGTCCACTTGCGCAAACCGATTGGCCACGGCCCTTAAGTTTTCGGCTCGATAAACAATGACATCCGGCACCAGCGATGCCTCTTCTGCGCTGCCTGGCGGAAGTACCAAGCTTCGGCCTTTGGGTTGTTGGTGCATGGCCAAGCCCATGATCAATCCCCCCTTGACGGGCCGCAAAGCGCCAGACAAAGACAACTCGCCGGCAAACTCATAGTGCTTGAGCTCACGGTCATCTATTTGTCCGCTGGCGGCCAAGATGCCCAAAGCAATGGGCAAGTCAAAGCGGCCAGAGTCTTTGGGCAGGTCGGCGGGCGCCAAGTTGACCGTGATGCGCTGGTTGCTTGGGAATTCAAAACCAGAGTTTTGCAGCGCAGAGCGAACCCGTTCTCGGGCTTCTTTGACTTCGACATCTGCCAGGCCCACCAAGGTAAAGCTGGGCAAGCCATTGGCCAAGTGCACTTCAACAGTGACTGGCGGTGATTGAAGACCAAGCAAAGCTCGACTTTGCACCAAAGACAGACGCATACCAGCTCCTTGCACCAGGTTAGTGCACCAAAGGTGTGACTTTGAACAAGCCATACCTAGGGGGGTGCAGAAGCCATTGGAACACCCATGTCATGAAAACGGCATATTTCAGAGGGGTGACATTGACTTGCACTGATACAGTGCAGCATTGGCATGCTAAATGCTAAGTACCTAAGGTCTATTTCAACTTTCAGGAGCTACCCATGAAAAAAATCATTTCCCCCATCTTGTTGGCCATGTCTTTGGCAAGCGCTGGCAGCGCAATAGCCCAAACGGCGCCTGCAGCACCAGAGTCAAGCTTGTCTTTCAATGTCGGTGGCGTGAGTGATTACCGGTATCGCGGCATTTCTCAAACCCGACTTGATCCTGCCTTGCAGGGCGGTGCTGACTACGCTGACAAGAGTGGTCTGTATTTGGGTGTTTGGGGTTCCAGTATCAAATGGATCAAGGACGCTGGTGGTGACTCCAACATGGAAGTTGACATTTATGGCGGCTACAAATTCACAGTCGGTGACATTGGCTATGACGTGGGCTTCTTGCGCTACGAGTATTCAGGCAACAAACTCAATCCAAGTGCCAACACCAACGAGTTGTATGGCGCCGTCACCATGGGCCCCTTGACTGCAAAGTATTCACAAAGCACTGGCAACCTGTTTGGTTTTTCAAACAGCAAGGGCAGCACCTATTTGGACTTGACAGCCACATTTGATTTGGGCGGCGGCTATACATTGGCGCCTCACTTGGGTCGTCAAACCGTCAAGGGTACTGGCAACGGCAAGTTCTCCTACACAGACTACGCACTGACACTGGGCAAAGATTTGGGCAATGGCCTGACGGCGTCTGCCGCTTTGATTGGTACCGATGCTGAAAAAGACAGTTATACAAGCACTTTCGCACCTGGCAAGCAGATGGGCAAATCTGGCTTGGTCTTCGGCCTCAAATACGCTTTCTAAATTACCCCCATCACAAGGAGCCATCATGAAACTGGTGACCGCCATCATTAAACCGTTCAAGCTGGACGAAGTGCGTGAAGCCTTGTCCGCCATTGGCGTTCAAGGCATTACAGTGACCGAAGTCAAAGGCTTTGGTCGCCAAAAAGGACACACCGAGTTGTATCGCGGTGCTGAATACGTGGTTGATTTCTTGCCCAAAGTCAAGATCGAAGCCGCCGTTTCTTCCGATCAAGTTGAACGTGTGATCGAAGCCATCGAATCTGGTGCTCGCACCGGCAAGATTGGCGACGGCAAAGTGTTTGTCTATGACTTGGAACAAGTCATTCGCATCCGCACCGGTGAAACTGGGGCTGAAGCCCTTTGATGTCCCTGAAAGAGAGAACAAAAATGAAAAAACTATTTGCCTCCCTCGCGTTGGGACTGTCTTTGTGTTTCGGTGGTGCTTCGTTTGCTCAGACAGCACCCGCAGCCGAAGCCAAAGTGGAAGCCAAAGCGGACGTGAAAGTCGACGCTGCAGCACCTGCCACAGCACCCTCAGCAGCACCTGCAGCCGCTGAAGCTGCGCCCGTTCTTGTGCCCAACAAGGGCGATACAGCTTGGATGATGGTCTCCACCATCCTTGTCATCATGATGGTTGTGCCAGGTTTAGCACTGTTCTACGGCGGCTTGGTTCGCAGCAAAAACATGCTGTCTGTTCTGATGCAAGTCATGGTCACCTTCTCATTGATCACCGTTTTGTGGTTCATTTACGGGTACAGCCTGGCGTTCACTGAGGGCAATGCCTTCATTGGAGGCCTAGACCGCTTGTTCATGAAGGGCATCTGGGACAACGCAGCAGGCACTTTTGCCAATGCCGCAACCTTCAGTAAAGGTGTGGTCATCCCTGAAATCACATTTGCAGGCTTCCAAGCCACCTTCGCTGGCATCACTTGCGCCTTGATCGTGGGTGCTTTTGCTGAACGCATCAAGTTCTCTGCTGTCTTGCTGTTCATGACCTTGTGGTTCACCTTCAGCTACTTGCCCATTGCTCACATGGTTTGGTTCTGGATGGGTCCTGACGCCTACGCTACCAAAGAAGTGGTTGATGAGATGACGGGCAAAGCTGGTTTGATCTGGCAGTGGGGTGCGCTTGACTTTGCTGGCGGTACCGTTGTGCACATCAACGCCGCTATGGCTGGTTTGGTCGGCGCCTTCATGATTGGCAAACGTGTTGGTTATGGCCGCGAAGCCATGACACCTCACTCTTTGACATTGACCATGGTCGGTGCCTCTTTGTTGTGGGTTGGCTGGTTTGGTTTCAATGCAGGCTCTGCTTTAGAAGCCAATGGTTTTGCCGCTCTCGCTTTCGCCAACACCTTGTTGGCAACTGCTGCCGCTGTGTTGGCTTGGTGTGTAGGTGAAGCGCTGATGCGTGGCAAAGCGTCCATGTTGGGCGCTGCCTCTGGTGCGGTGGCTGGTTTGGTGGCCATCACGCCAGCAGCAGGCAACGTCGGTATTGGCGGCGCCTTGGTGATTGGCATCGTGGCAGGCTTTGCATGTTTGTGGGGCGTCAATGGCCTTAAGAAAATGCTGGGCGCTGATGACTCCTTGGATGTCTTTGGTGTGCACGGTGTGGGCGGTATTGTGGGCGCCTTGTTGACGGGCGTGTTCAACTCCCCCGCCTTGGGTGGCCCTGGCTTTGTTGCCGACTGGGTGACCGTCACCATGGTCACAGCTGCCGATTACTCCATTGCTGCTCAAGTTTGGACGCAGGCCAAAGCCGTACTCCTTACCATCGTGTGGTCTGGCGTGGTGTCATTGGTGGCCTTCAAACTGGTTGATTTAACAGTGGGTCTGCGCGTCTCTGAAGAAGAAGAGCGCGAAGGTTTGGACATCAGTTCACACGGCGAAACTGCTTATCACAGCTAAGCCATCCAAATTTCCGAGAAGTGAGTCTCCAAGTTCACAGCCCGCTTCGGCGGGCTTTTTTTCGTCTGCTAACAGGTTTCAACCATTTGCATGGCGTTCTTAATTCACAATTCACAATTTAGATTCAGCGCCTTCACGAAGAGAAACATGACAACGCCCATGATCAAGCCGCAATGGCATCGCATCACGTCTGACGCCGATGGTTTGGGAGAGTCGCCTTTTTGGCACCCTTCAGAAAATCGTTTGTATTGGGTCGACATCCCTGGCCAGCGCTTGCGCCGAATGAGTGTGTCTGACGATTTGTCATGCGGCCAAGTGCTTGACACTTGGTCTCTTGATGAGGAGCCCGGTTGTTTTGCACCAGCCGTTCACGGGGGTTGGGTCATTGCCTTGCGAAGTGGCGTTTACCGTGCCAAATCTTGGGGCGGCGCCTTGCAGAAGTTGGCGGGCGCACCTTACGATGTTTCGCGCTTGCGATTCAATGATGGCAAGTGCGATCCTGCGGGCAACTTTTGGATTGGCTCTATGTACGAGCCGCGCGATCAAGCCGCTGCTGTTTTGTATGCCTTGCAAGCCGATGGCCAATTGGCCGCCAAAGCGGCACAGGCCACTGTGGCCAATGGTTTGGCCTGGTCCCCCGATGGCAAAACGCTTTATTGGTCAGATACAGGAAGCCATTGCATTCGAGCTTGGGCCTATGACCCTGACACACAGGCCATGACCCAAGAACGTGTGTTTGCCCAGTTTCCGCTGAAGCCCAAGGACTGGGCTTACGGGACCGCCAGCGCGCAGACCTATTTGGGCCGACCCGATGGGGCAGCTGTAGATGCACAAGGCAATTACTACTCGGCGATGTACGAAGGGCATCGCTTGGCCAAGTTTGCGCCAGATGGTCGTTGCCTGGCTTGGATCGAGACGCCAGTTCAGTGCCCCACGATGCCCTGCTTTGGTGGCGCAGACCTTCGCACCTTGTTCATCACGACATCGGCCCACGGCCGAAGTGCCCAGGAGTTGCAGGCTTTGCCCAGTTCAGGGTGTGTATTTGCAATGCGTGTCGATACGCCTGGTCAAGCTGTGAGTTTTTTCAAAAACTGAATTGACCTATTTCTTGACATCAAAACTGTTTGGAAATGCCCCAAACATGGCCTTGGCGTTTAACATTGCCATATGAATTCAAGTTCGCCCATGATCCCCACAAGCCTCAACCCGGCGCCCGACTTGAAGGCGCTTTTGGAAACCATTCGCGCCGCCAGCGCTCAGCCGGAAGGTCTTCGTCCCAGCTTTCGCATTCATGGTTCTGGCAGCCACGATTTTTATGGCGAGTCCTTGGAAGGTGAGTTGTTGGAAACGCGGGGATTGCAAGGCATTGTGCAATATGAACCCAGTGAACTGGTTGTCACAGTGGCAACGGGCACCCCTTTGCATTTGTTGGAGACGGCATTGGCAGAACAGGGGCAGTGCTTGGCATTTGAGCCGCCGCAGTTTCAAGCCCACTCTGAGCAGTCTGTTTCTCTAAAAAAAGCCACGGTGGGCGGCATGGTGGCCGCTGGTCTGAGCGGCCCTGCTAGAGCCAGTGTGGGCTCGGTTCGAGACTTTGTGCTCGGGCTAAAGTTCATCAATGGCCGCGGCGAGCACCTGAGCTTTGGTGGTCAGGTCATGAAAAATGTTGCGGGTTACGACGTGAGCCGCTTGCTGGCGGGCAGTTGGGGCACCTTGGGCTTGATCACTGAAGTTTCTCTGAAGGTCTTGCCCATGGCGCCTGCGGAGGCTTTTCTCATGTGCCACTTGCCCCAAGACAAGGCCCTCCATTTGTTAAACCAATGGGGCGGTCAGCCCCTGCCCTTGAATGCCAGCTGCTGGGTCAAAGACACCACGCAGGCTGGCGCACCCGAAATTTTGTTCTTGCGCTTGCGGGGTGCGCTCGCAGCAGTGCAAGCGGCCAAGCTGCGCATGTCGCAAGATGTGGCCAAGTTGCAAAGTGAATTGACAGAACAAGCGGCCGATGCTGCGGCCCATGATTGGGCGATGGCCAGAGACCAACGTTTGCCATTTTTCACAGAGCACGCCACTTCTCAAGACCTGGCCTTGTGGCGTTTGTCAGTGCCCCAAACTGCACCCGTTTTCAATTTGCCAAACACGGCAGGCGTGCCCTTGATTGAGTGGCATGGTGCTCAGCGTTGGATTTGGGCGCCGCTCAGTGACGCAAGCGCAATCAGGCAAATGGTCAACGCCGCTGGCGGACAAGCCACTGTGTTTCGTAGGCCGCAACAGGCCAGTGCGGCCATGCGCCTGGACATGCCCGTTTTCACACCGCTCGATCCGGTGCAACAACGCATTCAACAAGCGTTGAAACATGAATTCGACCCTGCGGGTATTTTTAGCCCGCGCAGACTGAACGCGCATTTCTGAGGCTCACCATGCAAACCCAACTCGCACCTGAGTTTCAAAACACCCTGATCGGAAAAGAAGCCGAGGCCATTTTGCGCCAATGTGTGCATTGTGGATTTTGCGCCGCCACTTGCCCCACCTATCAATTGATGGGCGATGAATTGGATGGGCCGCGTGGCCGCATTTATTTGATGAAGCAGGTGTTTGAAGGCGCAGAGCCCACGCGCAAAACACAACTGCATCTCGACCGATGCCTCACGTGCCGCAATTGCGAAACTACCTGTCCAAGTGGTGTTCAGTATGGTCATTTGGTCGACTTGGGTCGCAAGGTGGTAGATGCCAAAGTGCCAAGGCCTTTGAAAGAGCGCGCACTGCGTTGGGTGCTCAAAGAAGGTCTCACCTCTGCGCTGTTTGCACCCGCCATGAAATTGGGACAAAGTGTTCGAGGGCTTCTGCCTGCTGCCTTGAAGGCCAAGGTGCCTGCGCCGCAAAATGCAGGAGCTTGGCCACAAGAAACCCATGCACGCAAGGTCTTGATGTTGGCGGGTTGTGTGCAGCCCGCCATGATGCCCAACATCAACACGGCCACGGCGCGTGTGCTCAATGCTTGTGGCATTCAGGTCATTGTGCCGCCAGCGGCTGGATGCTGTGGCGCCGTGAAGTTTCACTTGAACGATCAAGTGGGTGGCTTAGATCACATGCGCCACAACATCGATGCATGGTGGCCTTGGGTCGAACAAGGCGTTGAAGCCATTGTGATGAATGTTTCTGGTTGTGGCGTCACCGTGAAAGAGTATGGTCACTTGCTGCAACACGATGCGCAATATGCGAACAAGGCGAGGCGCATTTCTGAACTCACACGCGACTTGAGCGAATTGTTGCCGATGTGTTTGCCTGAGCTTCAAAAGAAGTTAAAACCAGAGCAGGTTGAGCAAGTGGGCTTGCTTGCCTACCACCCGCCCTGCACATTGCAGCATGGCCAACAACTCAAAGGCGGCGTAGAGACGCAACTGGGCCAACTTGGCTTTAAGCTGCGTGTTGCCGACGTTGAATCACACTTGTGTTGTGGCTCGGCGGGCACTTATTCTGTGCTTCAAGCCGATACGGCCTATGCTTTGCGCGATCGCAAATTGGGGCATCTGAACAAATTAGAGCCCACGGCTATTTTGAGCGCCAACATTGGCTGCATCACCCATTTGCAAAGCGGCGCCAATGTGCCTGTGAGGCACTGGGTCGAGTTGGTGGATGAGGTCTTGGCAAAAAGTCAATGAACTTAATTCATTGAGCCACTGGGGCTGCTAGAGCCGCTTCAATGTCTTGCGCCATTTTTTCTGGCTTGTCCATGGATGCGTAGCGCTTGATGACGCGGCCATCGCGCCCTACCAAAAACTTGGTGAAATTCCACTTAATGGCTTTGCTGCCCAATAGGCCGGGTGCTTCGGCGCACAGCCATTGGTAAAGCGGGTGGGCGTCAGGCCCATTCACATTGATTTTTTCCAGCATGGTGAAACTCACGCCGTAATTGACTTGGCAATAATTGGCAATGGCTTCATTGCTGCCAGGGTCTTGATTGCCAAATTGATTGCAAGGAAACCCCAACACCGCGAGGCCTTGGTCTTTGTATGACTGATGGACTTTTTCGAGCCCTGCAAATTGAGGTGTAAAGCCGCAAGCGCTGGCGGTGTTCACAATGAGCATGACTTTGCCGCGCAATTGACTCAGCGCCAAGCTTTGGCCATTCATTTGAACCGCTTCAAAATCGTCAATCGTTTTCACAGGAGGTGCCTTCAATGAAGGGAGTCAAAGGGTCGAACTGCTGAACACTCAGCCATGAAGGTTGTCGTTTTTAGCCACATCCATCAAATGCTTGACCTCTTCACTGTGCTCGCGCAAGTTGCGCTCGTGCCAACGCTTAATGAGCCACATGAAACTGGCCACCACAAAACCAAAGGCGGTGATGGCACCAAAGGCAGAAAGCCCCATACCGGTAGACAGCGTGTATAAACCGCCCAACAACAAAATACAGACCTGCTCATTGAAGTTTTGGACAGCAATAGAGCGCCCGGCGCCCATCAGATTGTGACCACGATGTTGCAGCAACGCATTCATGGGGACCACCAGGAAGCCACCCAAAGCACCCAACAAAATGAGGAACGGTGCAGCAACCCAAACGTTGTCTATGAAATTCATGCCCATGACCAACACGCCCATGGCAATGCCCAGCGGCATCACGAGTGTGGCTTGGTGCAGCTTCATGCGCACCGAGGCGACCACGGCACCGACGGCCGTGCCGATGGCCACGACACCCACCAAGCTAGAGGCCTGTGTGGTGGAGTAACCCAAAGCGGCGGCACTCCAAGCCAACACGATGTAACGCAAGTTGCCCGACACGCCCCAAAACAAAGTGGTTGTTGCCAAAGAAATCTGTCCCAGTTTGTCTTGCCACAAACGTGTATTGCAGCCCCAAAAATCGGGTAACAAGCTTGCATAGTTCTTGGGCATGGCGCGCATCTCAACGCCGGTGTGGGGAATGCGTGTGTTGAACCATGCTGCCAATGCATAAAAAGAAATTAACAGCACAATGGCCGCTTCTGGTGCGGTGTCGATGCCGGTGTCAATGAAGGGCAGGTCGAAATCCAACATGAACCCAGACACATTGGCGCCGACCAATTGGCCGCCAATCAAGACTCCCAAAATGATGGAGGCAATGGTTAAACCCTCAATCCATCCATTGGCCTTGACCAATTGAGAGGATGGGAGCAACTCAGTCAAGATGCCGTACTTGGCGGGTGAGTAAGCAGCAGCGCCCAAGCCCACAATGGCGTAAGACAAAAGCGGATGCGTGCCAAACAGCATCATCAAACACCCCACCACCTTGATGGCGTTGCTGATGAACATGACCTCGCCTTTGGGCCGCGAGTCAGCAAAGGCGCCAACAAAGGGCGCAAGCACCACATAAAAAAGCGCGAACATGGGCACCAAAGCCGCACGTTGCCATTCGGCACCACCACTGATGCGAATGAGTTCAACGGCCGCAACAAAAAGGGCGTTGTCGGCCAGCGAACTGAAAAACTGGGCCGACATGATCGTGTAAAAACCGCGCTTCATGAAATCATGCAGTGATTCGGTAGGGCACAGGCCCTAACTCGAAATAATGAAAATTGAACAAAGCAACACTTGCCGTGCAGATGTTGGCGTAAGTTTCGGTTATATCACGCTCTGAAGTGACACAATCTAGGCTTCTTCCCTTGATTGATTTCTGTTTAACGATCTGACATGCCAAGACCGATTCAGGCCACCATTGACCTTCAAGCTTTGCGACACAACCTTGCGCAAATGAAATCAGCCGCACCCGATGCTTTGGTTTGGGCCGTCGTCAAAGCCAATGCCTATGGCCATGGCATTGAACGCGTTTTCGAGGGCTTGCGCGGCGCGGACGGCTTTGCATTGCTTGATTTGGCAGAGGCCGAGCGCGTTCGCCAGCTGGGCTGGCGCGGCCCTATCCTTTTATTGGAAGGGGCTTTTGAAACCCGCGATCTTGAAATGTGTTCTCGTTTGAACTTGTGGCATGTGGTGCACTGCGAGGCCCAAATTGACATGTTGGCGGTTCACAAAACACATCAGGCGCACCGCGTATTCCTTAAAATGAATACGGGTATGAACCGCCTGGGTTTTACCCCGCAAGCCTTTCGAGCGGCTTGGACACGGCTCAATGCCTTGCCGCAAGTAGACGAAATTTCTCTCATGTCTCACTTCAGTGATGCAGATAGCGACAAAGGAATTTCAGCAGCCATGGCGCTGTTTCAAAAATATACCCACGACTTGTCGGGGGAACGCAGTCTTTGTAACAGTGCAGCCGTTTTGCGTCACGCCAAAGACGCCAAGGTCCGCGTTGACTGGTTGCGGCCAGGTATTGCGCTTTATGGCAGTTCTCCTGATGACCCCTCACATTCGGCAGCACATTGGGGCTTGAAGCCGGTGATGAGTTTGAATGCCGCGGTCATCGGTGTGCAACATTTGCAAATCGGTGACACGGTGGGTTATGGCTCAGCGTTTGTGGCCTATCGACCGATGCGAATTGGCGTCGTGGCTTGTGGCTATGCAGATGGTTATCCAAGACATGCACCGACTGGCACGCCCGTTTGCATCGATGGCATTCGATCGAGAACGCTGGGGCGCGTGAGCATGGACATGCTCACCGTTGACATCACTGATTTGCCGCTTGCCAATAGAGGCAGCGAGGTCACGTTGTGGGGCTTGCCCACCAAGACAAGCACGCCTTCTGTGGGGGTCTCCATTGATGAAGTGGCCAATGCTGCAGGCACTGTGGGCTATGAGTTGATGTGTGCTTTGGCTGCGCGCGTGCCTGTCACAGTTTTGGACTCGCCTTGAACGCCAAGAAGCAAAGCAATTTGGCCCTGGTGGCCGCGTTCATGTTGATCTTGATTTGGGGCGCCAACTTCAGCGTTCAAAAGTATCTGATTGACACCTTGTCGCCAAGTGGTTTTTTGTTTGCGCGTTACTTGATCATGCCGACCTGTGCCTTGATCATGATGCGCATCACATTGGGTCAATTTTTTCCGCCCATGGCGCGAAAAGATCTCATTGAGTTGGCAAGTTTGGGCTTTATAGGACACAGCTTGCACGTGGGCATTGTTTGTTATGGCATCTATTTGTCAACGCCCTTTTCAAGCTCCGTGATATTGGCCTGCGGCCCTATTTTCACTTTGCTGATCTTGCGCTGGAAGGGCCATGAAAGACTTCAGCGTTATCAAATCATGGGCGTGTCGGTTGCGTTTGCCGGCGTCCTGCTGTTCCTTTCTGAAAAAATCATGAAAGGTGATCTGCGGGCCACGGGCGGTGACATTGTGCTTTTTGTGGCCGCAGTTTTATTTTCTTACTATACCGTTCAAGCCAAACCCATGCTTGAAAAACACGGCAGCATTTTGACCATGGGCTACGCCACGCTTTGGGGTGGCTTGCCCGTCATGTTATTGACAATTCCTGCTGGGCTCGAAGCGCCTTGGGCCAGTTTGGGCGCTCAAGGTTGGGCCGCCATGGGGTGGTCAGTTTTGATTTCCGCTTTTGGGGGTTGGTTGGTTTGGGGCTGGGTGAATCAGGTTCGGGGTGTGGCCAAAACGGCACCCCTCATGTACCTCATGCCGCCCGTGGCAGGTTTGTTTGCATGGGCCATCACCGGCGAGCAATACACCGCCACCAAATTGGCAGGTGCCGCCATTGCGTTGTTAGGTGTTGCCTGCTCGCAATTTTCGCCTCAGCGCAAAAATCCGTCGTAAGCGGTTTTCATGATGAGCGCGCTCACGACGGCCAAGAAGGCATAACGCACAAAACCTGCACCGTGTTTGAGCGCCAACCGGGTGCCAATGAGGCTCCCAAGCACATTGGCCACTGCCATTGGCAGCGCTAAATGCCACCACACATGGCCTTGCCATGTGAACAGTGCCAAGGCAGAAAAGTTGGTGGCCGTGTTCATCAGTTTGGACGAGGCCGATGCGTTCAAGAAGTCATAGCCCAAGAAGCGGACATAGGCAAAGACAAAAAAACTGCCTGTGCCTGGCCCAAAAAACCCATCGTAAAAGCCAATCAGTAAGCCGATGGCAGCCGCTACAAAGGCCTCTTTTTTACCCTGAAATCGCGGCGCATGCATCTGCCCCATGTTTTTCTTGGCAAGGGTGTAGAAGAGCAGTGTGATGAGCAAAAACGGCAAGGCTTTTCGCAAAAAGCTCGGGTCAATGTGGGTGACGGTCCAAGCGCCGCAAACAGAGCCCAAAAGTCCAGCCAAGGCAGCCGGAATTAGAGCTGACCAACGGAGGTCAATTTTTTTACTGAATTGATAGCTTGCAAAAGCGGTGCCCCAAATGGCTGCGCTTTTGTTGGTGCCAACCAAGGTTGCGGGAGGCGCAAAAGGAAACGTGGCGAACAGGGCTGGAACCAAAATGAGACCGCCACCGCCCACAATGGAATCGACCATGCCTGCAAACAGCGAGGCTAGGGAGACAATCAGTATTTCCATCAAAAAAAAGCGCCGCTTGCGCGACGCTTGTAAAAAGTCACATCTCGTTGTGGATGTTTAAATTCGACTGGTTTGGGTGTCTCCTCTGCCCTCAAAACGAACCCAAACAGCAGTTCATCGAGTGAATGAAATGTAAAACGCTTCATGGGGCTTTGCCATCAGGGATTTCCCGCGGCAAACTCCTTGGCATATTTGGCCATCCAGTGCGCTGCTTTTTCCGCAATCATCAAAGTGGGGCTGTTGGTATTGCCGCTGGTAATGGTGGGCATCACGCCTGCATCCACCACGCGCAAGCCGCGAATGCCGCGCACTTGCAATTGGCTGTTGACGACACTCATGGGGTCGTCTTCACGTCCCATGCGGGTTGTGCCCACAGGATGAAAAATGGTGCTGGCAATGTCGCCTGCAAGGCGGGCCAGCTCTTCATCGGTTTGGTATTGAACGCCGGGCTTGAACTCTTCGGGTTCAAAGGCTGCCATGGCTGCCTGCGACATGATGCGCCGGGTGACGCGCAAGCTGTCGGCAGCCACTTTCCGATCTTCTTCGGTACTCAAATAATTGGGGGCAATGGCCGGCGGTGTTTTAAAGTCTGGGCTCTTTAAGCTGACGCTGCCGCGGCTGCTGGGGTTTAAGTTGCAAACGCTGGCCGTGATGGCGGGGAAGCTGTGCAAGGGCTCACCAAAGGCGTCAAGGCTGAGAGGTTGCACATGGTATTGAATGTTGGCCCATTCGCGCTGCTCATCGCTTTTGGTAAATGCACCCAATTGACTGGGCGCCATGCTCATGGGCCCCGATCTGGACAGGGCATATTCCAAACCAATTTTGGCCTTGCCCCACCAACTGTTGGCCAAAGTGTTCAGCGTTTTGGCATTCTTCACTTTGTAAACTGAACGAATTTGCAAATGGTCTTGCAAATTGGCACCCACGCCCGGCAAGTCATGGGTCACATCGATGCCCACTTGTTTCAGATCGTGGCCAGGGCCGATGCCAGAGAGTTGCAAAATTTGGGCAGAGCCAATGCTGCCCGCACTGAGCGCCACTTCGCGCGTGGCGGTGGCCGTGACCAACTGGTGGCCGTCCCAAGCCTTGACGCCTGTGCATCGCTTGCCACCATCGGCATCGGTCTCAATGACCAGCCCTGCCACTTGGGCTTGTGTCCAAAGTTCAAAGTTGGGACGAGCAAAGCAGGTGGGCCTTAAAAAGGCTTGCGCAGTATTCCAGCGCCATCCACTTTTTTGATTCACTTCAAAATAGCCAACGCCTTCGTTGTTGCCCTGATTGAAATCACTTGAAGAGGGAATGCCTGCTTGCTCAGCCGCAAGCGCAAAAGCATCTAGCACCCCCCAACTCAAACGCTGTTTTTCAACACGCCATTCGCCGCCTGCTTGGCGCGCTTTGAGAAGTTGGAAGTAATCGGTCGAAGCGGGGTTGTCATGCGTTTGGGGCTTGAGCAGTTCGGTGACAACACCTTTCGCGCCATGCGCCTCAGAGGCGCCCTTGTGGTGATCTTCGTGCAATCTGAAATAGGGCAGGCACTGGTCCCAGCGCCACGCGTCATCACCGGTGAGCTTGGCCCATTGATCGTAATCACGCGACTGACCGCGCATGTAAATCATGCCATTGATGCTGCTACAACCGCCCAATACTTTGCCCCGAGGGTAGCGCAACGATCGACCGTTCAAGCCTTGCGCAGCCTCTGTTTGATAAAGCCAATCGGTGCGGGGGTTGCCAATGCAATACAAATAACCAACCGGAATGTGAATCCAGTGGTAGTCGTCACGCTTACCGGCCTCAATCAGCAAAACACGCTTGCTGGCATCGGCTGACAAGCGGTTCGCCAAAAGACAACCTGCAGTGCCTGCGCCAACGATGATGTAGTCAAAAGTGCTGTCGTTCATGGCGCCTTAATGGAGATGAGTCGGTGCTTATTTGGCCGTTGGCATGGCGAACTCTGCGCCCTTGCCAATGCTCTCAGGCCAACGCTGCATGATCGACTTTTGTTTGGTGTAAAAGCGCACGCCCTCTTCACCGTAGGCGTGCATGTCACCAAACAAACTGCGCTTCCAACCGCCAAAGCCGTGCCATGCCATGGGCACAGGAATGGGCACATTGATGCCCACCATGCCGACTTGAATGCGACGTGAAAACTCGCGCGCCACATTGCCATCGCGCGTGAAACAACTCACGCCGTTGCCAAACTCGTGGTCATTGATCATTTGCACGGCTTGACCAAAATCCTTGACGCGCACGCAAGACAAAACAGGACCAAAAATTTCTTCTTTGTAGATCTTCATGTCGGTGCTGACGTGGTCAAACAAGGTGCCGCCCAACCAGAAGCCCTTGTCGCAACCTGCCCCTGCTTTGGCGCCATCAAATTGACGGCCATCAACCAACAATTGGGCGCCTTCGGCCACGCCGGCATCAATGTAGCCACGGATCCGTTGCTGGGCTGCTGCGGTAACGATGGGGCCCATTTCGGCGGCCAGATTCGAGCCGTTCAGTACTTTGAGCGCGCGTGTTTTTTCAATCAACAAGGGCATCAAGCGCTCAGCCACATCGCCTACCAAAACAGCCACGCTGATGGCCATGCAACGCTCGCCTGCAGAGCCATAAGCTGCGCCAATGAGTGCATCAACAGCTTGGTTGATATCGGCATCGGGCATGACCACCATCTGGTTTTTGGCGCCGCCCAAAGCTTGCACGCGTTTGCCGTGGCGTGCGCCGTTTTCGTAAAGACTGTTGGCAATAGGTGTTGAGCCCACAAAACTCACAGCCTTCACATCGGGGTGTGCCACCAGAGCGTCAACCGCTTCTTTGTCACCTTGCACCACATTGAAAACACCATCAGGCAGGCCCGCCTGTTTCATAAGCTCTGCCATTAACAAACTGGGACTGGGGTCGAGGGGGCTGGGCTTTAAGACAAAGGTGTTGCCACACGCAATGGCCACTGGAAACATCCACATGGGCACCATGACGGGAAAGTTAAAGGGTGTGACACCTGCCACAACACCTAAAGGTTGGCGCAGTGTCCAGTTGTCGATGCCGGTTGAAACTTGGTCAGTGAAGTCGCCTTTGAGCAATTGAGGAATACCGCATGCAAATTCCACAATCTCGATACCGCGTGTGACTTCGCCTTGTGCATCGGTAAAAACTTTGCCGTGCTCTGCAGTGATCATGTGCGCCAATTTGTCGCGGTGAAGGTTAAGCAGCTCTAAAAATTTGAACATCACCCGTGCGCGGCGCAATGGCGGCGTGTCGGCCCAAGCGGGAAACGCTGCCTGAGCAGACGCAACAGCCTGATCGACGTCTTGGGTGTTGGCCAAATGCACGCGGCCTGTGACGGCGCCGGTGGCGGGGTTGAAGACGTCTTGCGCGCGAGTACTTTTGCCCGAAACGGTGTGACCTGATATGAAATGAGCAATGCTGGTGACAGTCATGAAAAATCCTGAGGCCTCAAGGGCTTGTGAATGTTGGCTACGGTGTTTGTGGATGTCTGAATGTTAATCGGTCTTGGCTTGCGCGGCACCGGGGTGGCGGCGTCTGAACATGCCCCAGCCCTCCATTTGCAAAACACAATCCCCATGTTGGTTCTTCATTTCCCATTGGGTGCGCACCAAACCGACATCGGGTTTAGAGCGCATGGGCCTGGACTCCAAAATTGTGTGTTTCAAGCGCAAGGTGTCATTGGAAAAAACGGGTTTTTTCCATTGCAAGTTTTCCAAGCCTGGCGAGCCCAGACTGGCAGACTCTTGCAAAAAGTTGGTCACTATCAGTCGCATGGCCAGCGAGCAGGTGTGCCAACCGCTGGCGCACAAATTGCCAAACACAGAAGCCTTGGCCGCCTCATCGTTCAGATGAAAAGGCTGAGGGTCAAATTGTGTGGCAAAGGCAATGATTTCTTCGCGTGTGGGGGTGATGGTGCCCAAATCGCGCTCTTGGCCGGGTTGCATGTCCTCCCAGTAGTAGCGGATGGTGCGCGCGCTTTCAGTCGACATCAGCGTGCCCCAGACACGTCAATCAAACTCATGGTGGTGTAGCTGGCGTCATCAGACAGCAGCCACACAATGGCTTGCGCCACCTCCATCGCGGTGCCGCCGCGCTTGGCAGGCACCAAATGCTCCAAGTCTTTCACACGATTGGGCAGGCCGCCCGAAGCATGGATTTCGGTGTCGATGAGTCCGGGGCGAATGGCATTGACGCGAATGCCCTCCCCGGCAACTTCCTTGGCCAAACCCAATGTCAAACTGTCAATCGCGCCTTTGGCTGCGGCGTAATCCAGGTACTGACCTGCTGCGCCGAGCCGAGCGGCCGCACTCGAGAGATTCACAATGCTGCCGCCTTGGCCACCGTGCTTGGTGCTCATTTGCAAGACGGCTTCGCGCGCGCACAACATCGAGCCCAAGACGTTGATGTCAAACATTCTGCGCCAGCGCGCCATGCTCATTTCATCGAGTCGCGCATAGACATCGATCACACCGGCGTTATTGACCAAGCCTTGTAGGGGCCCCAATTCGGCTTGTACGCGCTTGAACATGGCCAGCACTTGCGCCTCGTCAGCCACATCGGCTTGGACGGCTATGGCACGCGCGCCCGTGGCCTGAATTTGCTTCACCACTTGTTGGGCAGCTTCTGCATTGGCGGCGTAATTGACCGCTACATCCCAGCCCTTTTGTGCCGCCAAAATGCATGTGGCAGCACCAATACCGCGGCCACCTCCCGTGACCAATACAACTTTGCGCATGCTTTGTCTCCTGCAGAGTTATGGCCAAACTGTTAAAACAGAGGCCTGTGTTTGCTTTATCTGCGCAGATTACCTTAGTAGGAGCTTTTTGTGAGTCACTCAGTCGACTATTATTTCGCCCCACAAAGCCCATGGGCTTATTTGGGCCACCAACGGTTTCAAAACATCCTCCAAAAATCGGGGGCATCGGTGCGAGTGATGCCGATCGATTTGGGCGGCAAGGTCTTTCCTATTTCTGGCGGTCTGCCTCTGGGTCAACGAGCGCCTCAAAGGCAGTCGTATCGCTTGACAGAACTTGCGCGCTTTAGCAAATGGCTAGGCGCACCCTTGCACCTCAAGCCCACATTTTTCCCAGTCAGTGGAGATGATGCAGCCAAGCTCATCATCGCGGTTGAAATGGCTGCGGGAGCCAATGCCGCCATGGCCATCACGGGGGCTATTTTGTCTGCGGTTTGGTCGCAGCAGCGAAACATTGCCGATGAAAAAACCTTGGTTGAATTGCTCAAGGAGCAGAACCTGCCAGCCAGTTGCTTGGAACAAGCCTACAGCCAAGCGGCACAGGAGCGCTATGAAACTTATACCCAAATGGCCATTGATGCGGGTGTCTTTGGCGCACCCAGCTATGTACTGAACGACGAAATATTCTGGGGCCAAGACCGCCTTGATTTTGTCGAGCGAGTGCTCGCGGCTTAATTTTTTAAGGAGAAATTCATGGGATCTCACATTCAATTGTCAGCGGCAGACGGCTTGCAAGTTCCCGCTTATGTGGCGACGCCTGCCACGCCCGCCAAGGCTGCTGTGTTGGTCATTCAAGAAATCTTTGGTGTCAATGTGCACATTCGAGAAGTGGCCGATGCCTACGCCAAAGAGGGATTTTTAGCCATCGCGCCTGCCATGTTCCATCGCGTCAAGCCCCAGGTGGAGTTGGCTTATGCAGAGGCCGACATGGGCGCTGGCATGGCACTCAAAACAGCGGTTGAAGCATTGCCTGCGCCAGGTGCCTTGCAAGACATTCAAGCCGCCATTGACCATGCGCATGCCAGTTGCGGCGGCAAAGTGGGCATTGTGGGTTACTGCTGGGGTGGCTTGCTGACTTGGCGATCGGCTTGCCTTTTAAATGGCCTGTCAGCGGCGGCACCTTACTACGGCGGCGGCATGACCACCGAGTCGGAATCTGCGCGGCAAAGCAAAGTGCCGGTCATGGCGCATTTTGCAGAAGAAGACAAATGGATTTCAATGGACTCGGTGGCTGCCTTTAAGGTGGCACATCCCACTGCGCAGGTTTTCACTTATCCAGCGCATCACGGGTTCAATTGCAATCACAGAGGCGCGTGGCAGGCTGAGGCCGCTGCTTTGGCCAAGCAAAGAACTTTGGAGTTTTTCAAAATGCACTTGCTGGGCAGTGCACATTGAAGTCACTTTCCTGATCTTTGCCAATTTAACCGACGGGGCTACACTCAGGGCATGCTCTGGATCAAAGCCTTTCACATCGTCTTCGTGGCCAGCTGGTTTGCTGGCTTGTTTTATTTGCCCCGAATTTTTGTGAATTTGGCCATGGTGCCAGACGATTCTGTGGCCGAGCGCGAAAGACTGCTGCTGATGGCCAGAAAGCTGTTGCGATTCACCACCATTTTGTCGGTCCCGGCCATTTTGCTGGGCCTTTGGCTTTGGTGGGGCGTTGGCATTGGCTGGGGCCCGGGCAGTGCATGGATGCACGCCAAGTTGAGTTTGGTGCTTTTGATTGTGGGCTACCACCATTTTTGCGGCCGAATTTTGAAAAAATTTGAAGCCCAACAAAATACACACAGCCATGTTTGGTACCGCTGGTTCAACGAAGCGCCGGTTTTGCTGCTGGTTGCTGTTGTTATTTTGGTGGTGGTCAAACCCTTTTAAGTTAAGCCAACAAGCAAAATGAATAAAACGGCGGCATGGCCTTTGGCTGGCATTTATGCCGTATTGATCATCTATGCCAGTCTCTTTCCATTTGAAAACTGGCGTTCACAGGGCGTTGATTGGACGGCCTTTTTGTGGGCACCTTGGCCGCGCTATTGGACTTCTTTTGATGTTCTCTCAAACGTCCTAGGCTACGCTCCCTTGGGTTTTGTGGTGGCCTTGGCCCTGCAACGCAGTACGGCCCAGTGGCCAGCGGTTAGCCTGACATTGGCCATGGGCTCACTGCTGGCGCTTGCCATGGAGTCTTTGCAGCTCTTTCTGCCAGCCAGGGTGCCTTCCAATTTGGACTGGTGCTTGAACAGTTTGGGCACATTGATTGGGGCCGGCTCGGCCTGGGTCTTGGAGCGTTTCGGGTTCTTGGATCGGTGGAGTCGTTTTCGAGCCAACTGGTTTTGGCCCGATGCCAAAGGCTCATTGGTGTTGCTGGCCTTGTGGCCCATCGCCTTGCTTTTTCCTGCGCCCGTGCCGATGGGCTTGGGACAAGTTTTAGAACGCGCCGAAGAAGCTTTGGCTTTGCGGCTGCAAGAAACCCCGTGGCTTGACTGGTTGCCAGTTCGGGACGTTGAGCTTCAACCGCTGCTGCCGTTCTATGAGGTTTTGTGTGTCAGTTTGGGCCAATTGCTGCCTTGCTTATTGGCATTCAGTTTGGTTCGCCACTGGCATCAAAAAGTGGTGTCTTGGTTTTTATTATCAGGATTGGGCTTGTTATGCACGGCCTTGTCCGCTGCTTTGACTTATGGGCCGACACATGCGTGGGGCTGGATGAGTTCGCAGGTGCAAATGGCGTTGGTGTTGGCGGCCTTGGCGGCGTGGCCCCTGCTGTGGCTGAAGGAAAAAACACTTCAAGTGTTGGCGCTGGTTGGTTTGGTCTTGCAGCTCACTTTGCTCAACAACGCATCCGCCAACGCCTACTTTGCCTTGACTTTGCAAAATTGGGAGCAGGGGCAATTTATTCGCTTCCATGGCCTGATTCAATGGCTCGGCTGGCTATGGCCCTTTGTTTTGCTGGTTTATTTGATGCGCCGTTTGTCTTCAGCTCGCCCCACTAAAATGAATGCATGAGCCAAACTGCAATTTCCCAAACAGAGTTAGCCCAAGCGGCGGCTCCCAACAAGCCCTATTACGAGCGCCATATTTTTTTCTGCTTGAACGAAAGAAAGAACGGCGAAGCATGTTGCACACTTCAAGGCTCGCAAGCAGCCTTTGACCATTGCAAGTCACGTGTCAAGAGTCTTGGACTTTCGGGGCCAGGTCAAGTTCGAGTGAACAAAGCCGGCTGTCTTGATCGCTGTGCAGGTGGGCCTGTTGCAGTTGTCTATCCAGAGGGAAGTTGGTACAGTTTTGTGGATAACTCGGACATCGATGAAATCGTCGACAGTCATTTGAAAAACGGCCAGGTTGTGACCCGCTTGTTGACGCCACCCAACCTTGGGCGCTGATGAACGCCGCGACGCAAAGCCTGCAGTTTCAAGGGCCTTCTGGCGTTTTGGAGGGTTTGTGCGATGTGCCTGAAGGCGGCATTTATCACGGCACCGCCGTGATTTCACACCCCCATCCTTTGTTTGGCGGCACGATGCAAAACAAAGTGGTGCAAACTTTGGCCAAGGCCTTTGTCCAATGTGGTTGGCGCGCCATTCGATTCAATTTTCGCGGCGTGGGCGCAAGCGCTGGCGCCTACGATGAAGGCCGCGGCGAGGTCGATGATTTGATGAGCGTGATTCACGCCACATTCCAAGCCCCACAGTCCCTGGCGCTTGCTGGATTTTCTTTTGGTGCCTTCGTCACAAGCCAAGCCGTCACACGCCTGCCTGCTGCCATGCAATTAGAAAAACTGGTATTGGTTGGCACGGCTGCATCGCGCTTTCAAGTGGCCTCAGTGCCCACCGAACTCCATGAAAAAACCTTGGTCGTGCACGGCGAAGTGGACGATACAGTGCCATTGGCCAGCGTCATGGACTGGGCGCGGCCACAATCCTTGCCGGTCACGGTGATTCCTGGTGTTGAACACTTCTTTCACGGACAATTGCCCCTCCTTCGAACGCTGGTCAGCCGCCATCTTCGCGCTTGATGCTCTTCGACGCTTTCACAGATCCACCATGACGACTTTGCTTTCAACACTCCGCCGATTCACGCTTCGCGCTTTACTGACCTTGAGCCTTGCGCTCACGGCTTTCTTTGGCCTGTCCAGCACCGCGCAAGCCCAGGGCGCAGCCCCTGCGGCACCAGAAATTGCGGCTCGGGCTTATTTGTTGTTAGATGTCACAGCCAATCAAATTTTGGCCTCTCGCGACATGGACACGCCTGTCGAGCCGGCCTCCTTGACCAAGCTCATGAGTGCTTATTTGGTTTTTGATGCCTTGAAAGCCAAAAAAATTGACCTGAAACAAACGCTTGGGGTCAGTGAGCGTGCTTGGAAAATGCCTGGATCGCGCATGTTCATCGACCCCAAAATGAAAGTGCCCGTTGAAGACTTGATCAAGGGCATGATCGTTCAATCGGGCAATGACGCCACGGTGGTTTTGGCTGAGGGTGTGGGCGGCACGGTAGAACGCTTTGTCCAGATGATGAACGAGCAAGCCAAGCTGCTGGGAATGAACAGCACCAGTTACAAGAACCCAGAAGGTTTGACAGAGGCGGGGCACATCACCACAGCGCGCGACTTGGCGACCTTGGCCACGCGATTGATGCGTGACTTTCCTGAATATGTTTCAACCTATGCCATTAAAAAGTACCGTTATCCTGGCACGCCTGCCGCCAATGAAAGCAATCGCAACTTGCTGCTGTTCAAGGATCCTACGGTCGATGGTTTGAAAACGGGCCATACGGAAGCCGCCGGTTACTGCTTGGTGGCGACAGCCAAGCGCGACTTTCCCAATGTCGGTTCACGCCGCTTGATGGCCATTGTTCTGGGCACCAACAGCGAAATTGCCAGGGCCAATGAGGCGCAAAAATTGCTCAACTGGGGCTACACCGCTTTTGATGCTGTCAAATTGTTTGATGCGGGCCAAGCCGTTGCCACCCCTGCCATCTGGAAAGGCAAGGCCTCCAGCATCAAATTGGGCCGCTCAGAGGCTCTCGTGGTCGCTGTTCCTGCAGGTTCCGCTGCTCAGATCAAAACCCAACTGGTGAGGCCAGACCCCTTGGTGGCTCCCGTGACCAAGGGTCAAGTCATTGGCAGCCTCCAGGTTTTCCGAGGTAACCAGCTTTGGGTTGACATGCCGCTTCAGGCCTTGGACACGGTCGAGCAAGCCGGCGTGCTGGGCAGAGCTTGGGACGCCCTGCGTTTGTGGATCAAATAAGAAAAGTTGGTGCTTGCCAACTTGGCCCTCTGGGGAGCTTAAGCAGAAATTTTTGCCTAAGCCTTAATCCGACGCTATACTAGAAGGCTTTTCCGCATTTGGGGCGGAGAAGTATTTTTTTGTTCATTCCAAACGTTTAGGGACGTTTTTTTAAATGCCAACCATCAATCAATTGGTGCGTCAGGGGCGCGAGGTCGAAAAGACCAAGTCAAAAAGCCCTGCGATGCAAAACTCTCCGCAGCGCCGCGGTGTGTGCACCCGTGTGTACACCACGACGCCTAAAAAACCTAACTCTGCTCTGCGTAAAGTTGCCAAAGTGCGCTTGACCAA
>CANKOT010000024.1 GCA_947484245.1 Comamonadaceae bacterium
ATGCGTTTTAGCGCCCTTGATATGGGCCACAAAGCCCACACCACAAGCGTCGTGCTCTTGAGAAGGGTCATACAGACCGGTTTGTTGCAAAGCTAATTTTTCGGCAGCCGAAGTCATGGCGCACTCCTAGAGATATTTCGCGGGAATATGAGCATATTGCATCGCACCAAAAATGCCAAGAAAATTAATTGGGGTCAGATCAACATTAATTTCTTAAATTGAAGGATTCAAATTAATTGGGGACAGATCAAAATAGAATTAAAAAGTACCTATAAATGTGGCTTTATCAGCCGACTATTGAAGTTTTTGAGGTTTGTTGAAAGGCCTGCCAGCCTTTTGCGGCAGGATTGGGCGCTGCGTTGTCTTCTGCAAAGACTTCAAAAATTCGGGTCGCCCCACAACCCGCCCCTTCAAAACTGACTCCGTGAGGTCTTTTTGAATCGAGGCAGACAAGCCCGATTGAACAAACTCGGCATAAGCCGCTTCCCTGGAAAATGGCGTATTGCCCAAGCCCCAATAAAGTGCATGCGGCGTCACCAATTTGTCGATTTTTTGACCAATGAGGTGCTTGTAACTGGACCAGTTGAAATCTTCAGGCGATTCGGCCACCCCTGCCCTGACCGGATTTAAGTCAATGTAGGCCATGCAAGTGAGGAGGTAGGCTTCTGAGTCAATGACCGAGGATTTGTAACGCCCTTCCCACAAAGTACCGCTTCGGTTGTGACGTTTGTTGAAATAGCGCACATAACTTCGCCCAACCGACTGCATCATCAAAGACATGGACTCATCGCTAGGCGGGGTCAGCAACATGTGAAAGTGATTGTCGAGCAGCACATAAGCGTTGACGGCTACTTTGTGGCGCTGCGACTCTTCCAGCCACAAGCTGTAAAGCATCTTTCGATCGGCCTCGTCCAGCACGATGGGCTGGCGATTGTTTCCCCGCTGAATCACATGATGCGGGTAACCAGGAAGGGCTAAACGAGGATGACGGGCCATGCCTGAATGCTAACCCGAAAGAATTTAATGTTGATCTGACCCCAATTAAGGGTAACGCGATGCAAGGGATTCGGTGAGACCGAATTCGGTGAGGAGGGACTGGAGGCGGTTGGTGGCGTCGGGTTTGGGGCGGCCGGTGTAGCGAGCCAGGATAAGCTCGTTTTTCATGCTGTGCTCCCAACCGACCAGCTCGGTCACGGTGACGGTGTAGCCTTTGGACTCGAGGTAGAGGCAGCGCAAAACGTTGGTGAGCTGGCTGCCAATTTCTCGGGTGTGCAAGGGGTGACGCCAGAGTTCGGCCAAGGGAGTTCTGGATAAATTCAACGCTTTGTTTTGGCGCAATTTGGCGGCCACTTCGGCTTGGCAACATGGCACCAGGACCATGGCGCGTGCTTTTTTCAGCAGGCCAAAGGCGATGGCGTCGTCGGTGGCCGTGTCGCAAGCGTGCAATGCAGTGACCACATCAATTTGCGCAGGCATGAGATCGGACTGCGAAGACTCGGCCACTGAAGTGTTTAAAAAAACCATGCGCTTGAAATCCAAACGCTGTGCCAAAGCGCGCGAGGCCTCGACCAATTCGGCACGTGTTTCGATGCCGTAAATGTGACCTTGCGACAAGGGCTTGAAAAACAAGTCGTAAACGATGAAGCCTAAATAGGACTTGCCAGCGCCATGATCGGCCAAGGTCAAGCCTTGCGTTGGCGCTTCATTTAACTTGGAAGACTTGACGGCATCTTCCTCCGACAACTCTTTCAGAATTTTTTCAATGAACTGAAACAGGTGCAAGACCTGCTTGAGCTTGCGCCGCGAGTCTTGGTTGAGCTTGCCCTCTCGCGTGAGAATGTGCAACTCTTTCAGCAACTCAACAGACTGGCCTGGCCTTAAGTCTAAATCCAAGGGCTGCGGCGTTGTTGACTTGGGATTAGCTTGATTTTTTTTCATCTGCATCATTCTGCGGCAAAGAAGCCCCCACATTCAAAGCTTGCCAGCCCTCAAGCCCCAGTTGCTGAAGGCTTGCCATGTTGACTTCAAAAATAGCTTCTGCATCAGGAAACGCAGCCACCGCGCGGTCAATGCTGGCTTCCCGAATCAAGTGCAAAGTGGGATACGGCGATCGGTTGGTGAAATTGGTGATGTCGTTTTCATCGGTACCCGCAAATTGGTATTGCGGATGGAAGCTGGCAATTTGGATTTCACCTTCCAGATCAAGTGCAAGCAAACAATCGTCAGCCACATTTAAAAAATCGTTGTAGGCGACAAAATCTTGCAGCAAATTTTGAACAATCAGCAAGCTGGTATCGCGCACAGCAGGCTCTAGCGCCACAAGGTCTTTCAAGGCTTGAATCAAGTCATCTCGCAAAGCTTCCAAGGTGGTGGCCTGACTGACTGAGCAATGCACTTGACCCTTCACGTAAACCGCTTTGGCAAAGGGGCACAAGTTGAGGCCAATGACGGCGCGTTCCAACCACCGCAAGGTGTCTTGCACCATAGGGTGCTGGTGCGAGGCATTCAATAGACGTTTGTCCAAGGGACTTAGGTCTGATGATTCAGTTTTCACAAGGCACCTCTTTGCTCACTCAAAGTGCGTGCAATCAACATGGACAGCACGCCACCCAAAACACAGCACAAGCCAGTCGCCATCCACGTCCATTGCCAGCCACCCACTTGAGACGCAAGCCAGGCCACCAAAGGCGGCCCTGCAAACTGGCCTGCTGCTGAGCTTTGTTGCATCCAACCCACCGTGGTGGACACGTTGCGCTCATGCGGCGCCAAACGAACAGCCAAAGAAAACAAAGTACCGGGCACCAAGCCACCACACGATGAAAACAAAAGCACGCCAGCGTATCGCAGCCAAGGCCAAGTTTGAGTCAATTCAGCAAACGCCAACAAAGAGCCCAAGGCCATGGCAAAAAATCCCAGGGCCAACAGCGCACTGGGATGAAAGTCCCTTTGCAACAAACGACCAGAAGCCATGTTACCCAACATGTTGACGGCGGCGGCCACTGCGGTGAGCAAACCCAAAGTGAAGCCTGACAAACCTGCCTGGGTGTAAATAGAGGGCAAGAAACCCACCACGGCCAACCACTGGCCCGAATACACGGCAAAGCAAAGTGCCACCCACCAAGGACCCGGTGCAGTGAGGGTTTCGTGCAATCGCTGTGGCCACGCTACGAAATTGGTTGCAGATGTTGGCAATGAAGCTTGATCAGAAAAAACATCGGCAGGCACCACACGCCATAAAACGAAAGCCATCGCCCACGTTAAAACAGCAAACAAAATCCACCAACTTTGCCATCCCCATGCAGGCAACCACAGAGGCCCGATCAGCAAAGTGAGCGCAGTACCTGCTGGCATGTAGGCACCCCAATAGCCCAATAGCTTTCGCATCTGTTGGTCGCTGACCAATTTGCGAATGAGCCCAGGCGCTGGCAAGGTGACCCCTAAAAAGCCAACGCCCTCAAGGGCCCGCCACAGCATCAGGCTCTGTGCGCTGTCTGCAGTCGCGCCCATGCCACTGGCCAAACCCAAAATCAAAAGGCCTGCCAGCATGCTGCGCTTCAAACCCAAGCCGTCGGCCGACAAGCCAACGGCAAGTGCCAAAGTCATTCCGGCCAATTGCACCAAAGAGAGCAAGAAGCCCGATTGCATCAAACTCATGCCCAATGTTTGACTCAGGTCAGGCAAGGCAGGCGGCAATTTTCCAACTTGCAAAGCGGCCACGACACCCGAAAAAATAACGCCATAGGCCGCCCCTAAAGAGGCTGGCTTTGACGTCACCAAAGTTGCGCTTGTCATGCCAGCAATCGACGACCCGTTAAGCGTTCATGCTCCCGCGCAGCAAAGCGATCGGTCATGCCCGCGATGTAATCGGCCACTGCGCGAGGCGTTTCTTGACGCGCCGCAAAATCAGAAGACATCTCTTTGGGACTGCTGAGATAGGCTTCAAATAACTCGCGCACAACCACTTGTGCATGCACCGTTTTCTCCATCACCTGGGGGTGCCGATAGAGATGCTTGAACAGAAAAGATTTCATGGCCTGAACTTGCTCTGCCATGGCTTCTCCAAATGCCACCATGGGGCCCGCCAGTCTTGCATCATCGGCACTTTGAGGCGCATTCAATTTCAAGTGTGCGCGTGTGGTGTCAATGACGTCATAGACTTGATCACTGAGCATGCGGCGAATGGTTTCGTACAACAGGCGTCTAGATTTCGACGGCTCTGACAAGTCTGGATGCTGCTGCAGCGTCAAGCTTTGATAGCTTGCAAACAAAGGCACTTCTGCCATTTGCGACATGGTCAGCAAGCCAGAGCGCACACCATCGTCAATGTCGTGGGCGTTGTAAGCAATGGCATCAGCCAAATTGCAAAGCTGGGCCTCCAAACTGGGCTGTGTGCCTACTAAAAATCTGGACGCTACCCCGCCAGGTTCTTGCGCTTCGATCAACAAGGCATTGCGCCTTGCACAGTGCTTCAAAATGCCTTCACGCGTTTCGAAAGTCAAATTCAAACCGTCAAAGTCGGGGTAGCGTTCTTCAAGATAATCGACCACCCGCAAGCTTTGCAAGTTGTGCTCAAAGCCACCCAACTCTTGCATGCACTCGTTGAGGGCGTCTTGTCCAGCATGGCCAAATGGGGTGTGTCCCAAGTCATGCGCCAGCGCAATCGCTTCCACCAAATCTTCATTCAAGCCCAAGGCGCGCGCAATGGAACGCCCCAGTTGGGCCACTTCCAAAGAGTGCGTCAGTCGGGTTCGAAACAAATCGCCTTCGTGATTAAGGAAGACCTGCGTTTTGTAAACCAATCGCCGAAAAGCTGTTGAGTGCACGATGCGATCGCGATCACGCTGAAAGTCATTGCGCGTTGGCGCTGGCACTTCAGCATGCCGCCTACCGCGCGATTTTTCAGAGTCGCAGGCGTAAATTTCAAGCACAGCAACGGTCAATCACAGCACGCACCATGGCTTCTGGTGCAGCACTCACGCGGGCCTTGCCTGGCCCCCCAATCAAGACAAATTGGATATCGCCAGCCACTGATTTTTTATCGTGCAGCATGAGTGCCAAATAATGTCCTGCATTGTCTTTCATATCTAGCACAGGGCCTTTGATGGGCAATCCTGCACGCTCAATCAGGTTTGTCAAACGCTTGACAAAAGCGGCATCGATCAAACCCATGTCCGCCGACAAATTGGCAGCCATGACCATGCCGCAACCAACCGCCTCGCCATGCAACCACTCGCCATAGCCCAGCCCGGCTTCAATGGCGTGACCAAAGGTATGGCCGAAATTCAAGATGGCGCGCAAACCAGCCTCGCGCTCATCTTGTCCGACGACGAAAGCCTTGATTTCACAACTGCGCTTCACGGCGTGGGCCATAGCTTGCGTCTCACACGCTTTCAGGTCATTGATGTTGGCATCAATCCACTCAAAAAATGCCATGTCAGAGATGGGGCCATATTTGATGATTTCAGCCAAACCAGCGCTGAGTTCGCGTGCGGGCAAGGTTTTCAAAACATTCAAATCGCAGACCACTCGCAGCGGTTGATAAAACGCACCAATCATGTTCTTGCCCAAAGGGTGATTGATTGCCGTCTTACCGCCGACCGACGAGTCAACTTGCGCCAACAGCGTGGTGGGCACTTGCACAAAGGGCACGCCCCGCATGAAGCTGGCCGCAGCAAAACCCGTCATATCACCCACCACACCTCCACCTAAGGCAAACAAAACAGTTTTGCGATCACACGCACGGCTAAGCAAGCTGTCAAAAATGAGGTTCAGGGTAAGCCAATCTTTGTGCGCCTCGCCATCTGGCAACTGAATGCTGTGAATCAGCTTGTAGTGCGCCGACAAGGCTTTGCGCAAAGCAGCTTCATAAAGTGGTGAGACCGTGGTGTTGGTCACGATCAGGGCCGCCGCAGCTTTGGGTAAGTGGCCGTAACTTGGTGCTTCACCGATCAAGTTTTCACCAATCAAGATGTCATAACTTCTGTCAGCCAAATCAATTCGGACTGTTTCAGTGGGTGTGAGCGATGCGTTCATGGTTGGCTTGAGTGGTGTTGAGAGTGGTGTTGAGAGTGGTGCGTGTCAAAACCATCGAGAGACAGTTCTGCAATGATGGCGCTCAACAATTTGCTGATACTGGGGCGTCCCGTGTCAACCACACAGTGCGCTGTCTCGCGATAAAGGGGGTCGCGAACGCTGAACAGATTTCTCAACTTTTCTTGAGGGTCATTGACTTGCAAAAGCGGCCTTTGCATGTCGTGTTTGAGCCTTCTAAACACCTCTTCAGGGGTTGATCTCAAATAAACCACCTTGCCTCGAGCGTGCAAGTTTTGACGATTGGCCAGCCGCAACACAGCCCCCCCACCCGTCGACAAAATGCCATGGTGGTGCTTGCTCAAGTCGTCAAGGACATTTTGCTCAATGTCTCGAAAACGTTCTTCACCTTCACGATCGAAGAACTCACGAATCGAACAACCTAAACGTTGCTCGATGACGATGTCAGAATCTAAAAAGGGCAAGCCGAGTCGACGCCCCATCTGTCTGCCGATGGTCGTTTTGCCAGATCCTGGAAGGCCAACAAAAATAATGAGCAAAAGTAGAAACTTAAGGAAGGTTTGACCCTTCAAGTGTATTCGAGGGCGGTGGGCTTAGGTTTTCGGCAAGCACCCTGGGCGTCACAAAAATCAACATTTCCGTTTTTCTCTGAGTTGCTTGCTGGGTTTTAAAGAGCCAGCCCAAGCCTGGCAAGGACCCCAAAAATGGCAATTGGGCCACATCATCCTTGCCAGCAGCCTCCAAAATGCCGCCAATGACCACCGTCCCTCCGTTGTCCACCAAAACTTGGGTTTTCACATGCTTGGTGTTGATGGCAAACCCTGCTGCCGTGATTTGACCCACACTGTCTTTGGAAATATCCAACTCCAACACTACCGCCCCCTCAGGGGTGATTTGTGGTGTGACTTCCAGCTTCAAGTTGGCTTTGCGAAAAGCCACAGAGGCGGCCCCATTGCCGTTGTTGACTTGGTAGGGAAGTTCTGTGCCTTGCTCAATCAAGGCTTTGGTTTGATCGGTGGTGATCACCCTCGGACTGGCCACCACATTGCCCTTGCCGTTAGCTTCAAGCGCAGAAATTTCGAGATTGATAAATTGATGAGCCGCTGCATTGAACAATGAAATGGCAAAACTGGGGGTGGGATAGATCGTTTGCCCGGCAGAACCTGCTGGCAAATTCACCCAATAGGCAGGTTGTACGCCGCCCACACCCCCCTCTACTTGTCCACTGATGGCCGCATTCACGGGTTTGGCATTGGCCGAGAAAGGTGCTGCGAATGGCGCCGCAAAAGCACCCCCCAAACGCACCCCCAATGATTGGCCAAATTGCGCCTCGGCTTCCACAATTTTGGCTTCGATCATCACTTGCCTAACCGGGATATCGAGCCGGTGAATGACCTCTTGAAGTTGCTTCAAGTAAGCAGGCGTGTCTAGAAAAAACAATTGATTGGTCCTGGGATCGGCCATCACCGAGCCTCGCCCACTTAACCATTTTTGACCCGCCGCAGAGGTGCCGCCACTGGACAGCTGCAAGCGCTGGGTGACATCAAGCGCTTTGGCATATTTCAAAGGAATCACCAGCGTTTTGAGGTTTTCAGGTATCTCGGTTTTTGGCCCAATCCACAAGACACCCCCTTGTTGCGTTGCCACCAAGTTCTTGGACTGAACCACCACCGCCAAGGCTTCCCGCCATGTCATGTCTGCCAAGTGCAAACTGACAGGGCCCGATACGCCCTCTGCAACGATTAAATTTTGATTGCCCATTTCGGCCAAAGATTGGAGCAGCGCCTTGACTTAAATGTTTTGAAAACGCCACTTCATTTTTTTCTCCAACTCAAGCGCCTGCAGTGGCGATAGGAGACCCACTTGAATGCACGCCCATACAAGCCAGTGCTTAGTTTGTGAGCTTGGGAGTTTGCCGATGCTCATGGCAAGCCCTTTTCCCACGCCAGCAACGTGAAGGGCAAGCTCAACTCAGTGCCTAGTCCGCCCTCCAACCAAAGCCCCTGCGCATCAAGGGAAAGGACCCGGCGATTTTCAATGCCAAGGTAGTGGCCGGGCTGGACCGCTTGAATCTGTCGACCTGACTGCAGCAGCGTCCAAGCCAATTCTTTGTTCACGGGGTCGGCAGACTGAGCCGTACCCACCAGACGCATTTGGCTCAGCGATTGGTCTGGCCATAAATGGCTTTTGAGTTGAAGAACCTTGATCTCAGAAACTTTTCGACTGTCTGCCTGCAACTCAACACCGGTATCGGTGAAAGCATCTTGTGCATCCCACAACAAATGCAATTGCCCCTCAAGCGAGTAATGTCCTTCTGGCATGCGGCGCCAAACCAGTGCCGTCCAAATGCCATTTTGAAACAACTGATTCAAGGCATGCCAGAAAATATAAGTGGCCGACTGAGTGCCCTTCAATGCAAAACTCAATGTCCCTGCTTCAAAGCCATGCTCATTGGGCAAAGGCGTCAATGTCATTTTCTCAATGCGCAAGTTTTGCAAACGGGCTGTGTTTTGCAAGCGATGAATGAGTTGGGTTCGAAGTGCAGAGTTTGGCCAAGCCAAAATCAAGTCATCCAGTTGCATTTGGTATTCAAGCTGGACGGCTTTTGTTTTTTCATGGGCCAAAGCCAATGCATCTGCCTTGATCTGTTGCAAAGATGCGTTGCTTTTGAATGTGGCCTGCTCCCTTTCCAACGCCTCCAACTCAAGTTGATGAGAATGCATCCAACCGGCGGTACTGAGCATCTGCCAGCCCATACCGACAAAAATCATGCTCAAGCTGCAGACCAATATGGCTCGCCACCACCTTGCTTCGACTGCAGCAAACAAGTTGCGGTTGCGCCAACGCAGGCTGGCTGCTGGCCATCTGCGCGAAGCGACTTCCACCCAAGCGTTGGAGCTCTTGTTGAGCCATGTTGCTAGAGTCATGGGGCAGACTTGCTTGCGGGCAACGTTGCAGGATTTGTTGCATTGGCCCAAAGATGGGCCTTGAACTTGAAGGCCACCTGACTGAGGCCATGGGATTGCACCATATTGTTTGGCGCCTTATCGTTTGGCGCCTTATCCACAGCATGGTGCACTTGAAAAACTTGAGGCGCTGTTTTCCAACGATCAAACAGGGCCAGGTCATTTGTGAGGCTGTACCAATCTGCTGGGGATTCGCTGATTGCATCCATTTCAAGCACGCCAGTTCGCCATTGCAAGCTTTGCAATTGAGCCGTCGAACCTGTTTGACTCACACGTTTTTTCAGCAGAATGTGCTGAACATCGGTGAGGTCTTCGCGCTCCACTTGTCGGCGAGATAGGTACATCACTCGCGCCTTCAACTCTGCCAATTCAGCTTGAGAGATGGGTGCCTCAGCCTCCTGTGCTTGCTTGGACTGCTGGGCCCCCTTGGCTTGTGACGCATTCAAGATCAGTTCAGCCATTTTGTGTTCCGCGTTTGTGTCGTGCCAAAAAATCAGGGTCAAAATCAACACCACGCCCGCACCAAAAGCACCTCCTATTTCAGTGCAGGCAAGCCGAAATTTGGATGCTGGCGATTGAACCAAATTCAACATAGATGGCTTCCTTTGTGCAAGTTAAAGTAGTGAGGGGCCAACTCACCTGGGTGTGGCGGCCTGAATGCTTCAGCGATGGTTTGGAGCTGGAGGCCCCAGGACTGACACAAGGCTTCGCTTTGAGACGAAGACGTGACGACGTCCAATTGAAAATTAAGCGCTGCCAGCTGAAATTGATAAGCCTGTACCAAGCTTTGAGGACAAGCCACATAACTTGCGACCCAATGGCCTTGGGCGCTTAAATGAACTTCAAAGTCCATGGACAACTGGGCAACGGGGACTTGAAGTTGACTGGCAGCCTCTAAGCAGCATTCAGCGGCGATGTCATCGGGGCTCCAACGGGCTTGGCACTGCAAATCTCTCTCCAAGATGTCGGCTGAAGACAGCATCAAAGCAATTGGAATTCGCTTTGGCTGAGGCCAGTTTTCAAGACAATCCGTGCGCAGTTGCACTAACAGCTCGCTTAGGCTTTCAGCCCTTCGAAAAAATGTCTGATGATGTTGCGTGGCGATGGCAGCCCATGTTTTGACAGCACTCGCGTTGAGGCTTGCATGAGTGCCAGAAAATGGCAAGCCAAAGGCATCTGAGGGCAGAGACACCTCGCTTACAACAAACCGCAAAGGTGCGGCAGACCAGATTGAGGGAATGGGCGACACGGATAGACTTTCATAGGCTGGGAACAGTGCTTTGATTGAACACACGATTGCGATTCGAAAGGACTACAATCGCCCACAATTGAGTTGCTTTCTGCAACTTTCAAAATCTGCCATCTGCCCAGCAGTTTTTTATAATGCGGTCAGCGGTTTTTCCCGCTTCATCCATGTCCAAAAAGTCCAACTCAAAGTCACCTAAACAGCCTGATTTGATTGAATCGCCTCGATTGCACTGGGCGCTGCGTGCTTGTCTTTGGTTCGCGGGCTTGGTCATTGCAGGTTTGCTGTCTGTTTTGATGGTGGTTGGGGTGGCCATGGTGATGGCATACCCTCAGCTTCCCGATACCTCTGATTTGGCTGACTACCGCCCCAAATTACCTCTTCGCATTTACACCGCAGACGGCGTCTTGATGGCCGAATTTGGCGAAGAACGGCGCAACCTCACACCCATCAAAGAAATTCCACAAGTCATGAAAGACGCTGTGCTGTCGATCGAGGATGCGCGCTTTTACCAACATGGCGGCCTGGACTATTTAGGCCTTATCAGGGCTGGCATTGCCAACTTGAGCAAACGCAAGAGCCAAGGCGCATCCACCATCACGATGCAGGTCGCACGCAATGTTTACTTGTCCACTGAAAAGACCTACATGCGCAAAATTTACGAAATTTTGCTCACCTTCAAACTCGAACATTTGCTCACCAAAGATCAAATTCTCGAGATTTACATGAATCAAATTTTCTTGGGCAACAGAGCCTATGGATTTGCTTCTGCAGCCGAAACCTATTTTGGCAAGTCACTCAAAGACATCAGCATTGCAGAAGCCGCCATGCTGG
This sequence comes from Comamonadaceae bacterium, assembly GCA_947484245.1. The sequence continues at coordinate 11,098 of CANKOT010000024.1, forward strand.
CTGGTTTACCAAAAGCACCCTCTGCATACAACCCCATCAGCAACCCAAAACGCGCTCGCTCACGGCAGCTGTACATCATTGAACGCATGGAAGAAAACGGCTTCATCACAGCCAAGCAAGCCTTAGAAGCCAAGGCCGAGCCATTGCGCATTCGACCCAGCAACGACAAAAATCGCATTCATGCCGAATATGTGGCTGAAACAGTGCGCCAAATGATGTTTGCGCAATATGGTCAAGAGACTTACACCCGCGGCCTGCACATTTACACCACGCTGCAATCGTCTGAGCAAATTGCAGCCTACCAAGCGCTGCGCCAAGGCATCATGGACTACGAGCGCCGTCAGGTGTATCGCGGCCCTGAAAAATTCATTGAGTTACCCAAAACACCCAAAGAAATGGAAGATGCCATTGATGACGTGTTGGATGACCATCCCGACAACGGCGATGTCATGTCAGCGGTGGTCTTGGAAGCAGGGCCCAAGAAAATTGTGGCCGTCAGACAAAATGCAGAACAAATCGAAATCACAGGCGATGGCCTCAAGCCTGCGCAGTCTGGCCTTTCTGAGAAGGCAGGACCCAACATCAGAATCAAACGCGGCGCAGTGATTCGTGTTGTTCTAACGCCCAAAGGAACTTGGGAAATTACGCAATTGCCGGAAGTAGAAGGCGCCATTGTGGCCATCAACCCAAGAGATGGTTCGGTCAGAGCGCTTGTGGGTGGGTTTGATTTTGCCAAGAACAAATTCAACCACGTCATTCAAGCTTGGCGCCAACCTGGCTCTAGCTTCAAACCGTTTATCTATTCGGCGGCCTTGGAAAAGGGATTCACCCCAGCAACCGTGGTGAACGATGGACCGCTGTTTTTTGACTCTGGCGTCACGGGTGGCCAACCTTGGGAGCCCAAAAACTACGACGGCACCTTTGAAGGCCCCATGACCGTTCGCAAGGGTTTGGCCAAATCAAAAAACATGATTTCCATTCGCATCTTGCAGTCAGTGGGCACCCGCAATGCCCAAGAATGGGTGACCAAATTTGGCTTTGACGAAGACAAACACCCAGCCTACCTCACCATGGCGCTTGGCGCCGGCTCCGTCACGCCCATGCAAATGGCCACCGGTTATTCGGTCTTTGCCAATGGCGGCATGCGCGTTCAACCCCACATCATCACGCGGGTGACCGACCAAAAGGGCAAAGTTTTGGTGGAGAGCCCAGCTCGGGCAGTCGATGAAGCCGATCGCGCCATTTCATCTCGCAATGCGTTTGTGATGACCAGCTTGCTGCAAGAAGTGACTCGCTCAGGCACGGCGGCCAAAGCCCGCGTTGCGCTCAAACGAGACGACATCTACGGCAAAACCGGCACCACCAACGACTCCATGGACGCTTGGTTTGCAGGCTATCACCGCAATTTGGCGGCGGTGGTTTGGATTGGCTACGACACACCTCGCAAGCTAGGCGATCGTGAAACAGGCGGCGGCTTGAGCTTGCCCGTATGGATCAACTTCATGGAGACTGCCCTCAAAAACATGCCCGTGATGGACGCCATCGCGCCTGAAGGCGTGATCAATGTCAATGGCGAATGGTACTTTGACGAATTTGCCAGGGGCGGTGGTGTCACCAGCTTGGGCTTGGGCAATGAAAAGGGCGGCAGCCTGCCAGAGCCAGACGAGAAAAAACGAATTCTCGATTTGTTCAGAAATTGAGTCTGGTCAATTAAAAGTGAAGCCCGTGGCCAGACTGCGCTGTGCCAAAGCGGGATAGGTTTTCAAAAAATTCACCCTCGCCCTTGGTGTCCTGCCAAGCACCGTCTTTGAATTTGTAATGGTAGCCCCCTGACTTGGCGGCCAGCCACACTTCATGCAAGGGTTTTTGCAAATTAACAATGATCTGGCTGCGATTGCTGAAGGTGATGGTAATCATGCCGCCCACCCGTTGGTTGTCGATGTCAGAATCGGTTTCATCGTTGATTCGATCGCAACTGGTCTCTATCCGAGACAAAAGACGTTCAGCAGTATCCAGAAATTCAAGGTCGGTCATTACAATCCGTAACATGTTCAAAGTATTGAGAATTTTAGTCCTTGCCCAAACCCTTGGCGTTTGTGCGGTGGCTTTGATGGCTTGTGGTCAAAAAGGGCCCTTGGTTCATCCCCAAGATCCCTTGGCTGCTGAACGCGCCACTTTGCTGCAAACCTTAACCCCAGCACCCCCGACTCCGACCGCTCCAAAACCATGAACGCCAACACCCTTCCTGGACAGCCTCACATTGCTTACCAAGCCAACACCTTGTGCATGGAGGGGGTGAAACTTGCTGATGTCGCAGCCCAATTTGGCACACCCGTTTTTGCTTATTCCAAGGCATCCATGCTGTCTGCGCTGGCAGCTTACCAGCGTGGCTTTGCAGGCCGCAAAGTTCAAATTTGCTATGCCATGAAGGCCAACTCCAATTTGGCGGTGCTGCAGGTCTTTGCCCAAGCGGGATGTGGATTTGACATTGTCTCGGGTGGCGAATTGGCCCGCGTTTTGGCAGCAGGCGGCACGCCCGAAAAAATCATCTTTTCAGGGGTTGGCAAAACACGCGCCGAAATGCAGCAAGCCCTCGAACTTGAGATTGGTTGCTTCAATGTCGAAAGCGAAGCAGAGCTTGATGTGCTCAACGAAGTCGCCTTGCTGCTGGGCAAAAAAGCACCCGTGAGTTTGCGTGTCAACCCCAATGTGGATCCCAAGACGCACCCCTACATTTCCACAGGCCTGAAGGGCAACAAGTTTGGCGTTGCGCACGAAAGTGCGGTTCAAACATACCTGCGCGCAGCAGCCTTGCCAGGCTTGGCTGTGGTGGGCATTGATTGCCACATTGGCTCGCAAATTACCGAGGCCACACCTTACTTAGATGCCATGGACCGGATTCTCGATTTGGTGACAGACATTGAAGCTGCTGGCGTGCCAATTCACCACATTGACTTTGGGGGTGGTTTGGGCATTGACTACAACGGCGACACGCCACCTGCCGCCGACACCTTGTGGCAACAACTGCTGGCCAAATTGGATGCGCGTGGCTATGGCACGCGACAACTCATGATTGAGCCAGGTCGCTCTTTGGTGGGCAACGCAGGTGTGTGTCTGTCCGATGTGGTGTTTATGAAGCCAGGCGAGCAAAAAAACTTTTGCATCATTGATGCCGCCATGAACGATTTGCCTCGCCCCGCCATGTACCAAGCCTTTCACCAAATTGTGCCTGTCAGCCCGCGCTCTGGTGCAACGACCTTGGTGGATGTGGTGGGCCCCGTCTGTGAAAGTGGTGATTGGATTGGCCGCGATCGCCAACTCAATGTCCAAGCCGGCGACACTTTGGCTGTTTTATCTGCCGGCGCTTATTGCATGAGCATGTCAAGCAACTACAACACCCGTGGACGCGCCGCAGAAGTATTGATCGATGGCCATCAAGTGCATTTGATTCGCAATCGCGAAACTGCAATCGACACATTCCAAGGCGAGCACTTGGTACCCTGACCAAAGTTCAGGCGGTGACAGACGATTTCAGTCGGTTTTCAAGACTTGTGTTTTTGCGCGCCTCGTTTGAACGGCGTGCCAAACGCGCCAGCCTAACAAGACGCTCAATATGGCGCCGTAGACCACAACCTCTGTGAAATTTCTTTTGCCAGAGCGCATCCAAAAGAAATGCAACATGGCCAAGGCCGCAATTGCATAAACGCAGCGATGCAACATTCGCCAACGCACTGCGCCCATTCTTTTGATGGCCCGATTGGACGATGTTGCGGCCAGTAGGGTGAGCAACAAAGCAGCCGCAAAACCCACTGTAATGAACGGACGTTTGATGATATCGACCCAGATTTCATCCCAAGCCAAGCCCATGTCAAACAGGCTGTAGCAAATCGCATGCAAGAGTGCGTAGAAAAATGTCAACAAACCCAAGCTGCGTCGAAAGAGAATCCACTCCGGCATTTTGAACGTCACTCGCAAGGGCGTCATCAGCAACGTGATGCACAAAAATCGCAATGTCCATTCGCCTGTGGAGCGAATCAAATATTCGGCAGGATTGGGGCCCAATTGATCCAAAAATGCCGATACAAAAAGCCATGCAAAAGGCAAGAGAGATGCCAACACCAAGCCCTGCTTGACGAAGGGTTTGCGCAGCACATCTCGCAGCATCAATAGTTCTTTACAAGATCCATGCCCGCGTAGAGCGAGGCAACTTGGGCTTCATAGCCATTGAACATGAGTGTCTTGCGTTTCTTTTCAAGCAAGCCCCCTTCTCCAATGCGACGCTCAGTGGCCTGGCTCCAACGCGGGTGATCCACTGCGGGATTCACGTTGGAGTAAAACCCATATTCTTGTGGCGCTGCTTTGGCCCATGACACCATGGGTTGTTTTTCAACAAAGCGAATTTTCACAATGCTTTTGCCACTTTTGAATCCGTACTTCCATGGCACCACCAAGCGAACAGGTGCGCCATTTTGTTTGGGCATCACTTCGCCATACATGCCAAAACTCAACAAGCTCAAGGGGTGCATGGCTTCGTCCATGCGCAAGCCTTCAATGTAGGGCCAATCGATGTAGCCACTGCGCAAGCCGGGCATGGTTTGAGGGTCGACCTGGGTAACAAATTCGACAAACTTGGCGCTGGGCAAAGGCTCAACGCGCTTGATCAAATCGGACAAAGAGTAACCAATCCATGGGATGACCATGGACCAACCTTCCACGCATCGCATGCGGTAAATCCGTTCCTGCATCGCGCCCCATTTGATGATATCTTCCAAATTGAAACGGGTGGGTTTTTTCACCAAGCCTTCCACTTCAATCGACCAGGGTGTCGATTTCAAAGTGTGTGCATAGCGCGCAGGATCTGTTTTATCGAGACCAAATTCGTAGAAGTTGTTGTAGCTTGTTGCGTCTTTGTAAGAGGTCACTTTTTCAAGGGTCATGGCGCCTTGGACGCCAGATTGAGTTGCAGGCAGTGCCGCCAATTTGACTGCGGCAGAACCACCTTGTGCAAAGGCCTCTCGTTGCGCCCAAGAACCCATGCCCATGGCCGCCGCACCTGCAGACCATTGGCGGAGCAACTGACGCCGGTTGGCGTAAATCTCAGGCGAAGTGATTTCGCTGCTGGAGGGGTGAATGAATCCATCTTGTTGGGTGCGAATCAGCATGACTAACTTTCAAAGTAGATGAAGCATTGGAAAACTTCAGCCATAACCCCGTCTCGGCAAGGGTTAAAAGGCCAAAAAAATGGGCCCAGAAGGCCCATCGTTTGTTGACTTGTATTGACTGGTGTTCACGAGCGTTGACTCGCTCGGTGCAATTAGCGCAAACCTGCAATGTAGTCGGCAACAGCCTTGATTTCACGGTCGTTCAATTTGGCGGCCACTTGGGTCATTTGCAAATTGTTTTTGCGAATGCCATCACGGAATTGTGTCAGTTGGCTGATGGTGTAGTCGGCGTGTTGGCCTGACAAGCGAGGGTATTGTGAGGGCATGCCTGCACCATTGGGGCTATGGCAACCCGCACAGGCGGCAATTTGTCGGTCGGCAATGCCACCACGGTAAATCTTTTCACCCAAAGCAACAGTGTCCTTTTCTTTGGCAAAACCGGGCTTGGCCGTTTTGCTGGCCAAGAAATAGGCCACATTGCGCATGTCTGCATCGCTCAATTGGGAAGCAAAACCCATCATGACAGCGTTGGCACGTTTGCCTGATTTGTACTCTTGCAACTGCTTGATGATGTATTCAGGGTGCTGCTGAGCCAGTTTGGGGTTGACGGGGGTGGTTGAGTTGCCATCGGCCATGTGGCATGCAGCGCAAACACCGCCCACAATGGCTTCGCCTTTGGCCAAATCTGGCTTTTCAGCCTTGGGGGCTGGCGTAGCTGCCAAAACAGAACCTGCCATCAGGGCTGAAGTGAGGGCAGCGAAGAAAAATTGAGTCATTGACTTCATGGTCGACATCCGAAATAGTGGGCGCAAAAACCATGTGATTCTACAATGCCTGCTAGCGCCATTTCTGGCGCACCTCAAGTTTGACCCGAATGGCCACCAAAAATAGTCCCGCCTCAGCGCCTCCCGCGAAGCCTTCAGCACCTGCCAAAGCCAGGAAGACACCTGTCAAAGCAGGGCCATTGCCTGAAATGACGGAGCCGAAAGCCATTACCCCGATGGGCTGGATGCACACTGCTCGCTTTTTGACCACCGCGGCCGAGCTCTTTCACCTGCCGGCCTTGGATGTGCCAGAAATTGCTTTTGTGGGCCGCTCCAATGCTGGCAAATCCACCTGCATCAACACCCTGACCCAACAAAAACAGCTGGCATTTGCCTCGAAAAAACCTGGGCGCACTCAGCACATCAACTTGTTTGCCTTGGGCAAACAAGGGCTGACAGATGCCGTTTTGGCCGACTTGCCGGGGTATGGCTATGCAGCCGTTCCCAAACAAGACAAATTGCGCTGGCAAAAGGTCATGGCCAATTATTTGGTCACACGGGAAAACCTCAAAGGCATTGTGTTGTTGTGCGATCCCCGCTTGGGCATGACCGAACTTGACGAGGTTCTGCTAGAAGTCATCCGCCCCAGAGTTGAAGAGGGTCTGAACTTCTTGGTGCTGCTTACCAAGGCCGACAAACTGACACGCGCCGAAGGTACCAAAGCCTTGTCCATTGCCAAATTGCAAGCGGGAGGCGGCCAAGCCAAACTTTTCTCGGCATTGAAAAAACAAGGCGTTGAAGACTTGGCCCAATTGATGTGGGATTGGACGCATGAAGAGGCTGACACGCAAGAAGCGAGTGACATGCATGATTGAAACTTGGCAGCAGGTCTTGCCCCATGGCACTCAATTGAGTTGCCGTGCCGCAGGGCCCAAAGGTGCACCCGTATTGATGTTCTTGCACGGCTTTCCTGAAGCAGCGTTTGTGTGGGACGACATGCTGCTGCATTTTTCCAAACCCGAAAACGGCGGCTACCGATGTGTCGCTCCCAATTTGCGGGGCTATGAAAAGTCAAGCCAACCCACCGAAGTGTCTGCCTACCGAGCCAAATTTTTGGTGCAAGACATTGCCGCCCTCATTCAAATTGAATCGGGCACGTCCCCTTTGCATGCTTTGATAGCCCACGACTGGGGGGGTGGCGTGGCTTGGAACCTGGCCAATCAAATGCCGCATGCCATGCGCAAACTCGTCATCATCAACTCGCCACATCCTGGTACTTTTTGGCGTGATTTGAAAGACAATTCAGCGCAAATTGCAGCCAGCGCGTACATGAATTATTTTTGCGAGCCGCAAGCAGCCCAAGAGCTCAGTGCCAATGAGTTTGAAAAGCTTTTTGAATTCTTTGAAAAAGGCCCTCAACCCATTTGGCTCACACCTGAAGTGAAAGCAAAGTACAAAGCAGCGTGGTCATATGGTTTGCAGGGTGGTCTCAATTTTTATGTGGCATCCCCTCTCAAACCCAACCAAGCCGGTCAACAAGATCTGCAAAATTTGTCTTTGCCAGACAACATGTTGCGTATCTCTGTGCCAACTTTGTTGCTTTGGGGCATGCAAGATGTGGCGCTTCTGCCCAACTTGAATGAAGGCTTGGATGCCTATATTGCCAAGCTCACTTATGTTCCCATTGCAGATGCCTCACACTGGGTGGTGCACGAACGCCCAGAGCGCGTTCAGCGCGAGATCACGGCGTTTTTGTAAACCGACTTCTCGCCCTCGGGGCGCGTTTTAAAACGCTTGTGCACCCAATAGTACTGCGAGGGTGAACGGCGAACAGCCTTCTCCAATAACTCATTCATTCGAAGCGTATCGGCTCTTAAATCATCGCTCGGAAATTCGCGCCAAGCCTCTTCAAGTTCTATTTCATAGCCCTCAGCCGTCATGCGCGTGACAAGCGTCAGAACTTGCGCACGACCCAGCCTTGCAAATCTTGACAAAGAAGGAACTGTTGCAGCATTCACACCCATGAAGGGCACAAAGATGGACTCTTCAGGACCAAAATCCATATCGGGCGACAAGTGCAGGATCTCTCCCTGCCTCAAGCCGCTCATGATTTGCTTGACACCTTCTCGACGGAAATAAGGCTTCACATTGCCTGTGCGTTGGCGTCCCTCAGTCACCCACTCGTCCATGACCTTGTTGTGTTGCGGCACAAAAATAAAGGCAACCGGTTTGCTGGCCCTCAATGTCAGCGCCATGCCACCCGCATCAAGCCCCACAAAATGCGGCGCCAAAACAATCTTCGGGCCATCGGCATCGAGTTGAGAAAAAGCAGCAGGCGTCCCAAGCCATTTCAATCGCGATTCAACCAGCTGCATGGGAGCATGCCAGAGCCACGCACGGTCAAGCAATGATTGAGCAAACTGCACAAAGTGTGCGCGTGTGAGATGTTTGATTTCTGACCTTGATTTTTCTGGGAAGCACAGCGTCAAATTGGTCTGCACAATGTGTTTGCGGTTGCGCATCACGCCCCAGAGCACCCAGCCCAACAAATGGCCAAGCGCCCGAATGCCTCTCAAGGGCAGGTGCGACAGCAAGCGCATGAAGCCAACAAAAAAAACATTCACGCGATGGCCTCCTCACGCGGTTGCTTGTATCGGGCGTAGCCCCAAAGGTACTGATCTGGGCGCGACAAAATCAAGCGCTCCATGGCTTGGTTGATTTGCAACACAAGGGCATCGACATCACCTGCATCTTGGGTTTCTAGTTCACTGGCATGAATGCAATAGCCTTGACCCCATGGCAAACGTTCACCCCAAATCACCATCAATTTGGCACCGGTTTGCAAAGCCAGTCTGGCCGCCAATGTCATGGTGTAGGCCGGCTTGCCAAAAAAGGGGGTCCATTGCCCCATGCCCTGGGGCGGTACTTGGTCGGGTAGCAAACCCACCGCTCGACCGGCACGCAGCGCTTTGATCATTTGCCGAACACCGGCCAGTGTGGTGGGCGCTGTTTCCAAACCTGGACGCGCGCGGGTGGCTTCCATCACTTGGCCCAAACCTTCTTTGCGAGAGGGTCGATACAGCACCGTCAAGGGCCCAAACTTGGCACTGAACGAGGCAGTCAGTGCTTGTGCGGTCACCTCAAAGCAACCCAAGTGTGGCGTTAGAAACAAGACGCCCTTCCCGGCGGCATAGGCTGCTTCAACACAGGCCAGAGATCCATCCGTCCAAACCACGGCTGGACTTTTGCCCATCCACAAACGCGGCAATTCGGTAGACATGGAACCAGCTTGGCCGATGGCACCTCGCACTTGGGAAAAACGCAAGCCTGCCGTTTTGACATTGGCAGAAAACCGTTGGCGGTACGTGGGCGAGAACAGCCAAGCTAGCCAACCAAGGGCCTGGCCGGTGGCATGCAAAGCCCACAAAGGCCAATGGGAAAAAAATCGAAACCAGAAGATCATTTTAAATTTGGTAAACTGCCCGGGTCGCTGAGTTAACTAGAGCAACTTGCAGGGCGACACGCACCATTTGTTCAGCATGCACCGCATGCTTCGGATTGTGCCTTGTCTTCGGACAAATCTGCTAAAGCGTTCGCCGAGGCCTCAAAGCATCTGGCAGCGCAGATCAACATGCATGCCAAACTTACAGGAGAACCCTCATGGCGAATGACTTTCTTTTTACTTCAGAATCCGTGTCCGAAGGCCACCCCGACAAGGTTGCCGATCAAATCTCAGACGCCATTCTCGACGCTATTTTTGAACAAGACCCCCGTAGCCGCGTGGCCGCCGAAACCCTGACCAACACCGGTTTGGTGGTTTTGGCAGGTGAAATCACCACCAACGCGCATGTGGACTACATCCAGGTAGCCCGCGACACCATCAAGCGCATTGGCTACGACAACACCGAGTACGGCATTGACTACAAAGGCTGTGCCGTCATGGTTTGCTACGACAAGCAGTCCAACGACATTGCCCAAGGTGTGAACCATGCCTCCGACGACCACCTGAACACCGGCGCTGGCGACCAAGGTTTGATGTTTGGCTATGCTTGCAGCGAAACCCCAGACCTCATGCCTGCGCCCATTTACTACGCGCACCGTTTGGTGGAGCGCCAGGCGCAACTGCGCAAAGACGGCCGCTTGCCTTTCCTGCGCCCCGATGCCAAGAGCCAAGTGACCATGCGTTATGTGGACGGCAAGCCCCACAGCATTGACACCGTGGTCTTGTCCACCCAGCACAGCCCTGACCAAAGCGAGTCGGCCACCAAAATGAAGGCCAGCTTCAACGAAGCCATCATTGAAGAGATCATCAAGCCTGTGTTGCCCAAAGAGTGGCTGCAAGACACCAAGTACCTGATCAACCCCACTGGCCGCTTTGTCATTGGTGGTCCTCAGGGTGATTGCGGCTTAACAGGTCGCAAGATCATTGTGGACACCTACGGCGGTGCTTGCCCTCACGGCGGCGGTGCGTTCTCAGGCAAAGACCCATCCAAAGTTGATCGCTCTGCAGCTTATGCAGCTCGTTATGTGGCCAAGAACATTGTGGCGGCTGGTCTTGCCACCAAGTGCCAAATTCAAGTGGCGTACGCCATTGGTGTGGCCCGCCCCATGAACATCACCATCAACACCGAAGGCACTGGTGTGATTTCTGACGACAAGATTGCAGCTTTGGTGCATGAGCACTTTGATCTGCGTCCTAAGGGCATCATTCAAATGTTGGATCTGTTGCGTCCCATCTACAGCAAGACAGCGGCTTATGGCCACTTTGGCCGAGATGAACCTAACTTCACATGGGAACGCACCAACTTGGCCGCCACACTGCGTGCAGCGGCTGGCTTGAAGTAATCCGTTAAATGGATCAGGTGACGGGATTTTCTAAAACGCCAATCCCGTCAATTTCAACTCGCACCACATCGCCCGACTTTAAATATTTGGGCGGTGTGAAGCCAATGCCTACACCCACAGGTGTGCCAGTGGCAATCACATCGCCTGGGTACAAGGTGATGCCTGCACTCAAAGTTTCGATGAGGGTGGGAATGTCAAATATCAAATCTGGGGTGGCGGCGTTTTGGCGCTCTTCGCCGTTCACATAGCAACGCACGTTTGTGTTGGTGCCATCTAATTCGTCGGCACTCACCAGCCAGGGGCCCATGGGGCAGAAGGTGTCAAACGATTTGCCCATGTGCCATTGCATGTGCTTGTTTTGCCAATCACGCGCCGTGACGTCGTTCACGATGGTGTAACCCCACACGTGTTTCATGGCATCGGCTTTGGTGATGCCCTTGCCGCCCTTGCCAATGATCACGGCCAACTCGGCTTCGTAGTCAATGGCGGTTGACACTTTGGGCATCTCAATGGCTTCGCCGGTGGCAATCACGCACTCCGGTACTTTGGTAAAGATGATGGGCTCTGCGGGAATTTCGCCGCCGGCTTTGGCGCTGCTGTCAAAGCCACTGCGAGCAAATTCTTTGGCATGCGCATGGTAGTTTTTACCCACACAAAAAATGTTGCGACGGGGGTGCGGCAGTGGTGCACGCAATTGCACGTCTTTCAGTGCAATGGCTGCACCTTGGGGTGGCAAGGCCTCGCCGCGTGACAGTGCGTCCACCACGGTCAGTGCGCCCAGTTCGCGATCGGCCAGCGGCAGATCAAACGGTGTCACCGAGTTAGAGTCTTGAGACACCAATCCCACGTGAGGTTGGTCTTGATAAAAGAATGCAGCAATACGCATGGTGAGGCACTTAGAGTGAAGGTTGAATCAGACGCTATTGTGCCGCTTTGCGCCAATTCTTGCGGTGAGCCCAATTCACTGCGGGATAGCCCGTCGTGACATAGGTTCATGCAGAAAAGAAAACGCAGTGTTAGAGTGCGACTAATGACTCAGAGCTAACTGACAAAGCAGAAGACCTATGAAATCGTTCCCCATCTCACAACCCGCCGTCGCTGCACGACGTCATTGGCTGGTCACCACGTTGGCCCGCATGACCGATGTGGTCAAAAAAATTGGCAAAGTGGCATAAACAAATTAATTGAATGGAGAAAATGATGAGAACAACACACAACCCAAAAGCAGCCACAGCAAGCAAACTGCAAACCCAAAAACGCCGCACTATGGTGGCAGCTTTGGCCAGTCTCGCGTTCATTGGTACGGGCATTTTTCTGTCGCAACAAGCACACGCGCAAAACTACCCCAATCGCCCAGTCAAAATTGTGGTACCCTTTGCCACGGGTGGCCCCGCTGACAACTATGCGCGCTTCATGGCGCAGCGCTTGCAAGACAGCTTGGGGCAAACATTTGTGGTCGACAACAAGCCGGGCGCTGGCTCTGTCATTGGCACCGACTTGGCCGCCAAAGCTGCGCCCGATGGCTACACCTTGCTGTTGATGTCCAACACGCAAACCGTCAATGAAACACTGATTCCCAACAAGCCCTATGGCTTGATGAAAGACTTTGTGGGCGTAGCGCCCATCAACTATTCTGACCTGGTGTTGGTGGTCAACCCCACCAAGGGCATGAACACTTTGGCCGATGTCATTCGCGTGGCCAAAGCACAACCTGGCAAATTGAACTACGCCTCATCAGGCCCAGGTACGCCCTATCACATGGCTGGCGAGCTGTTTAAAAGCCTGGCCAAAATTGACGTGGTGCATGTGCCCTACAAAGGCAGCTCAGGTGCACGCACCGATGTGCTGGCTGGCCAAGTCGACATGATGTTTGATGCTGTGACCACCATGACCGAGCAAGTCAAGGCTGGCAAAGTCAAAGCGGTTGGCACTACTGGCAGAGTTCGCTCTGACGTGCTGCCCGATGTTCCCACGCTGAACGAAAATGGTGTGGCGGGTTATGAGGCCACCATTTGGCTAGGTTTGATGGCGCCCAAAGGCACTCCCAAGGCCATTGTTGACAGACTCAATGAAGCCGTCTCCAAAATTTCCGCGCAAGCCGACGTCAAACAGCAGTGGGGCAAACAAGGCGCTGTGCCCATCATTTTGAATCCCACACAGTTTGACAAATATTTACAAGATGACATTGCCAAATGGGCAAACGTGATCAAGACGGCCAACATCAAATTGGATTGATGCTTTGACACGTTTCATTCATCTGCTGAGTGGCGGCGCCGCTCAGGGCTTGGTCACGTCGCTCAAGCCCGCCATTGAACAAGCCACCGACACGCAACTCTCTTGCACCTTCAATGCCGTGGGCATGATGAAACAAAAGTTGTTGGAGGGCGCTCCTTGCGATGTGGTCATTTTGACAGCGGCACTGATTGAGCAACTCAGCGCGTCGGGGCATGTGTTGGCGGGAAGCGCCCGAAATTTGGGTGTTGTCAAAACGGGTGTGGCTGTGAAGCACGGCACACCCTGGCCTCAAATTGAAACTGCCGAACAACTTAAAGCTGCTTTATTGGCCGCCACGGGCATTTATTTCGCCGATCCACAATTGGCCACTGCCGGCATTCACTTCATGAAAGTGCTGAACGGTTTGGGCATTGCAGACACAGTGGCTGGCAAACTGCGCCCCTATCCCAACGGCAACACGGCCATGAACGCCTTGGCCGCATGCGACGACCCCCATGTCATAGGTTGTACCCAAGTCACTGAAATATTGATCACCGCAGGGATTGATTTGGTGGCCGACTTGCCGCTTGAATTTGAGCTGGCCACCATGTACACCGCAGGGATTCGTTCTACCAGCACCTGTGTGGCGCAGGCGCAAACCATGATCAACACATTGGCCAGCCCAGAGCACGCTGAGCTTCGCGCAAAGGGCGGCTTTTTGCCTGTTGCTTAAGCGCGCGGCCCTTTTGGTAATCACTCATTTTTCAAGAGCCCTCTTGAAATCTGTCCAAACGCCCTTATCATTAGCACTCGCAGGAGATGAGTGCTAACAATCACAGCACCCTCCAAAGAACCCTAAAGTATTCAATTTTGAATACTTTTTGTTTTTTAACCTTGTTTCATATTTAGGAGATGCAATGAAACTACGTCCTCTCGGCGATCGCGTGATCGTTAAACGTGTCGAAAGCGAAACCAAAACAGCCTCTGGCATCGTGATTCCTGATGCAGCTGCTGAAAAGCCCGATCAAGGCGAAGTCTTGGCCGTTGGCCCAGGCAAGCGCAATGACAAAGGCGAAGTCTTGGCCATGAACGTGAAAGTCGGCGACCGCGTGTTGTTCGGCAAATACAGCGGCCAAACCGTCAAGGTCATG
>CANKOT010000025.1 GCA_947484245.1 Comamonadaceae bacterium
CGCCGCCATGACCGATCTCATTGGTGGTCAGGTCAATATGTTCACCGCCGACTTTGCGGTCATGTTGCCCCAAGTGAAGGGCGGCAAAATTCGCGGCTTGGCCGTGACATCCACTCAGCGCTCCAAAGCCATTCCTGAGCTGCCCACAGTCAACGAAGCACTTGGCTTGAAAGACTATGAACTGATTGCTTACTTCGCCATGTTCGCACCAGCAGGCACACCGGCCGACATGATTCAAAAACTCAATGCCGCTTTGAATGCTGCCGCCAACGACAAAGTCATTTTGGAGCGTTTTTCTGCACTGGGTTTTGAAACCTCACCAGGTTCCCCTGATGCGCTGGCGCAGCGTTCTAAAACTGAAACTGCCAAGTGGGCCAAGGCCATTCGCGAAGCCAAGATTGAAGCGCAATAACACTTCAATTGAAGGAGGGTGAATTTTGGAAGTTTCTTTTCATGAGGAAATAGAAGCCCTTCGAGCTGGCGAGGGCGAGGTCTTTCAAGGTGAGGGCATTCTGGCCATTACCAAAGCCTTGCTCCAATCTGGCGTGGCTTATGTCGGTGGTTATCAAGGCGCGCCAGTGTCACATTTGCTAGATGTGATGGTGCAAGCAAAGCCCTATATGGACGAACTTGGGGTCCATGTCGAAGCCTGCTCCAACGAGGCATCGGCGGCGGCCATGCTGGGCGCCTCCATTCACTATCCTATTCGCGGTGCAGTGACTTGGAAATCCATTGTGGGCACCAACGTGGCTGCAGATGCGCTGTCCAACTTGTCATCCCCTGGCGTCACAGGCGGTGTGCTCATTGTGGTGGGCGAGGACTACGGCGAAGGCGCCAGTGTCATTCAAGAAAGAACCCATGCTTATGCGCTGAAGTCAGGCATGTGTCTACTCGATCCGCGGCCTGAGCTTGGTCAAATGGTCAACATGGTGGAGCATGGCTTTAGATTGTCAGAAGCCTCCAACATGCCCGTCATGATGGAATTGCGCATTCGAGCGTGCCATGTGCGCGGACAGTTTGTTGCCAAAGACAATGTGGCGCCTGCTCTATCCAAAAAGAATTTGTTGCAAGAGCCGGCCAGTTTTAATTACATGCGCTTGGCGCACCCGCCCGTAACCTTTGCGCAAGAAAAACGCAAAATTGAGCATCGCCTGCCTGCTGCACGCGATTACATTGTGACCCAGCAACTCAATGAACATTTCAAAGGCACAACACACGCAGACTTGGGATTGATTGTTCAAGGTGGGCTTTACAACACGCTTATTCGAGCGCTCCAACAGTTTGACTTGTCCGATGCATTTGGTGTTTCAAGTCTTTCCATTTTGGTTTTGAACGTCACCTATCCTTTGGTGCCAGCAGAACTCACAGACTTTTGCAAAGATAAAAAAGCTGTTTTGTTGCTTGAAGAGGGGCAACCAGAATACATAGAGCAAGAACTTGCGCTCATGTTGCGCAGGCTCGATTTGCAAACCCCAGTTCACGGCAAAGACATGCTGCCCAGTGGCGGCGAATACACGGCAGAGGTCATGGCTGAGGGCTTGTTGAAGTTTCTCGACAGGCACCAGCCCCAAGCGGTGCCCGAAAGCACGCGAGCTTGGTTGCAGGGCAACGCACAACGCCGCAAACAAGTTCAAACTTTGCTTGGCACACCCATTCCCGCGCGTCCCCCTAGCATGTGCATTGGTTGCCCCGAGAGGCCCGTGTTTTCTGCGCTTAAATTGGCCCAAGAAAAAGTGGGTCCGGTGCATGTTTCCGGCGACATTGGATGCCATGCCTTGGCCACATTCGAGCCGTTTTCGGTGGGTCATTCCATTTTGGGTTATGGCATGAGCTTGGCCAGTCGAGCAGGCGTTTCGCCTCTCATGAAACGCCGTGTGCTGTCTGTGATGGGCGATGGCGGTTTTTGGCACAACGGCCTTTTAACGGGTGTGCAAAGTGCGCTGTTCAATGGCGATGATGCGGTGCTGCTCATCTTCAAAAATGGATACACCTCGGCCACCGGTACCCAAGACATTATCAACACTCCCTCAGAGGCCTCCAAAGATGCCAATCCTGACAAGCGTCAAAGCATGGCGCACACCAGTCAGGTCATTGAAACCACTTTAGAAGGCATGGGCGTGCAATGGCTGCGCACTGTTCACACTTACGAGGTGGCTCAAATGCAGGCCACACTCACAGAGGCTTTCACAACTGATTTTCAGGGCCTCAAAGTCATTGTGGCTGAGGGAGAGTGCCAGTTAGAGCGGCAGCGACGCATCAAACCTTGGATGGCTCAATTGAAGGCCACCGGTCAGCGAGCTTTGCGTGTCAAATATGGCGTCGATGA
This sequence comes from Comamonadaceae bacterium, assembly GCA_947484245.1. The sequence continues at coordinate 2,327 of CANKOT010000025.1, forward strand.
GGACGTATGCAATGGCGATCATGCTTGCATCAGGCTGTCTGGCTGCCCCACACTGACACTCAAAGACAATCCAGATCCTCTAAAAGTAGACCCTGTGGCTACTGTCATTGATGGTTGTGTGGGCTGTGGGCTGTGCGGCGAAAACGCCCATGCGGCCACGCTGTGCCCTTCCTTTTATCGTGCCGAAATTGTTCAAAATCCCAAGTTCACCGAACGCCTGTTTGCGCGTTTGCAAAACACCTTCACGCGTCTTTTGCAACCTGCTTAATTGGCGCCCAACAAGATCCATCGATGACACAACCTGTTTCTATTTTGCTGTGTGCCTTAGGCGGTGAAGGCGGCGGCGTCTTGGCCAATTGGTTGATCGACGTGGCAAGGCTTGCCGACTACCCCGCGCAAGCCACCTCTATTCCAGGCGTGGCTCAACGAACGGGAGCCACCACTTATTACTTGGAAATTTATCCCATCCCTCGCTCGCAACTAGACGGACAACTGCCTGTGCTGGGCCTCAACCCCTTGCCAGGCCGATTGCATGCTTTGGTCTCTTCTGAGTTGTTAGAAACTGCCCGACAAATAGCCAATGGCCTAGCGTCCAACGACCGAACCTGCGTCATCAGTTCATCGTCGCGCGCGTTAACCACCGCAGAAAAGATGGTCATGGGCGATGGGCGACGTGACGAAGGCGCACTGCTGGATGTCATTGCTGAAAACAGCCTGCGGCATCACGTCATTCCCATGGCCGATCTTTGTCAAGAAGCCGGCACCATGGTGAGTGCCGTCATGTTGGGTGCCATCGCTGCCAGTGGCTTGTTGCCCTTTGCTCGGGCGCATTACGAAAGTGTTTTGGGGGGCAACAGTGCCTCAGCAAAGGCCAGCCTGCGTGGTTTCGCATTGGCCTTTGAGCGTGTGAGCAAGCAGCGAGAGCAAACACAATATGTAGATCAGTTGTTAGCGCCATCAACAGCAACATCAGCTACATTGCCATCGGGTCAAAGCGATGTTTCAGACCTGCCCTCCAATACTGATACGCAGGCGCAAGTGCCCCAGCAGGTCCTTGATGAATTTCAATCAGGCATGCATCATTTGTTGGCCTTGGCTTACCAGCGGGTGTCTCAATATCAGAGCGAGGCTTATGCCCAGTTGATGGTTGACCGTTTAAGACGGCTCAAACAAATCGAGACATCTGCACCTGGCGGATCTGCTTTGTGCCCCGTCACCCAAGAGGCCACGCGCTGGCTTGCTTTGTGGATGGCTTACGACGACATCATTCAAGTGGCGCACTTAAAAAGTCGTGCCAATCGCTGGGATCGTGTTTCTAAAGAAGTCAAACTTCAAGAAGGTGAGTTGCTCAAGGTCTACGACCACTTCAAGCCTGGTGTGCCAGAGCTTGCAGCCATGCTGCCCATGTCGTGGGCGCAAGCTGTACTCAAGTGGGATCGCAATCGGGTTGCCAACGGCAAGGACGCCTGGTCGATGCCCATCAAGCTGGCCAGACATTCGGTCATTGGCATGCTGAGCCTGCGCTTCTTGTCTCTTTTGCGCGTGTTCAGACCCTTTGGACACCGTTACCTCACAGAGCAAGCATTGATTGAAGAATGGCTCAATGGCATCGCCAGCGCTTGCACCGTGTCCACAGACTTGGCTTTGGAGGTTGCACGTTGCGGACAATTGATCAAAGGTTACGGCAGTACGAATGAGCGCGGCAAAGACAATTTACTGCACATCCTCAAAACAGTTTGCGTTCCTGACTTCAGTCAATCAGCAGCAGCGCAAATTGCTGCAGTGTCGCAAATTCGCAAAGCGGCATTGCAAGATGAAGCAGGTCAACTTTTGGATCAGGCCCTCATGCAGCATGGTGCGCCTGTTCGTCCGGTCAAGGCCCAACCTATTTTGTGGATGAAGAATCCCAGAATCAAAACAAACCATTCGTAGACATTCAGCAAAAAGACAAACTCAACACGTTCAAGGAAGACAAAATGCAAAAGAAAACACTTTCGGCTTTGAGTCAGCAACCCACTAAACGGGCGTTGGCCGTCACGCTTTCGATGTTGATCATGGGGGCTGTGCTGTGTAGCAATGTGTTGGCTCAAACTTGGCCCACTAAACCAGTCAAGGTCATTGTCAATTTCCCACCAGGTGGCGCTGCCGATCAAATTGCCCGCGCCATTGGCATTCCTTTGGCAGAGGCTTTGGGCCAGCCCGTTGTGGTGGAAAACAGAGGCGGCGCCAATGGCAATTTGGGCGGCGACGCCGTGGCCAAGTCGGCTGCCGATGGCTACACCTTGCTCATGAGTTCGGGCGGCATGGTGTCTGTCAATCCTCATATTTATGCGCGCATGTCTTTTGACCCAGCCAAAGACTTGATCCCGGTGGCCTCTGCTGCCAGAGTGTTGGTGTATCTGGTCACCAAGTCCAACTTCCCGGCAGACAACATTCAAGAATTTTTAAAATATGCCAAAGAAAACCCTGGTCGTCTTTCTTATGGCTCTGCCGGCAATGGCAGCTCGCTACACTTGGCGGGTGAGATGATGAAAAGTCAGGCTGGCTTGTTTGCTGTCCATGTGCCTTACCGAGGCGCAGCGCCTGCCTTGCAAGATGTGTTGGCAGGTCAACTCGATTTTTATTTCGACCCAGGCATTGGCTTAGGCCAAGTCCGTGCAGGCAAACTCAAACTGATGGCTGTTGGCAGTTTGAAGCGCTCGCCCGTGTTTCCAAACGTACCGACCTTGGAAGAGGCGGGCCTCAAAGGCTTTGATGCCGATTCAGTCTTTGGGTTTTATGCGCCAGCGGGAACACCTGCTGAAGTGGTGACCAAGTTGAACCGTGAAATCAATCGCATATTGGCCACCCCTGCTTTGAAAGACCGAATTCAAAATTTAGGCGGTGAGGCCTTGCCCTTAAGCCCAGCAGAATTTGGAACCCGTGCCAGTGATGATTCCAAACGATTTGGCGCCATCATTCGCGAAAGAAAAATCACTGGCGACTAAAGACCATACGGTCTTTACATAAAGACTCACTCTTCAAATGCAATTGACTCACCCCAACATCAACCGCACATTGGGCCTTGGCAGCCTGATTTTGTGCGCAGTTTTATTTCTTCAAGCATGCAGTGTGTTGCAGCCCGAAACTTATTCGCCCAAGCGAGGCCAGAACGGCAAGGACGTCATGTGGTTGCCCACGGGCGATGACCTGATTGTCAAAATGTTGCAGGCTGCCAAAGTGGGCCCTCAAGATGAATTGGTTGATTTGGGCGCAGGGGATGGCAAGATTCCCATTGCAGCCGCTCGCCATTTTGGTGCTCGAGCTTGGGGCATTGAGTACAACAAAGATTTGGCAGCCCTTGCGCAGCGCAACGCACAAAGGGCCGGGGTTGCCGATCGCGTGCGCATTGTGCACGGCGATATCTTCAAAGAAGACTTCTCCAAAGCCACGGTGGTCACCATGTATTTGTTGGAAGAGTTGAACGCACAGCTTCGCCCCGCCATCTTGGCCATGAAGCCTGGCACCCGTGTGCTTTCACACAACTTTTCAATGGCTGATTGGGAACCCGATGAGGTCATTACCGCTAGCAACGCTACAGGCTACTTTTGGACAGTGCCAGCCAACGTGGCCGGTCTTTGGAGTTTGTCGGGGCTGGATGAAAAAAGTTTGGCCACAGTGAAGCTAGACCAATCTTTTCAAAGGTTGGGTGGATCGCTCAGCATGCGTGGGAAAACCCAAAATGTGCTGGGTGCGCGCATGGAGGGCGCCATGCTGCATTTCAGCTTTATCAATGAAGACGGGCTTTTAAAGTCAGTCAAGGCCCTTGTGAATGGCAATGCGCTTTCCGGAGAGGTGACGGGGCCCTATGGCATGGTTGACATTGCACCTCCCATTGTGAAGGTTGAAGGCCGCCGACCCTAAGTCATTTAAACGGATTACCTTCAATGCACTATTGAGTGCAAGTGCGTGTTCGGGTAATGGTGCCGTCTGAACTGTGCACTTCTGTCCAGGGGGTGCAAGTGGGATTGGCTTGGGGGTTGACAAGCGATTGCTGCTGAATGACCACAGGATTGGGCTGAACCACGATGGGTTGTCTGGTAGCTTCATAAATGATCAAACCACCTATGGCAGCAGGGACCGCCCAATTCCAAGCCCCCGAGTGACCACGCGCCCAATGGCCATGCCCGCCATGCCCACCGTGCCAACTATGCCCCTGTTTGAAGCCGTGACCATGTCTAGAACCTGGGCCGTGACCCTGGTGCTGAGCCATGGCAGATGCACTAAAGGCTAAAAACATTAAAACAAGCAGTTTTTTCATGGCGGTCTCCTGTGAATAACAATTTAACGTCTGAGGTCGGGTTTTGGTTTACGCCACCCAGTTGCCAGATCAAAAGACAGAAAATAAACTATTGGGTAGGATCAATCTTTTAATCTACGGACAGTCAATCTGTTTTCAATGATGAAATCACATGCCAATTTGACGGAATTCACTGCGCAAGCCATGGAAGACGGCTTTGACGAGGTTGTCCAAAAAGAGTGGGCGCCCAACCTCGCGGTTGGCAATCACACCCACCCCTTTGACGTCAAGGTGCAGCTCAGTGCGGGCCAAGTGCAATTGACTTTTGATTCAGGGGTACAGACCTACCAAGCGGGTCAAGGTTTCTTCATTGCGCGCGACGTAGAGCACTCTGAGCTTTATGGCTCAGAGGGCGCCACATTTTGGGTTGCCCGCAAGCTCTAATTTCAAAATCCCGAGTTCAAAATGCCAAGTTGCATCAGCAGAATCTCACTGCTTTTGAACCTGTTTGGACTCTGTTTGGGTCTGAGTGTGGCTGTGTTGGCGCAAGCTCAAACACAAACACAAAATCAAGCCCAAGCCCAAGCACCAACCAACTTGCCAATTGGCACGCAGCTCAAAGTGCACGGTCTGATGTGGGACGCCCACGAGGTGAGTGTGGCTCAGGTCAAACGTTATGCGAAAAGCACGGGTTTCGTCAGCCGCGCTGAAAAAGAAGGCGGTGGCTTTATCTATGAGTCTGGCTTTGTACTGAAAAAAGGTTGGACTTGGCGTGCGCCCTTCGGAATTCCAGCGCAAGACAATGAGCCAGCAGTTCATCTCACATTTGATGAGGCTCAAAAAATTTGTCAACACGAAGGCAAGCGCTTGCCGCGCGACAGCGAATGGGTCAATGCCGCTTTTGTTGAACAAAGATCGCAAGCCCCAGACGGTTTTATTTCAGGTAAGCGTTATCGTTATCCGAATGGTGACAGCGCGCGCCAAAGTCATTGTCTTGAAGGCTGCACTTCTTTGAAGGGGACAGCACCCGGGGGGTCACTGTGGCGCGGAACAGGACATGTGCCCGTCATGACAACGCGCCCCGGGGTAAATGGTTTGTATGACATGGGCGGCAATGTCTGGGAATGGGTTGACACAGGCAGTGGTGACGAGAGAGTCACCCGTGGGGCTTCGTGGTGGTACGACGCCAGCAGACAGGTGGCCGATGATGTGGCCACCAAGCCGAGAGACACGCGAGTGGGTTATGTGGGTTTCAGGTGCGTTGCCGCGCCTTGAAAGGCTGGTCAATACGCCGTTCGCATCGATCCATTTGACAAAGGCGCTATGAACTTCGTCCCCATGATTGAGCTCACCCGCAACGGCATTTCTGAATGCTTGCACATGGGCGCATTGGCCGTCACTGACACACATGGCAAATTGATAGCGTCTACTGGAAATCCAAATTGGATGTGTTTTACACGTTCCACTCTAAAAGCCTTGCAAGCTTTGCCTCTGATTCAAAGTGGTGGCGTCAAACAATTTGGCTTTACCTCGCAAGAACTGGCGCTCATGTGTGCCAGTCACAATGGTGAAGACATGCATGTGGCGCAGGTCTCTTCCATTCTTCAAAAGAGCGGCACCCGCTACCAGCAATTGCGTTGCGGCTGTCATGTGCCTTATCGATTTAGCTTCAACGACAAGCCCTTGCCCGATGGCTTTCAATACGACGAGCGGCACCACAACTGCAGCGGCAAGCACAGTGGCTTTTTGGCTTACTGCGCTCTGCATGGGTTGCCCACAGAAAGCTACACAGAGTTAGACCACCCGCTGCAGCAGGCGGTTAGAAAAGCGGTGGCCGAAGTGGCGGGTGTCGATTCAAAGGACATGGCTTGGGGTGTGGATGGTTGCTCAGCTCCCAACTTTGCCATGCCATTGTCCAGTTTGGCTAGAGCCTATGCCCGCTTGGCTAAGCCTGAGTCTGATTCAACGTATGGCAACAGTTTGAAACTTTTGGGCGAAGCCATGACGGCGCATCCCGAACTTGTGTCAGGTACTGGACGAAACGATGCAGACCTCATGCACGCAGGGCGCGGCGATTGGGTGACCAAGGTAGGTGCTGACGGCGTGCAAGTGGTGGCCAGTCGTTCAAGAGGGCAAGCGTTGGCTTTGAAGATTGCCGATGGCAATAAAGTGGCGTTGTTTGCGGCCACCATTGAAGCGCTTGATCAGTTGGGGTGGTTGGATACCCAGCAGCGTGAAGCTTTAGGGGCTTGGCGTTCTCAGGCAATTCTAAACATCAAGGGCGCTCAAGTGGGAGAGCGTCGCCCTGTTTTTCAAATCCAAAAGGCCTGAAGCCGCTACTTCAATTCACCGAGCCCAGCTGACTTTCCAAACCGCTACTGCAGTGAGCAAGCCAAAGCTCACCATGCCTGCTGCAATGAGCATAAACAGTTGCTCTATGCTGCCATTGTTTTGGATGAGCCAGTAGCCACCAACAGCCACCACAACCAGCCTGAAGGTGCCTGCCAGGACGGGCCCCAATAGCTTCCCTGCGCCTTGCGATGCAAAGTACAGGCACAAACCAATTGCAAAGAAACCATAACAAGGGCCAACCCATTTGAAATACTGATGGGCATGAAACAAAACGGTGGTGTTGCTCGTGAACATTTCAGACCAAACGCCAGGCCAAACAGTGACCAACAGACCGATACCGCCTATCAATGCTGCAGACATGAGCGAGCCAGCCCAGGCCACTTTTTTGGCGCGCTCAAAAAGTTGCGCACCTAAAGCCATGCCCACCATGGGTACACAGGCCACACCAAATGCAAAGGTCATGGGCACCAACAAAAACTCCAGACGTGTGCCAATGCCATAACCTGCCAAGGCTTCGGGTCCAAAGCTTGAAATGAGCCGCGTCAAAATCAAAATCGTGGCGACTGTTTGCAAAGTAGACAAGCTAGACATGGCGCCCACTTTGAGAATATCCATGAACAAAGGTTTTGACAATGGGCTCTTGAAGCTCAAGCGCAGCATGCTGCGAGAAGAGCGCAAATAGGCAAACAAATACAGGGTGCTTGCGCTAAACGCAATGACATATCCCATGGCAATGCCTGCCATGCCGAAACTTGGAATAGGCCCCCAACCCAAACCCAAAACACCGCTCAAGGTCACTTGTGCCACACAAGCTATCAACAACACCAAGGAGGGCGTTTTCATGTTGCCAGATCCGCGAATGACAGAAGCAAAACCGTTGGTCAGCCAAATACTCGCGGCACCCCAAAACGCCACATTCGCATAGGCCAAAGATTGCAACAGTGCTTCGCCCTGACCCCCTAGCAAGCGAAAAATAGGTTCGCCCCAAACAATGAAAATGAACGTGAAGAATAAGCCCATGCCCAAACAGATCAGGGCGGCATGCAACACCAGCGCATTGGCTTTGCCCAGATCGTTGGCGCCAAGTGCTCGACTCACAGCCGACGAAATACCGCCTCCCATAGACCCTGCAGACAACATTTGCTGCAACATGATGCATGGAAAAACCAAGGCGATGCCGGCCAAGGACATGGTGCCCAAATACCCCACATACCAAGTTTCAGCAATGCTCACCAGCGTACCGGCGGTCATGGCTAAAAGGTTGGGGAGGGTCAAGCGCCAAATCGTCGGAACGATGGGCGCTGTGATGAGTGTGTTTTGCAACGAGCGCTACGACTTAACGATTCACGAATTGCGGTGCGCGCTTGTTCAAAAATGCGTCCATGCCTTCTTTTTGATCTTCGGTTGCAAACATCGAATGGAACAAACGGCGCTCAAACATCACGCCATCGCTCAGGCCACTTTCGAAGGCGCGGTTGACGCATTCCTTGGCCGCCATCACCGCCAATTGGCCCATGCCGCAAATGACCAGGGCAGCGCCCAAGGCTTCTTCCATCAATTTTTCGGTAGGCACCACGCGGCTCACCAAGCCTGCGCGCTCGGCTTCTTGGGCGTCCATCATGCGGGCTGTTAAAGCCAAGTCCATGGCCTTAGATTTGCCCACTGCGCGCGGCAGACGCTGCGTTCCGCCTGCACCAGGAATGATGCCCAACTTGATTTCGGGTTGTCCAAACTTGGCGTTTTCGGCAGCAATAATAAAGTCGCACATCATGGCCAACTCGCAACCACCGCCTAAGGCAAAGCCACTCACGGCGGCAATCACGGGCTTGCGAATGCTGCGAATGGTTTCCCAATTGCGCGTGATGAAATCTTGTTTGTAGACATCGCTGAAGTTGTGTTTGGCCATGGCCGAAATGTCGGCGCCAGCTGCAAAGGCCTTTTCACTGCCCGTGACGATGATGCAGCCAATGGCTTCGTCGGCGTCAAAGGCCTTGAGGGCGGTACCCAGTTCGTCCATCAAGGGGCCATTCAAAGCATTCAATGCTTTGGGGCGATTGAGGGTGACGATACCGACTTTGCCGCCTTCAACGCGGACTTCAATGTTTTCGTAAGACAAAAGGATTCTCCTATCAGGTGCTAAATGCCATCACCCCTGACTATAACGGGACGAAAAAGATGCTTAAATCAAGGGAAAATATTAGCCAACCGATCGGTCGGTCAATGGTACATTTTCAATTTCCGCCAACATTCAGTCCTTCACTTTCACCTTCACCTTCACCTTCACCTTCACCTTCAACTCGACCATGACCTCAGAACACACTTTGTCAGTGACCTTTGAAAAACGCGGCGCCGTGGCCTTGGTCACTTTCAACCGCCCCCAAGCGCTGAACAGCTTCACGCGCCAAATGCACCACGATTTGTGGGCAGCGTTTGACCAAGCCGAAGCCGATGCCGAAATCAGAGCCATGGTGTTGACAGGGGCGGGCAGAGGTTTTTGTGCAGGCGCCGATTTGTCGGAGTTTGATTTCACACCCGGCCCCGACATGGTCAAGCGTGCCGATCCTGGCCCCATCATTGACCAAGCGTTCAACCCCACCACACGCCGCATCCAAGCATTGCGCATGCCGGTTGTGGCTGCTGTCAATGGCGTAGCGGCTGGCGCGGGTGCATCCATTGCCATGGCTTGTGACATTGTCATTGCTTCACCGCAAGCCAGTTTTATTCAAGCCTTTAGCAAAATTGGTCTCATTCCAGACGCAGGCAGCAGTTGGTTGTTGGTAGAGCGTTTGGGTTTGCCGCGTGCTTTGGCATTGGCCATGACGGGTGACAAATTGATGGCCGAGCAAGCCAAGGCCTGGGGCATGATTTGGGATGTGGCCGACGACGCTGTGGCTGCATCGTTGAGCATGGCCGACAAGTTGGCCGTCATGCCCACCAAGGCATTGGTGGCCACGCGCAAACTCATGGCGGGTGCGCATACCCGCAGCTTGTCAGAGCAGCTGGACCAAGAGCGTGACGCGCAATCTGCGCTGGGTCAATCGCACGATTACTTTGAAGGTGTGAAAGCTTTCTTAGAAAAGCGGCCTGCCAAATTCAAAGGGGAATGAAGATGAACACCACGCCAACCCAGCTTGCAGTGCCTTCGCAAGCCACCATGGATTTGGCAAGGCAAGTGGGTGAATCGATGTTTGCCGCAGACACAGCCAGCAAAGACACCATGGGCATGCAGCTTATTTCGTGTGAACCGGGCCGCGCAGTGATTCAAATGACGGTTAAAGACATGCACTTGAATGGTCACAAAATTTGCCATGGTGGATTTATCTTTACGCTGGCCGACTCCACCTTTGCGTTTGCGTGCAACAGCTACAACAAGGTGGCTGTGGCCGCTGGTTGTAGCATTGAATTTTTAAAATCGGGCCAGCTGGGTGATGTGTTGACTTGTGTCGGCCAGGAGCAAGCCTTGAGTGGCCGCCACGGTATTTACGACATGAAAGTGACCAACCAAAAGGGCGAAGTGATTGCCATGTTCAGAGGCAAGAGTGCGCAGATTCAAGGCACTGTCATCCCTGAATAATTTGACCTGCAGAAACTCGACGGAGAATTTTTGATGAGCACCCCCTCACGTTTGCCTTTAGAACCTATAGAAAAAGCCAGCACCGATGAACTGCGCGCCTTGCAACTCAAGCGCTTGAAAGCCACGCTGCAACACGCTTACGACAATTCACCGGTCTACAAGCGCAAGTTTGATGCAGCGGGTATGCACCCGAGTGATTGCAAATCATTGGCCGATTTGGCCAAGTTTCCGTTCACCACCAAAGCCGATTTGCGCGACAGCTATCCCTATGGCATGTTTGCCGTGCCTCGCTCGGGTTGCTCGCGCATTCATGCGTCTAGTGGTACTACCGGCAAGCCAACAGTAGTGGGCTATACCCAGCGCGACATCGACACTTGGGCCACGGTGGTGGCGCGCAGTATTCGAGCAGGCGGTGCGCAAGCAGGCGACATGGTGCATGTGAGCTATGGCTATGGTTTGTTTACCGGTGGTTTGGGCGCGCACTACGGTGCAGAAAAATTAGGCCTCACGGTGGTGCCTTTTGGCGGCGGCCAAACTGAGCGTCAAGTGCAGCTCATTCAAGATTTCAAGCCCGAGATCATCATGGTCACGCCCAGCTACATGCTGGCCATTGCCGATGAGTTTGAGCGTCAAGGCATTGACCCACGCAGTACTTCATTGCGCATTGGTATTTTTGGTGCCGAGCCCTGGACCAACGACATGCGCGCGGCCATTGAGCAGCGAATGGGCATTGACGCAGTGGATATTTATGGCTTGTCTGAGGTCATGGGCCCAGGCGTTGCCAGCGAGTGCATCGAAACCAAAGACGGCCCCACCATTTGGGAAGACCATTTCTACCCCGAAATCATCAACCCCGAAACGGGTGAGCCGGTGGCCGATGGTGAAATGGGCGAACTGGTGTTCACCAGCCTGACCAAAGAAGCCTTGCCCATCATCCGGTACCGAACGCGTGACTTAACGCGCTTGTTGCCGGGCACGGCACGCACCATGCGCCGAATGGAAAAAATCACGGGCCGAAGCGATGACATGATGATCATTCGCGGTGTCAATGTGTTCCCTTCACAAATTGAAGAGTTGATTTTGAAGCGCCCAGAATTGGCACCCCACTACCAATGTGTGCTTACGCGCGAAGGGCCGATGGACAACCTGATGGTCGCAGTTGAGACGCGTCCTGGCACCAAGCCAGACAGCCAAGAAGCTCGCGCTGCCGCCAAAATGCTGCAGCATGAAATCAAGGTCTACATTGGCTCGAGTGTCGAAATCGATTTGCGCGCAGAGGGCGGCGTCGAGCGCAGCCAAGGCAAGGCCAAGCGAGTACTCGACCTGCGCGCTAAATAAAGCGAAGCGTTAAACGGGGTTGCCGGTGTGGTTGGGGGTGTTGTTTACAGCGCCGTCCAACCATGCGCTGGTGCGCGCTTGGTGTGCTTGGTCGGAGTTGGTGTAGCTCAAGCGCCAAGTGTGCACATCAGAGGGAATGCTCAAGTCCAACTCAAAGACTTTCTGATCGCGTGTGATGGTGGCCTTGGCTTTTTTGTCATTGCCAAGCAGCAAGCTCAAATCGTCCAACTTCTTCAAGCGCCACGTGGTCGATTTGGCTTTGCTGCTGGCCACAGCCCACCATTCATCGCCAGCAGCCATGCCCGCTTTTTCGGCGGCACCACCGCGCAGCACGGCTTTGACTTGAACCACACCTTGGGTTTCTGCAACTCGCAAACCCAAGCGCTGCGCCATTTGAGAGGGGTCTTCGTGCACCACAATGCCATGCGATGACAACAAAGTTTTGAGTGGCAATTCTTGCGTGCTGTGCACCCAAGCCTTGATTTCTTTGTGCCAACTGCGGCCTGTTTGAGCCTGCAGCTCAGCCAGCAAGTCAGCCTCTGTGAGGGGCCCGCCTTGGCAGCGTTGCCACAAACCGCGCATTACTAGGTCTAGGTTGCCCGAGCCTTCAGAGCGCATTGACAAATCGAGGCACAAGGCCACCAACGCACCCTTGGTGTAGTAGCTGATGGTGCTGTTAGGTGTGTTTTCGTCTTGGCGGTAGTACTTGACCCAAGCATCAAAGCTGGCCTGGGCCACCGACTGCACTTGTCGGCCTGGCGCTTGCAAAACCATGTTGATGGTTTTGTTGATCAATTTGAAATAAGTGCTGTCGTCAATGAGTTTGGCACGGCGCAAAAGCAGGTCGTCGTAATAGCTGGTAAAGCCTTCAAAGAACCACAGAAGTTGGGTGTAATTTTCTTGGGTGTAGTCGTAGCGCGTGAATTCTGCAGGGCGCAGTTGCTTCACGTTCCAAGTGTGAAAATACTCGTGGCTGATCAAGCCCAGCAAAGTAATATAGGCGTCAGGCACTTTCTTCATGCCAAGCGCAGGCAGATCACGGCGGTTGCAAATGAGAGCTGTTGAGTTGCGATGCTCCAAGCCACCATAGCCTTCTTCAACCGCATTGAGCATGAACACATAGCGCTTGTAGGGGGCACTGGCTGCGGGTTTTTTGTCGTGCCAAAACTTGATTTCGGTTTCACAAATTTTTTGCGTATCGGCCAACAGACGAGCCCCATCGAAGGACGCCATGGCACCCGCCACCACAAACTCATGTGGAATGCCGCAAGCCATAAATTGGCCACGCCAAATATTGCCCAGCTCAAAAGGGCAGTCCACCAACTCATCGTAGTTGGCCGCCACATAATCGCCAAAGCCTTGCTTGTTGACTTTGCTGGCTTGCAGACCTGTTGCCACTTGCCACGCACTGCCTTTAATGGCTGTCAATGTGAGGGCATGGGGTAGATCTTCTTGCCCATGCACTCGCAAGCACAAACTGGTGCCATTGAAGAAGCCACGCTGAGTATCAAGCCAAGCAGTGCGCACCGAATTGTCAAAGGCATACACCTCATAGCTCAAGTGCAGGGCTTGGCCTTCTTTGCACTGAATGTGCCACTGAGTTTTGTTGTCTTGTTGTGCCGCAACCGCTTTACCGCCTTGTGTGGCCTTTAAGTTTTGTAAATTTTTGGCAAACTCACGCACCAAATAACTGCCAGGAATCCAAACGGGCAAGGACACCACTTGCCCAGCCTGCGGCGCTGCAATGTGCAGTGAAATTTTAAAAAGATGGGAATGGGTGTGACTGGCATCAATGCTGTAGTGAACAGCAGTCAAAGTTTTTTTCGAACTCATGTGGCAGCCGCTCCAATCAAGCAACTCAATGCAGCCACAAGCGTGAGACCCAAGCGCATGGGCAGCCACTCTTGCAAGCCAGCTTCTGGGTAGGTTTTGCGGTCAACCGCATAGCAAATGCCCAGGATCAATGCCAACAAAGGCAGGCCTGCATAAGCCGGCATGGTCACAGCGATCCATGCCAAGAGTGATGGCACAACGCCCCAGCCAAAGTGAAACATTGGCGCATTGTGCATGCGCGAGACATTTTTAAAACCAATGCCCCAATGAATGCCGCCTAAGAAAGAAACAATGGCGGCGCCGTAACCGGCCATGGCCAAGGCCAAGAAAGGGTGCAAGTCGGCATCGACCAACCAAAGCAAAATGGCCATGCCCACAAATGGCGTGAGACCTGCATAGGCCAACAATTTGACCTGTCTTCGTGTTTGATCTGCGTGTGGGTTCATGGCTTAACGGCATTCAGCAAAGATTCAATTTGAGCCGTTTCAATGGCGCCGGGTACACGTGTTCCATCTGCCACAAACATGGTGGGCGTGCCATTGATGCGATGCTTTTTGCCAAACTCCACAATGGCATCGATGTTGTGGTTGTCGCAGGCCACAGCGGGCGGTGTAATGCCCTGCAGCATCCAGTCGTTCCATGTTTTGGCCCTGTCTTTGGCGCAAGCAATGTTGCGTGATTTAACTCTGGAGTCTTCGCCCAACACGGGGTACATCAAGTGATAGAGGGTGACGTTGTCAATCTTTTGCAAATCGCGTTCAAAGCGCTTGCAATAGCCGCAGTTGGGGTCTGAAAACACCACCAGTTTTCGCTTGCCATTGCCTCTGACTTGTGTAATTGCAAACTTCAAGGGCAGGCTGTCAAACGGAACGGCCGATAGTTTGTCGGTACGCTCTTCCGTCAAATTGCGTTTTTGCTTGGTGTCAATCAATGCGCCTTGAATCAGAAAATCACCTTTGGCATCGGTATAAAAAATCTCATTGCCCTGAACCCGAATTTCAAACACGCCGGGCATGGGCGTTTTGGAGATCTCTTCAATTTTGGGCAAGGACGGCAAACGCTCGCTCAAGGTTTTTTTCAAGTTGGCGTCTTGCGCCATGCTGCTTGCACTGGCCAAAAGCAAACAGGTGGTTGTGAAAATTTGAATCAAGCGCATGCTTTGAAAATCCTAGGGTATGGGTTGGCGTGAGTCACTTTATTTGGCTTGATGTGAAGATTTCATGGCTTCACCCGCCATCCATTTTTTCAGTGGACTCAATTGATTGAAGGCAGACATGCCCCAGTTGCGCAACTTTTGGACTGGCACAGAAGGTTCTGCAAAGAGTGTTTGCATGCCATCGGTGACGCAGCCCATGGCCAGCACTTCCGCTTGTCTGGCGCGCTCGTAGCGGCGCAGCAACTTGGTGTCGCTTAAGGGGCGCCAAAATTCTTTGGCTTGAATGACGCTGGCCAATGTGGCCACATCGGCAAGTCCCACATTCAAGCCTTGGCCTGCCAAGGGGTGTATGGCGTGTGCTGCGTCGCCAGCGAGTGCAAACGATGCGGCCTTTTTGCCAGTGCCTGATCCGGTACCTGATCCGGGCATAGTGCCCGTCCATTGGGCCGCTTTGGCCAGCTGCAAGGGCCACACAGCGCGCTCACTGATGAGCTCTACAACGCCAGCAATGCCTTGGCTGGCGCTTTGCAATTGCAGGTTGAATGCATCAGCGCTGACATTGAGCAAGGCTTGCGCGCGAGCAGGTGTGAGCGACCAAACCACGGCCCATTCGTGACTGGCTTCGCCGCCAATGGGCAAGAAGGCCAAAATTTCAGGACCATGCGTATTTTGAAACCATTGGCGGGCCACTTGTGAGTGTGGCGCTTGTGTGCGTATGCGGCACGCCAAGGCGTGTTGGTCGTAATGCTTAACCTCAAAGGCAACGCCCAATTCGGCTCTTGTTTGACTGGCACGGCCTTCGCAAATGACTGTCAGGGGCGCCGGTACATTTTCAGCGAGCTCTTGAATCAGAGGCTGAAAGCCGCTGGCCTTGCGCAAATTGTTCTCTAGGCTTGGGACATCCACCATCCAGTTCAAAGCTTCAACGCCCTGCTCGGCGACGCTGAATTCTAAATTGCCGCCTTGGTCACCTTCAATGTGCATTTTTAAAATGGGTGTGCACGCAGAATCTTCTGGCCAGCAGCGCAAGTCGGTGAGGAGTTGTTTGGCTGCCATGTTCAAAGCGTAGGCCCGAACGTCGCTGTGACCTTGGCCAGCGTTGGCGGATGCGTGCAGATTGACAAGCGCAACCCGCAGTCCTTGGGACGCAAGCATCAAGGCAAGGCTGCGCCCGACGATGCCTGCGCCTCTGATGCAAACGTCAAATTGGGTGATTGAAAGCGACATGCGTCTGATTGTAGGAGGCGTTGGGTAGGCCTTGTTCAGGTGGGGGTGCCCCAGCTCAAAACAATGCCATATTGAGCCCCTAAAGACTCAATGTCTTCGGGCGTATCCATGTCGACTCTGTAGTGGGTGTTTGCCGTGGGCCATGAGTGGCAGTGTTGCGGATGCATTTGACGCCATTCTTTGCCACCTCTCAAAGGACCAGCACCTTGTGGGTGGTTTAAGAGGTCGGACATGACCCTGTGTGACAACATCACAGGATTGCCGGGTTGACCTTCTACCCAGGGCTGCAGCATTTGCGTGCCATCTGCACTGGCTTTGACGGCTGCGATCAAGGCTTGTAGATCGGCCGCTTCTAAAAGGGGCTGGTCTGCCAAGGCCACCAACAGCCATTGTGGATTGAGCGCACTTGCTTTGGCCAAACCCAAATGCAAAGAGCTGTTTTGACCATCCGCAGGCTTGGGGTTGAGCACCAGATGAACTTTCATGGGTTCTGCACCGCGCTTAGAAACATCTGGCCTGGCTCTTTGGGGCAATGTGGGCTGAATGACCTCTGCGTTGTGCCCTAAGACCAGCACCGTTTCGTCGATACCCGCCGTTTCAAGCGCATTGAGCAGTCTGTTGAGCAGCGTTTGGCCGTCTCTTTGGAGCAAGCACTTGGCTCGCCCTCCCATGCGAGAAGCTGTGCCAGCAGCCAAGACCACGGCCACAACCCGCAGGCGCGGACATGGGGGTGTAAGTGAGCACTTCAGGGTGTTTTGAGAAATGGCTTCTGACATGGATAGAAATTAGACCACGCACACCCTTTAAAATCACTGATTATTCGCAGAATCCAAGAAAGTCTTCCATGAGCCTCAAATGCGGCATTGTGGGCCTGCCCAACGTTGGCAAGTCCACCCTTTTTAACGCCCTGACCAAAGCGGGCATTGCGGCCGAGAACTATCCCTTTTGCACCATTGAGCCCAATACCGGCGTGGTGGAAGTGCCCGATCACCGTCTGCAAGAATTGGCCGCCATCATTAGCCCTGAGCGCATCGTGCCAGCCATCGTGGAGTTTGTGGACATTGCCGGCTTGGTGGCAGGTGCCAGCACGGGTGAAGGCTTAGGCAACAAATTCTTGGCGCACATTCGGGAAACCGACGCCACCATCAATGTGGTGCGCTGCTTTGAAGACGACAACGTGATTCACGTGGCAGGCCGTGTCGACCCCATCTCTGACATTGAGGTGATTCAAACCGAGTTGTGTTTGGCCGATTTGACAGCTGTTGAGAAAGGTTTGCACCGCGTTCAAAAAACGGCGCGCTCTGGTGACAAAGAATCCATCAAGTTGGTGGCCATTTTGGAAAAATGCCAATCGGCTTTGAACGAAGGCAAGCCTGTTCGCACCATCGATTTCAGCAAAGAAGAGCGCCCATTGCTCAGCCAGTTTTTCTTGATCACAGCCAAGCCGGCCATGTTTGTGGCCAACGTGGCCGAGGATGGTTTTGAAAACAACCCCTTGCTTGACAAACTGAAGGCTTATGCCGATGCGCAGAACGCACCCGTGGTGGCCATTTGCGCCAAGTTGGAAGCGGAAATGTCTGAAATGTCTGATGAAGACCGTCAGATGTTCTTGGAAGAACTGGGTCAAACAGAGCCTGGCCTCAACCGCTTGATTCGCTCCGCCTACACACTCTTGGGTTTGCAAACTTACTTTACCGCCGGCGTGAAAGAAGTGCGTGCATGGACCATTCACGTCGGTGATACAGGCCCGCAAGCTGCGGGCGTGATTCACACCGACTTTGGAAAAGGCTATATCCGCGCGCAAACCATTTCCTACGACGATTACATCGCTTACAAGGGCGAGCAAGGCGCCAAAGACGCGGGAAAAATGCGCGCTGAAGGCAAGGAATACGTGGTCAAAGATGGCGACGTGATGAACTTCTTGTTCAGCAGCTAACTCAGTCATCACGCCCTATGCCCATTGATTTCAGCCCGGACATGGTGCTGACCGTCTTGATCTGCTCGGCTGCCATCGTGGGCGGCGGCTTGATCAAAGGCACCTTGGGCGTGGGCTTGCCTTTGTTTGCAGTGCCCGTCATGTCGCTTTATATCAGCAGCATCCAAGCCATCGCGCTGGTTTCGGTGCCGGTTTTGGTTTCCAACATTTGGCAGGTGTGGCAAGAAGGCAGCTTGAAGACCAGCCTGAAACGTTTTTGGCCCCTCATGCTGACGCAAGCCATCGTGACTGTGCTGGCGGTGTATTGGACTTTGTCGTTCAGCGTGCGCGAGTTGAACACCTTACTGGCGCTTGCCCTGATCGTTGCCGTGGTGCTCATGGCCTTCAAGCCAAGCTTCAATATTCCACCCGAAAAAGAAACAGCTGCTGGCGCTTTGGTGGGTGCTGTCTCAGGATTGCTTGGCGGCGCATCTTCACTGATGGGCCCCATTGTGATCAGCTACTTAATGTCGTTGAAGCTGAAACGCGATGAATTTGTAGGCTGTATCAGTGTGATTTACTTGAACGCAGCATGGCCACTTTATGGGGCCATGTGGCATTTTGACCGGATGCAATTGGACGATTTGGGCTATTCTTTTTTAGCCATCATCCCCATGTTTGTAGGCCTTCTAACAGGGCGAAAAATTCGACACCTTTTGAGTGAAGAGACTTTTCGCCGAGCCTTGCTTGTTTTCTTGGCGGTGGTCGCTGTGGTGTTGTTGTTCCGCTGAGTTTTGAGTGTGTTTTAAAACACCCACAACAGCAAACTTGTCATTAGCAAATACCGCAAAAACTTGCCAATGGCCATGTAGATGGTGCAGGCCAGCAGTGGCATTTTGAGCCATCCCGCAACGGCGCACAAAGGGTCGCCCACACCTGGCAGCCAAGACAACAAGCAAGCTTTAGGACCTAACTTCTCCAGCCATTTGAGTGCACGCAAATGCATTTGATCGCTGATGCTGGCACTTGCAGCGTTTTCTTGTGCTTTGCGACTGCGTACTTTGTCCATAGCATGGTGCGCACCAAAGCCCATCCACCAACTCAGCATGCCGCCCAGTGTGTTTCCCGCTGTGGCTACCAAAATGGCGGCCCAAAATAAATCGGGGTTGAGTTTGACCAAACCAAACACAGCAGGCTCGGAGCCCATGGGGAGCAAGGTTGCCGAAATAAAAGCGATGGTGAACACAGTCGACAAACCGTGTTCGGGCAAAGCCAACCAAGCCAAGACTTGAGCCATGAGGGGAGAGAACCATGCTTCCATTTGCATGAGAGTGTAGCCAAAGGTGTCTATTTCGAAATTTCTTTCAAAATTTCTTTCAAAATAATCCCCTTGCTCAAAAAGTAAGCAATTACAATCGTGCCTCCTTTTTAAGCAGATCGACTTTTCCTTCCCCTCACCTTGTCCATGCAAATCGGACCCTACGTATTACCCAATGCCATTTTTGTAGCGCCAATGGCGGGCGTGACAGATCGGCCGTTTCGCCAATTGTGCAGACAGTTTGGCGCGGGCTACGCCGTGAGCGAAATGGTCACCTCGCGCAAAGACCTGTGGAAAAGTTTAAAAACCTCACGCCGCGCCAACCACGATGGTGAACCCGGCCCCATTGCGGTCCAGATTGCAGGCACCGATGCCGCCATGATGGCCGAGGCCGCTGCCTACAACATCGATCAGGGCGCGCAAATCATTGACATCAACATGGGCTGCCCCGCCAAAAAGGTTTGCAACAAATGGGCGGGCTCAGCCCTGATGCAAAACGAAACTTTGGCCATCGAAATTGCAGAGGCGGTGGTCGCCGCTTGCGCACCCCGCGGTGTGCCGGTTACTTTGAAAATGCGCACGGGTTGGTGTGACACTGAAAAAAATGCCTTGGTATTGGCCAAGGCATTTGAAAGCGTGGGCATTCAAATGGTCACAGTGCATGGCCGAACGCGCGAGCAAGGCTACAAAGGTTTTGCCGAATACGATACCGTGGCGGCAGTGAAGGCCGCTCTCAAAATTCCAGTGGTTGCCAATGGTGACATTGACTCGCCCGAAAAAGCTTTGCAGGTTTTAAAGCACACTGGCGCAGATGCCCTGATGGTAGGACGCGCCGCACAAGGCCGGCCGTGGATCTTCCGTGAAATCGTCCATTTCTTGTCAACGGGCGAGTCCTTGGCACCCCCCTTGGTGGCTGAGGTCAAACGTGCATTGCTTGAACATTTGCAAGATCACTACGGCTTGTATGGTGAACTCACTGGCGTGCGCTCTGCGCGCAAACACATTGGCTGGTATGTGCGTGATTTACCAGGCGGTGAGGTGTTTAGAGAGCACATGAACACATTGGAAACGGCCGATTTGCAATCGCGTGCCGTGGCAGATTTTTTTGAGGAAATGGCAGCGCGCATGGAGCGCATGCCAGTAGCTGTTTCAGGCATGCAAGCTGAAATGGCTTTGGAGACAATGGAATGAGCAAGAAAAAAATTGATGAATGCATCCGTGACAGTTTGAACGATTACTTTCGCGACATGGCAGGTGAGGAGCCGCATGGCATGTATGACATGCTGTTGAATGTGGTGGAGAAGCCGCTATTGGAAGTGGTCATGCAACGCGCAGAACAAAACCAATCGCGCGCTGCGGAGTGGCTTGGCCTTAACCGCAACACACTGCGCAAGAAACTCTTAGAACACAAACTTTTGAAATGAAAAAATGAAAGCTCTGATTTCTGTCTCTGACAAAACTGGCATCGTCGAACTTGCGCAAGCGTTGCATGCCCTGAAGGTAGAGTTGGTGTCTACTGGCGGCACTGCCAAACTGCTGGCTGAGAAAGGTTTGCCCGTGACAGAGGTGGCTCAAGTGACAGAGTTTCCAGAAATGTTGGATGGCCGTGTGAAAACTTTGCACCCCAAAGTGCATGGCGGCTTGTTGGCTCGCCGCGATGTGCCAGAGCACATGGCTGCTTTGAAAGAGCACGGCATTCAAACCATCGATTTGCTCATCGTCAATTTGTACCCCTTCGAAGCTACTGTGGCCAAGCCAGGATGCACTTTGGAAGACGCCATTGAGAACATCGACATTGGCGGTCCTGCCATGGTGCGCAGTGCGGCCAAGAACTGGAAAGATGTGGCGGTGCTCACCGATGCTTCGCAATACGCCACTGTGATTGAAGAACTCAAAGCCAGCGGCAAAGTGTCTGAGAAAACTCGTTTTGCTTTGTCGGTGGCGGCCTTCAACCGCATCAGCAATTACGACGCGGCCATCAGCGACTATTTGTCTTCGTACAATTTGGAAGACGGCACTCGCACAGAATACTCAGCGCAATCCAATGGCCGTTTTGTGAAGTTGCAAGACTTGCGCTACGGTGAGAATCCGCACCAAACCGCAGCCTTCTATCGCGACTTGTATCCAGCGCCTGGCTCTTTGGTTACGGCTGTGCAATTGCAGGGAAAAGAACTTTCATACAACAACATTGCAGATGCCGATGCGGCATGGGAATGCGTCAAGAGTTTTTCTGAGTCAGCATGCGTCATTGTGAAGCATGCCAATCCTTGCGGCGTGGCATTGGGTGCCAATGCGCTCGAGTCTTACAGCAAAGCATTTCAAACCGATCCAACCTCTGCGTTTGGTGGCATCATTGCGCTGAACCGCACTGTTGACGCTGCTGCCGCGCAGCAAATTAGCAAGCAGTTTGTGGAAGTTTTGATGGCACCTGCTTACTCAACCGAAGCGCTGGAAATTTTCAAAGCCAAAGCCAATGTGCGTGTG
Source organism: Comamonadaceae bacterium (assembly GCA_947484245.1). The sequence goes on from CANKOT010000025.1 coordinate 23,803, forward strand.
TTGCAAATTGCCTTGCCCGAATTCAAAGCAGGCGGCACGCCTTTTGAACAAGGCCGCAATGCGCAAGACATCAAACGTGTGGGTTCTGGCTTGCTCATTCAAACGGCCGACAACCACGAGTTGCAATTGGCCGACCTCAAAGTGGTCACCAAAGTGCAGCCCACACCTGCACAATTGCAAGACTTGTTGTTTGCCTGGAACGTGGCCAAGTACGTCAAGAGCAATGCCATTGTTTTCTGCGCCAATGGCATGACCATGGGCGTGGGTGCAGGCCAAATGAGCCGCTTAGATTCAGCTCGCATAGCCAGTATCAAGGCTGGTCATGCAGGCTTGAGCTTGCAAAACACTGTGGTGGCCAGCGATGCGTTCTTCCCATTCCGCGATGGCTTGGATGTGGTGGTAGAAGCTGGCGCCAATTGCGTCATTCAGCCAGGCGGCTCTATGCGCGATCCTGAAGTGATTGCCGCTGCCGATGAACGCGGCGTGGCCATGGTGTTCTCAGGCGTGCGTCATTTCCGCCATTGATTAAAGCGTCTTGAAAATCTCACGCGCAGCACTCACCGTATCGGCAATGTCTTGCGCAGTGTGCGCGCCGCTTACAAAGCCCGCTTCATAAAGTGCTGGCGCAATGTAAACACCGCGGTCAAGCAAGCCGTGGAACAAAGTGTTGAACTTGCTGCCGTCGGTTTTCATCACTTGTGGATAGTTGCTGGGCAGAGTGGGCAACAAGAAGAAGCCAAACATACCGCCTTCAGAGTCGCCTGCAAAGGGTACACCTTCAGCCGCCGCTGCAGCCGACAGACCATCGACCAATGAACGTGTACGCGCACTCAGCGCATCAAAGAAACCAGGCTTGCTAATTTCGGCCAAGGTGGCCAAGCCGCAAGCAGTAGCCACTGGGTTGCCACTCAATGTGCCGGCTTGGTAAACAGGGCCCAAAGGCGCCAGTTGTTCCATGACGGCGCGCTTGCCACCGAAGGCAGCCAAAGGCATGCCGCCGCCAATCACTTTGCCCATGACAGTCATGTCGGGCTCGAAGCCTGGAATGCTTTTGGCATAAACACTTTGCGCGCTGCCCAAAGCCACGCGGCAACCGGTCATGACTTCGTCAAACGCCAAGAGCGCGCCGTATTGGCTGCACAGTTCGCGGCAGCGTTTCATGAAGGGCACGCTGGCGCGCACAAAGTTCATGTTGCCTGCAATGGGCTCGATCATGAGGCAGGCCAACTCAGGGCCATGAAGTTTGAAAGCTTCTTCCAATTGCTCGATGTTGTTGTACTCGAGCACCA
>CANKOT010000026.1 GCA_947484245.1 Comamonadaceae bacterium
CTTTAGCGCTGGTCACTGAACCGAACTGGCCGAAGGCCTGCTCTAAATCGCCGTCACGAACCGAGTACGGCAGATTGCCGACGTATAGTTTTTTGCCCATTGAAAGGGACTCCTCTAAACACAAAAACAAAAGCGATGGAGCCCCAAAAACGCATCAACAAACCTAAAAACCTCGGAAGGAAGCGAAACTGACACCGGTACACCGCGAACAAAACACACGCCTTTAAGACGTGTGCTAAGCCATTATGGGCCACAAATCAAGGCCTTTGGCAAGTTAATTCTTTGAAAGGCCCTTATTTACTTGGGATTAGACGTTTTTTTGTCTAATTACTTTAACTACTCACCAGCTTGATTCGCGGTCAGGCGTGGCGCTGATTTTGTGAACGCTCAGGTCTGCACCTTCGTATTCTTCTTCAGGCGTCATCTTCAATCCCATGGTCATCTTTAAGATGCCGTAGACCAAGGTGCCGCCCAACAGGGCCCAGGCCACGCCCATCAAAGTACCTATCAACTGGGCTTGAAAACTCACACCACCCAGGCCGCCAAAGGACTGCAAACCAAAAATACCAGCGGCAATGCCACCCCAAGCGCCACAAATACCGTGCAATGGCCAAACCCCCAACACATCATCAATTTGCCATTTGTTTTGCGTGAGCGTGAACATGAGCACAAACAATGCGCCCGCCACAGCGCCCACGGCCAATGCGCCGAAAGGGTGCATCAGGTCGGAGCCTGCACACACGGCCACCAAGCCCGCCAAGGGGCCATTGTGAACAAAGCCTGGATCGTTTTTTCCACACAACAAAGCCGCCAAAGTGCCACCCACCATCGCCATCAAAGAGTTCACCGCGACCAAACCTGAAATTTTGTCGAGTGTTTGGGCGCTCATCACGTTGAAACCAAACCAACCCACAATCAAAATCCAAGCCCCCAAAGCCAAGAAAGGAATGTTGGAGGGCGGGTGCGCAGAGACGGCACCATCTTTGCGGTACCGGTTGTAGCGAGCCCCCAAGAGCAACACTGCTGGCAAGGCAATCCATCCACCCATGGCGTGCACCACCACAGAGCCCGCAAAATCATGAAACTCTTCGCCAGTGGTGGCCTTGATCCAAGCCTGAACACCAAAATGCTGGTTCCACACAATGCCTTCAAAGAACGGGTAAACAAAGCCCACGAGGCAAGCTGTGGCGATCAGTTGCGGCCAAAACTTAGCCCTCTCGGCAATGCCCCCAGAGACTATGGCAGGGATCGCGGCTGCAAAGGTCAGCAGAAAGAAAAATTTGACCAAGTCATAGCCATTTTTGGCAGCCAATTGCTCTGCGCCCACAAAAAAACTGGTGCCATAAGCAACGCTGTAACCCACCACAAAATAAACCACGGTCGACACTGAAAAGTCGACCAAAATTTTGATCAAGGCATTGACTTGGTTTTTCTTGCGAACCGTGCCCAATTCCAAAAAGGCAAATCCTGCGTGCATGGCCAGCACCATGATGCCGCCCAACAAAATAAAGAGCGCATCTGCGCTCTGTTTTAGTGCTTCCATGTTGATCCCAGGTTGTTTATGAGTTAATTTGGTGCGCAAAAACCATGTTTGTGCATTGCGCACCAAAATCAAGCAAAAACCACGCCTAATCAGGATGGCGTGGTGGCTATGATGCGTCTATGGAAGCTTTTCTTGTCTCTACCGGTATCGTTGCTCTGGCTGAAATGGGCGACAAAACACAACTTTTATCCTTGGTTTTAGCGGCTCGCTTTCGCAAGCCTTGGCCCATTGTTTGGGGTATTTTGGTCGCCACCCTGCTCAACCACGGCTTGGCGGGCGCATTGGGCAGCTGGGTCACCACCCAGCTGGGCCCTCAGGCTTTGCGCTGGGTATTGGGCGGCTCCTTTTTGGCCATGGCCGTTTGGATTTTGATCCCCGACAAACTGGACGATCAAGAGCAAGAGGCTGCTCCCCGCTTTGGTATTTTTGCCACCACAGTGGTGGCTTTCTTCATTGCCGAGATGGGCGATAAAACACAAGTGGCCACCGTCATGCTGGCCGCCCAATTCAATAGCTGGTTTTGGGTTGTGGCAGGCACCACCTTGGGCATGATGCTGGCCAATGCGCCTGTGGTTTGGTTGGGCGACGCAATCACCCGCAAAATTTCACTCAAGTGGGTGCACCGAAGCTCTGCCGTGGTGTTTGCCGTGCTTGGCGGCTTGGCCTTGTGGGGCGGACCTGCGAGCCAAGAAAATAATGAGACGCCCCTTAATGCACCCCTTGAAGCACCCCAAAAGGTCATCGCCAATGACGCTGCGCCGGCAAAGCTTTAATGCCCCGATAATTGGGCGAACCGCTTTTTTGGGTTGACCCCTTCATGCCATTGATCGCCACGCCTCAGTCGATGTTTTTTGAAGCGCCGCTTGCCTTGCAAAGTGGCGCTTCCATTCGCGCCTATCACTTGGCCTACGAGACCTATGGCACCCTCAATGCTGACAAATCGAATGCGGTTCTCATTTGCCATGCCTTGAATGCCTCGCACCATGTGGCGGGCGTCTACGAAGATCAAGACAAAAGTGAAGGCTGGTGGGACAACATGATCGGCCCGGGTAAACCAGTCGACACCCATCGCTTCTTTGTGATTGGTGTGAACAACCTGGGCTCTTGCTTTGGCTCAACCGGCCCCATGCATGCACACCCCGATACTGGCGATATTTATGGCGCCGACTTTCCTGTTGTCACGGTCGAAGACTGGGTCGATGCGCAGGCCAGGTTGCTAGACGCTTTGGGCATTCAAACTTTGGCTGCCGTCATGGGCGGCAGTTTGGGCGGCATGCAGGCTTTGTCTTGGGCATTGCGCTATCCAGACCGCGTAGCCCACGCGGTGGTGGTTGCCAGTGCGCCCAACCTCACGGCAGAAAACATTGCATTCAATGAAGTTGCAAGGCGTGCCATCGTGACCGATCCTGACTTTCATGGGGGCCACTTTTACAAACACGGCGTGGTGCCTCAACGCGGCCTGCGCATTGCCCGAATGATTGGTCACATCACCTATTTGAGCGACGATGTGATGAACGAAAAGTTCGGCCGCGAACTGCGCAATGCCGTCACAGACAATGCCACGGGCTATCGCTATTCAACCCAAGACGTCGAGTTCCAAATCGAAAGCTACTTGCGCCACCAAGGGGACAAGTTCAGCGAGTACTTTGACGCCAACACTTACCTTTTGATCACACGCGCCCTCGATTATTTTGATCCCGCACGCACCTTGGGCGGCAACCTGACCAGCGCATTGGCCAAAGCCACCTGCAAATTTTTACTCGTCAGTTTCACCACCGACTGGCGTTTCTCGCCCGCGCGAAGTCGTGAAATGGTTCGCGCCTTGCTCGACAACAGGCGCGAGGTGAGTTACGCTGAAATTGATGCGCCGCATGGCCACGACGCCTTCTTGTTAAACGACGAGCGCTATCTGAATGTGGTGCGCTCCTACTTTGACAACATGGCACAAGGTCACCCAACAGGGGGCGCCCAATGAGTGAGCATGTGAATCTGCAAGCCATCGCGCGCTTGGTGCCAGAAGGCTCACGTGTCTTAGACTTAGGCTGTGGCGATGGCGCTTTGCTTGACTACTTGCAAAAGCACCGCGGCTGCTCAGGCTATGGCGTTGAGATTGACGATCGGAACATTCAAGCTTGTGTCAAACGCGGCGTCAATGTCATTCAATTGAATTTGGACGAAGGCCTCAACATGTTTGCAGACCAATCCTTTGATGTGGTTTTGCAAATCGACACGCTTCAACATTTGCGCAACGCTGAGGTGATGCTGCGCGAGACGGTTCGTGTGGGCCGCACAGGTATTTTGGCGTTCCCAAATTTTGCGCACTGGCCCAACCGTTTGAGCATTTTGACGGGCCGGATGCCCGTCACCAAACGACTGCCATTCCAGTGGTACGACACGCCCAACATTCGGGTTGGGACGTTTGCCGATTTCGCTCAACTGGCCTTGCAAAATCATTTGAAAATCATCGACAGCTTTGGCTTGCAAGAAGGCCAAGAAGTCAGGTCCTGGCCCAACCTGATGGCAGGCACCGCTGTCTTCAAATTGCAGCGCTAATTCGATCACCAAGCCCTTTTCAGAAAGAACACCATGTCGCTCCCTCACACCATGCATTTTATTGACCATGGCACCGGCGGAGGACCTGAGGTTTTAATCCCCAGTACCTGCGCAACACCAACGCCCAAAGCAGGCGAAGTCTTGGTCAAGGTTGCATACGCTGGTGTCAATCGCCCAGACTGCTCACAACGCAGCGGCCGTTATCCACCGCCACCCGGCGCTTCAACCATCGCCGGCCTAGAGGTTTCAGGTGAAGTGGTGGCCCTGGGGGAGGGCGTGACCCAATGGCGTTTGGGCGACAAGTTGTGCGCACTCACCAATGGCGGCGCTTATGCAGAGTTTGTGGCTGTGCCTGAAGGGCAAGCCTTGCCTATTCCCAAAGGCTTTTCGATGTTGCAGGCGGCAGCTTTGCCTGAAAACTTTTTCACCGTTTGGACCAATGTTTTTCAACGCGGCAAATTGAAGTCGGGCGAGACCATTTTGGTTCATGGCGGCTCTTCTGGCATTGGCTTAACCGCCATTCAACTGGCTCATGCTTTTGGCGCCAAGGTGTTTTGCACTGTTGGCAACTCCAACAAAGTGGCCGCCTGCTTGAAAGCGGGCGCGCACGCTGCCATCAATTACAACACCCACGATTTTGTCGAAGAGGCCCTCCAACTCACCGACCAAAAAGGGGTGAATGCCATTTTGGACATGGTGGGTGGTAGCTACACGCAACGCAACTTGCGCGCATTGGCCATTGAAGGTCGTTTGTTGCAAATTGCATTTTTACAATCCTCCAAAGTCGAAGTCGATTGGGTTTCTCTCATGACCAAACGCCTCACTTTCACGGGCTCCACCTTGCGCCCTCGCAGTGCGCAAGACAAGGCGCAAATTGCGTCCGAGTTGCATGCGCAAGTTTGGCCCTTGCTGGCGGCCGGCAGCGTGTCCCCCATCATTCACCAAGTTTTCGATTTGAAAGACGCCGCACAAGCGCACGTGCTCATGGAGTCGTCGCAACACATCGGAAAAATCATGCTCACGGTTGCAGGAGAGTAAATTCATGCCATCCCCTTTATCAGTCGGCGTCATTGGCTTGGGTGCCATGGGCATGGGCATGGCGCAATCTTTGCGCCGCGCAGGACATGTTGTGAATGTGTTCGATGTTCGATCCGAAGTGGCGCAGAGGTTTGCCGCAGAAGGCGGCCTGGCATGCGTTTCATTAGAAGCCATCGCTGCAGCGTCTGACATTTTGGTTTCAGTGGTCGTCAATGCCGCACAAACCGAGTCTGTGCTGTTTGGTGATGGCTCGCCGCAGTCCGGCTGCGCCAATCATCTCAAGCCTGGCAGCGTCTTTGTCATGTGCTCTACAGTCGATCCTGCTTTCTCAGTGGCCCTGGAAAAAAAGTTAAACGACAAAGGTCTTCTCTACATTGATGCGCCTATTTCAGGTGGCGCCGCCAAAGCAGCTTCAGCTCAAATGACCATGATGACGGCAGGTCGGCCTGACGCCTATGCCAAGGCAGAACCATTCCTCAACGCCATGGCCGCCAAAGTCTATAAGTTGGGCGATAGCGCGGGCGGGGGCAGCAAAGTCAAAATCATCAATCAATTGCTGGCTGGTGTGCACATTGCAGCTGCAGCAGAAGCCATGGCCTTGGGTCTGCGTGAGGGGGTTGATCCCGACGCACTTTATGAAGTGATCACGCACAGTGCTGGCAACAGTTGGATGTTTGAAAACCGCATGGCTCACGTGCTGGCTGCTGACTACACGCCTTTGTCTGCGGTCGATATTTTTGTCAAAGACTTGGGCCTGGTTTTGGACATGGCACGTGCAAGCAAATTCCCGCTGCCACTTTCTAGTACGGCGCATCAAATGTTCATGCAGGCCAGCACGGCCGGCTTTGCCAAAGAAGATGACAGTGCTGTGATCAAAATTTTCCCGGGCATCGAATTGCCCAAAGCCAAGTGATCTGCTTTCTCAAGGTCCATCGAATTGCAGTTTGAGCTGAGACAAAGATAAAAAAGCGAGACAACATGAAATTGGGTTGCATTGCAGACGACTTCACCGGCGCCACCGACTTGGCCAATAACTTGGTCAGGTCTGGCATGCGGGTGATGCAGACATTTGGCGTGCCCCAAGCAGCGCTTTCTTCCGATGTGGATGCCGTGGTGGTGGCTTTGAAAACACGCACCATCCCTGCCAGCCAGGCCATTGCACAATCGCTTGAAGCGCTGCAATGGCTCAAAGCGCAAGGCGCAGAGCAAATTTATTTCAAATACTGCTCGACTTTTGACAGCGCCCCCGCAGGCAATATCGGCCCCGTCACAGAAGCCTTGATGGACGCGCTGGATTGCAAGTTCACCATTGCCACGCCCGCCTTTCCTGACAATGGCCGCACCGTGTTCAAAGGCTATTTATTTGCAGGTGCCGTTCTCTTGAATGAAAGTGGCATGCAAAACCATCCGCTCACACCCATGACCGATGCCAACTTGGTGCGCGTCATGCAAGCGCAAACTCAGCGCAAAGTAGGCCTGATCGATCACACGGTAATGGCCAAAGGCACAGCAGTCATCCGCGCAAAAATCGAACAGCTCCAAGCAGATGGTGTGGGCGTGGCCATTGTCGATGCCACCAGCAATGAAGATTTAAAAATCTTAGGGCCTGCTTTGAAACACATGCCGCTGGTCACAGCGGGTTCTGGCGTGGCCATTGGCTTGCCTGCCAATTGGAATTTGCAGGCATCGGATCATGCAGCTGCTTTGCCCAAGGCCACAGGCTATCAAGCCATTGTGTCTGGCAGCTGCTCTATGGCCACGCAAGGGCAAGTGGCGCACTACCAAAGCTTGGGCTTGCCCAGCTGGCAATTCAAGCCCTTAAGTTGGTCTCAGCACGATGTGCCCGCGCAAATCAAATCCGAGGTAGCGCAAGCGCTGGCTTGGGCGCAGCCCTTGTTAGGCAAAGGACCTGTGCTCATTTATGCCACCACCGATGCCGACACTTTGCAAAAAGTGCAGGCTCAGTTTGGGCGCGAGCAGGCGGGCGAATGGATAGAGTCTGCGTTGGCGCAAGTCAGCGCAAGCTTGTTGCAAATGGGCGTGAAGCAGTGGGTGATTGCAGGCGGTGAAACTTCCGGCGCCTGTGTTCAAGCTTTGAATATTTCGCAAATGCAAATTGGCCCTCAAATTGACCCCGGTGTGCCATGGTGTTTTGCCCCGCAACATGGGGCGGGTCACCTCACGCTCAAATCAGGTAACTTTGGAACCCCCGATTTCTTTACCAAAGCCTTCAAGCACTTGTCGGAGACTGCAGCATGAGAGGCCAACAGCATCAAATCCCTCACCTCACCGAAGCACAAGCCCGCGAAGAGATTTGCCGTGTTGGACAAAGCTTGTTTGACAGAGGCTATGTGCATGCCACTGCGGGCAACATCAGTGTGCGACTTGAGCATGGCTTTTTGATCACGCCCACCGATGCGTGTTTGGGCTATTTAGAGCCCGCCGATCTGGCATTGCTAGATGCACAAGGCCAGCAATTGAGCGGCAAGCGCGCCAGCAAAACCATGGCACTGCATCGCAAAATTTATGAGGCCACCGACCATGCGCCAGGCAGTTGGCCTGCGCAATGCGTGATTCACACACACAGCACACATTGCGTGTCCTTGAGTTTGCTCGCCAAAGGCCCCGAACTGCTGCCGCCCATCACGCCCTACTTTGTCATGAAAGTAGGCCACGTGCCATTGATTCCCTACTTTCGGCCCGGCGACCCTATGGCGGCCGATGCCGTAGCCGATGCCATTCGCCAATATGCCAAACAAGACACGCCCATCCGCGCCGTGATGTTGTCCAAGCTGGGGCCCAACGTTTGGCATCAAGATTTGAGCAGCGCCATGGCCGCACTTGAAGAGCTAGAAGAAACCGCCAAGCTTGTGCAACTGGCGCGTCCCGACAGCCTTGAAAATTTGTCAGATGCGCAGATTGATGAACTGCGTCAAGTTTTTGATGCGGCTTGGTGATCCCTGCTGCCGCTTTGTAGGTTCATTTTTGCAATCGCCTTCACTTCGACACTTGAAAGTTGAACATGCCTCAATTTGCCGCCAATCTTTCCATGATGTACCCCGACATGGATTTCTTAGATCGCTTCGAAGCCGCGGCCAAAGATGGCTTCAATGCCGTTGAGTTCTTGTTCCCCTACGCTTATGCTGCCGAGGAGTTGGCGGCTCGGCTCAAAGGCAACGGCCTGCAACAGGTTTTGTTCAACATGCCGCCTGGCGGCATTGACGATGCCGGCACCTTGAGCGCCTGGGAAAAAGGCGATCGCGGCACGGCCTGTTCACCCGGCCGCGAGGCCGAATACAAAGCTGGCGTCAAACGTGCCATGCGTTATGCAGAGGTTTTAGCTTGCCCTTGCATTCACTCCATGGCAGGCGTGTTGCCCGCAGGCGTTTCGCGAGAGCAAGCCCAAACCACGTTGGTGACCAATTTAAAGTGGGCTTGCCAAGAAGTGCGCGGGCAAGGCCTTGAAGTTTTGCTAGAACCCATTAACTTGCGCGGCATTCCTGGTTTTTTTGTCAACCGCCAAGACCACGCGCACGAAATAGTGGCGCAAGTGAACGAGCCCAATTTGAAAATCCAAATGGATTTGTTTCACTGCCAAATTGTCGAGGGCGACCTGACCACCAAATTAGAGCGTTACTTTCCCAGCGGCAAAGTAGGGCACCTTCAAATTGCCGATGTGCCGCTGCGTCACGAACCCGGCTCAGGCGAACTGAATTGGCCTTATCTATTTGACTTGATCGATCGTCTGTCTGCAGAATGTGGCTGGGAAGGATGGGTCGGTTGTGAATACGTGCCTGCTGACACCTCCTCGGGCGGCACATCACGCGGCTTGTCTTGGTTGAAATCACATTGAATTATTTGGAGAGCAACATGAACGCACCCCTTCACAAAGAACTTCCTGCGCACCTTTTGAACGCTGAAACTGCTTTGCGTGATGTCACGCAATCGTGGGACACACGCATTTTGAAAGAGCTCACCAGTTACATTGAAATCCCCGCCAAGTCGCCATCCTTTGACAGCAACTGGGAAGCCAATGGGTATCTCGACACGGTACTGCGCCAAACGGCTGAATGGATTGAGGCCCAAAAAGTGGCGGGCCTTCGCTTAGAAATTTTCCGATTGCCAGGCCGCACACCTGTGTTATTTTTTGACATCCCGGCTACCCGCGCTGCATCTGAAGGCTCTGGCCAAACTGTGTTGATGTATGGCCACTTGGACAAGCAACCCGAATTCAGCGGCTGGCGAAATGACTTGGGGCCCTGGACCCCCAAATACGAAAACGGCAAGCTCTATGGCCGCGGTGGCGCAGATGACGGCTATGCCGCTTATGCCAGCATTGCCGCCGTTCAGGCCTTGAAGAATCAAAACACGCCGCACCCCCGCATCTTAGGTTTGATTGAAACTTGCGAAGAGTCGGGCTCTTACGATCTGTTGCCCTACATTGATGCACTGCGCCCCCGCTTAGGCGATGTCGGCTTGGTCATTTGTTTAGACAGTGGCGCTGGCAACTACGACCAACTGTGGCTCACCACCAGTTTGCGCGGCATGGCCAGCGGCACCTTGAAAGTCGAAATTTTGACCGAAGGCATTCACTCAGGCGATGCGTCTGGTTTGGTGCCCTCCAGCTTTCGCATCATGCGCCAAGTCCTCGATCGTTTAGAGGACAGCAAGTCAGGGCGCCTTTTGCCTGCCAGCTTCCACTGCGAGGTGCCTGCCGATCGACTGGCACAGGCCAAAGCCACGGCCAACATTTTGGGCGAAGAAATTTACAAGCGATTTCCTTGGGCACACTATGACTGCGGTGGTTCTACTACCTTTGCACTGCCCACCACCACCGATCCTTTGCAAGCTTTGCTCAACCGCACCTGGACACCCACATTGAGTGTGACGGGCGCAGAAGGCTTTCCCACTCTAGAAAATGCAGGCAATGTTCTGCGGCCCTACACCGCCTTCAAGCTCAGCCTGCGCCTGCCCCCTTTGGTTGATGCGGCCCAAGCGGTTGCACAGATGAAGGCATTGCTTGAAGACAATGCGCCCTATCAAGCGCGGGTGACTTTTGAGTCCAATGGTAGCGCCACGGGCTGGAATGCGCCAAGCAGCACAGCTTGGTTTGAAAACGCCCTGCAAAGCGCCAGCCAATCGCACTTTGGCGCTTCAGTGGGTTATATCGGACAAGGCGGCACCATCCCGCTCATGAGCATGTTGAGCCAAGGCTTTCCGACGGCGCAAATGATGGTATGCGGTGTGTTGGGTCCAAAGAGCAACGCCCACGGCCCCAACGAATTTTTGCATGTGCCTTATGCCAAAAAATTGACTGCCTCGGTGGCCGAGGTCATGGCATCGATGCCCTGAAATTGGATGTCAGGTTGCGGTCTGGTTCTTGCGAATCCAGACCAGCCACATCAAGGCAAGGCCTGTGAGTGCCACTGGCAGCACAGAGCCATAGTTGAGCCATGTCCAGCCTTGTGTGGTCACCAAAGCGCCCGATGCAAACGAGGTGATGGCCATGGTGGCAAAGACACAGAAATTGATGGCGGCTTGACCGCGGTCTTTCTCTTCAGGCCGCCAAGCTGTCATGGCAAGGGTGGTGCTGCCTGTAAAAACAAAGTTCCAACCGACGCCCAAAACAAACAAGGCCAACACAAATTGATGCAAGTCAGTGCCCGAGAGCGCGATGGCGATACAAACAAAGTTCAGAAGGACGCCCACCGCCATAATTTGCAGCACGCCAAATTTCTTGATCAGGTGGCCGGTGAAAAAACCAGGTGCAAACATGCCAATGACGTGCCACTCTAAAACCAAGGCGGCATCGCTGAACGGATAGCCGCACACCTGCATGGCCAGCGGTGTGGCGGCCATCAACAAATTCATCACACCAAAGCTGAGCGCCGCAGCGGCTGCAGCCACAATGAACACCGGCTGTCTCATGATCTCGCACAAGGGGCGACCTTCGGAGCTGCCGCTGACTTTCTCCGCAACGGGCGGGAACTTCACAAAGTGCATCAGCACCATGCCCACAACAGCCACGGCGGTAAGTGCCACATAGGCGCCCATGAACGGCGTTTCAAACCATCCTTTGCTTTGAGAGGCCAAATTGGGGCCCAGGATGGCGCCAATCAAGCCCCCCGCCATGACCCATGAAACGGCCTTTTCTCGAAAAGAAGCCTCTGCCAGCTCGGCGGCGGCAAATCGGTAAAGTTGACCGTTGGCACTGTAATAACCAGCCACCACGGTTGCCATGACCAGCAATTCAAAGTTGTGCGTGTGCGCTGCATAAGCACACAAAATAGCGGACAACAAGCCCACCAGCAAACCCAACTGAAATGAGGCTCTGCGGCCCCACTTGGCTTGTGACTTGGCCACCAGGCCCGTTGACAAAGCGCCGCCCACCACATACCCCATGACTGGCAGTGTGGCCATCCAACCAACGGGTGCCAGACTTAAGCCAACCAAGCCATTGATGGCAATGAAGGTGACGTTGTTGGTGAGAAACAAGCCTTGGCACAAGGCCAGGAAAAAGAGGTTGGAGTTCATACACCCGAGTGTATCTATTTCAAGCACCCAACAACAGACAAAACTGCGACAGGGGCAGTTTCTGCGCGCAACACCCTGTTCCCTAAGCTCACAGGCACAAAGCCAGCGGCGATGGCTTGTGTCTCCTCTGCTGGACTGAGGCCTCCCTCTGGCCCGCTCAACAAGATGAGCTCGAGTTGTTCGATCTGCTCGGTGTGATCGCTTAAGTCATGGTCATTGGCAGTTTTGAGAGCCTTCATCATGTCTTGGAGCAATTGGGTCCCTGGCGATAAAGACAACACCCAACGTGCCGCTTGCGATGATGACGTTGACAACTGTTCAATGGCTTGCGCCAGATTGACTGGCTGGCCCACTTGCAATACACAGTTGCGACCACACTGCTCACTTGCGGCCACCGCAATGGCTTGCCAATGCGCTAATTTTTTGTCTGCACGTTCACCCTTGAGCTTCAACACACTGCGCTCGGCCGTGATGGGCAACAGCGTGGTGGCACCCAACTCGGTGGCTTTTTCAAGCAGCCAGTCCATGCGCTCATTGGCCGTGATGCCAGACCACAAATGAACTTGGATGTTTAATTCGCGCTCAATGGGCTGGTGCTCGCCCACGCGCACCGACACCTCACTGCGGCCCATGTGGGTGACCACGGCCTTGAACTCACCGCCTTGGCCATTGAAAAGAGTGATCTCATCGTTGGGCTGCAGCCTGAGAACTTGCACGTGCCTGGCCGTGCCAGCAGGCAGGCTCAATTCGGTACCGGTGTCGAGCGCCGATGGACAGTAAAAGCGTGGCAGATTTGACATCAGTGACTCACTTTAAGTGCTTACATGCGCCCAAACGCAAAACCCGTCACACCCTCATTGCCTTCAACTTCTTCAATCAGGCGCAGCAGGGGCCTGAGCTCGATGTACCTGGCGGCCGTTGCGCGGATGTAGGCAATGAAACGGGGTGCATCGGCCAAGTATTTTTCTTTGCCATCGCGCAATGTCAGGCGTGCAAAAATACCGGCGACTTTCAGGTGGCGCTGCAAGCCCATCCACTCCACCGCGCGGTAAAAGGCGCCAAAGTCTTGATCCCAATCTTCATAATGGAGCAGGCCCACTTTGCGTGCTTTTTCCCAATAACGGATGGTGACATCGAGCACAAAATCCTCTTCCCACGTGAGAAAAGCATCGCGCATCAAACTGGCCACGTCGTAGGTCACAGGACCATACACGGCATCTTGAAAGTCCAACACGCCCAAGGCAGCCTCAGGGCCTGTGGGCATCATCAAGTTGCGCGGCATGAAATCGCGGTGCACAAACACCGAAGGGCTGGCCAAGTTGCGCGACACCAGCATTTTGAAGGTGCTGTCTAGCGTGCTGCGCATCTTGCCTTGAACATCCAACTGTCGATACTGCGTCAGGTACCAGTCTGAAAACAAGCTCAGCTCTCTTTGTAGCAAGGCTTCATCGTAGGGGGGCAAAACGCCGGGCTTGGAGGACAGTTGCCATGCAATGAGGGCATCAACGGCCTGCATGTAAAGCGCGTGGTTGGCTTGGGGCTTGTTTGTGTCGATGGCGGACATCATGGTGCGATCGCCCAAATCTGTCAGCAACATAAAGCCTTGAGGCACGTCCCATGCCAGAACCTCGGGGGCTTTCAGCCCCGCCAGCTTCATGAGTTGGGCGACTTTGACAAAGGGTTCACAATTTTCTTTGTCGGGCGGCGCGTCCATCACGATCAAAGTGGCACCCGAAAGTGTATTGACACGCAAATATCGCCTGAAACTGGCATCTGCCGAGGCAACTCTCAAGCTAGATGGCACCAGGCCATGCGTGGATGCCAATGCGCCAAGCCAGTCTTCGCAAGCGGTCTGGCGCTGCGGCTCGGCCCAGGCGACATTTGAAATTTGTTCAGGATTCAAGTTCTCATTCCAAGTAAAAACATCAAGACATGCTACTCGACGCCATTTTGAGGTCACTGAGGGCAGCACTCATGGATAATCCATTCTACAAACACCCGTCAACCTGGACGACAGCCCTTTGAAGATCCGCCCCTCATTTCAGACAGCCAAGCTTGTTCGAGCCCTGAGCTTGGGCGGCTTCTTGCTTTGTCAATTGCCCATCTTTGCGCAAGAAAACAGTCTGACAAAGAAGGGCGCAGAGTCTGCTACGGCCGCAAGCAGGCCAGCACTGGTCCTTCAAAACAGCCTTCGCCTAGAAGAAAAAATCTCCGACATCGAGCGCAAGCAGGCGCCCCTGTTTGTCTCGGGCCAACGCCTAGATGTCCGATCCGATATTGACTTGGTCATTGAAGGCGATGCTTTGCTGCGCAAACAGGGTCTGACGGTGCGGGCGCAGCGCATTGAATACGATCAATCTCAAAGCACCCTGAAAGCAGAAGGCGGCGTCAAAATCACGCGCGAAGGCAATACCTTTCAAGGCCCTTCTTTGAATTTGCAAGCAGACTCTTTCCAGGGCAAGTTCTTAAAACCGGAATACGCGCTGCTCAAGGGTGGCGGGCATGGCGAAGCCTCTGAAATAGAGTTCATCGGTACGCAGCGCGCCATCATCCGCAACGCCACTTACACCACTTGCACACGCATTCAAGGCCCCAGTTGGCTGCCCGAGTGGGTGTTGAAAGCGGCCAGTCTTCAAATCAATGAAGAAGACAACAGCGTTCAAGCGAAAGACCTGCAACTTCGCTTCAAAGATGTGCCGATTTTGGCCGCACCTTCCCTCACTTTTCCGCTCAATAGCGAAAGGCAGTCTGGTTTATTGTCCCCCCTGATTGGCATTGACACCGTCAGCGGCATTGAGCTGACCACACCTTATTACTGGAACATTGCACCCAACCGCGATGCCACACTGAGCACCACGATCATGAGCAAGCGGGGCGTGGCTGTCGATTCTGAATTTCGCTATCTTGAGCCTGACAGCCAAGGACAAGTGCGCTTGAACATCATGCCCAACGACACATTGCGACAGCAATCTCGTTGGGGCGTGTCGGCGCAACACACAGGGGGCATAGAGACGGGCAGCTCGGTCTTGGGCCGCTTAGATCTCAACGTCAATTTAAACAGAGTCAGCGATGAGAATTACTGGCGAGACTTCCCGCGCGCTGGTTTGTCATTGACCCAGCGCTTGTTACCGGCTTCAGGCAGTCTGCATTGGGCACAAGGCAATTGGTCCATGATGACGCGGGTACAGCAATTCCAAACCTTGCAGGACATCAGCTCTCCCATCACGCCACCTTATGATCGTTCACCCCAAATTTTGGCTCAATACACCAAGTGGGACATGAATGGCTTTGATGTCGGATTCACTGCAGACACCACGCGATTTGAAGCCGATTACAGCCGCATTCCGGGGGGGGCCAGTGTCATTTTGAGAAATGGTCAGCGCAGTTTTGCGGCCGCACAAATCAGCCGCCCTTGGCGCAAACCTTGGGGGTTTGTGGTTCCCAAAATTCAACTGCACGGCACACGCTACCAGTTGGACGCCGCGCTTGACAACGGCCAACTTGACGCCAATCGCTTGCTACCCACCTTCAGTCTCGACAGTGGTCTGATTTACGAACGCGATGCATCCTACTTTGGCCGCAACCTTCGGCAAACTCTAGAGCCTCGCGCTTATTTTGTGCGAACACCTTACAAAGATCAAAGCCAACTGCCCAGCTATGACAGTGGCGTCACCGATTTCAATCTGGCCACCATTTACGCCGAGAACCCCTATGTGGGCCAAGACCGAATTGCCGACAACAATTTGGTCACCTTGGGTGTCAACAGCCGCTTCTTTGATGCCAACACGGGCGCAGAGTTGGCTCGCCTTGGCTTTGCCCAAAGGTATCGTTTTTCAGACCAGCAGGTGCGTTTGCCGGGTGAATCAACTGTGGCTTCGGGCTTCAGCGACATTTTGGTAGGGGCAGGGGTGGGCTGGGACAGCCGTTGGAGTTTTGACTCAACCCTTCAATTTGACGCCCAGACGCACCAAACCACACGCACCACACTCACCACGCGCTTTAGCCCAACGCCCTACCGCGTGTTCAACACAGCGTACCGACTCTCGCGCAATCAAAGCGAGCAAATTGATGTGGGATGGCAATGGCCTCTGCGTGATTTCTCATTTGCCGCTGACAAGCCTTCCGCAGACGCTCCCTACCTCACCCCCGGTCAAGGCTTGGGTGCAGATCGTTGGTACAGTGTGGGACGCATGAACTTCAGCCTGAAAGACCGCAAAATGGTTGATACTTTGTTGGGCTTTGAATATGACGCAGGTTGCTGGCTTGGCCGTGTGGTTTATGAAAGACTGCAAAGCACCACCACCACATCCCGCAGTCGCATTTTGTTTCAACTTGAATTTGTAGGATTGGCCCGCGTTGGCTCTAGTCCATTGAAGACATTGCGCGACAATATCCCCCGTTATCAATATCTTCGCGAAGACTTGGCGCCCACCAGCAGATTCACCTCTTATGACTAAATTTTTTGCACTGAACTCCACTCTGGCCCACTCTGGCATTGGCGCGCTTAAAAGCTTTGCCCGACCCTTTCAAAAAAAGAAGGGCTTGGCGGTTAGCATCGCCTTGTTCGGCGCCCTTGCGTGTCCTGGCTTGCTGCAGGCGCAAAGCAATGCTCAAACAAGGCTTGCAGACTTCATTGTGGCCGTCGTCAACTCGGAGCCCATTACCAACAAAGAAGTGCAAACTCTCAAGCTACGCTTGCAAAAGCAATTGCCGCCTGGTACACCCGGTCCCAGCCCTCAAGCTTTAACACAGCAAGCGCTCGATCAATTGATCAATGAAAAAGCGCAATTGCAACAAGCGCGAGAAAACGGAATTCGCATCGATGACACTGAGTTGGATCAAACCGAGTTAGTCATCGCTCGACAAAACCAAATTTCTAAAGAAGAACTCTACAAGCGTCTGGCTTCTGAAAATTTGAGCGTGTCTGGGTTTCGCGATCAATTGCGCAATCAACTCACCATCACCCGTTTGCGAGAACGCGATGTTGACAACAAAGCCCGCATTTCAGACATCGATGTCGAGCAATTCCTTCGAAGTCAACAAGCGGGTCAGGCCCCCTCCGCCAGACCCATTGACTTGAACTTGGCCATGATCTTGATTGCGGTGCCCGAAAACAGCACAGACAAAGAAGTGGCCGAGTTGAAACTCAAAGCGCAGCAAATTTCTCAGCGCGCCAAAGGTGGCGAAAGCTTTGCTGCGCTAGCGCTGTCTTTCTCACAAGCCATGGACAAAGGTGCCAATGGCGGTGAGATGGGCTTGAGGCCTGCAGATCGTTACCCAAGCCTGTTTGTCGAAAGCACTCAAGCTCTCAGAATGGGAGAGGTTTCAGAGCCTGTTCAGTCTGGCGCTGGCTTTCACATTCTGAAGGTTTTGGAAAAGAAACAAAGCGAGATGAGCAACACGCTGATTGCTCAAACGCGAGCGCGGCACATCTTGTTGCGCACGGGCAGTGGGCTCACAGAAGCGGCCGCGCGCAGCCGTCTTCTCACCTACAAACAACAAATTCAGGCGGGTGCAGACTTTGCAGTTTTAGCGCGGCAGTTTTCGCAAGATGGCAGTGCATCAGCTGGTGGTGATTTGGGTTGGGCAAGTCCGGGACAATTTGTGCCGGAGTTTGAAGAGGTCATGGCGCGTCTAAGCCCTGGACAAGTTTCCGAGCCCCTCATTTCACGCTTTGGCGCACACCTGATTCAAGTGATGGAACGGCGAGAAGCAGCCATGTCCATTCGGGAGCAACGTGAAATGGTGCGCGCGCAATTGCGCGAAAAGAAGTTAGAAGAATTGTATGCAAATTGGGTCAGTGAGCTTCGTGGACGCGCCTACGTAGAGCTGCGTGAACCACCTCAATGAAGCATATTCCGCGCAAACGTTTCGGCCAACACTTCTTATCCGACGGCGGCATCATTGATGCCATCGTCGATGCCATTCATCCGCAAGCGGGTCAACCCATGGTTGAAATTGGCCCTGGTCTTGCGGCACTCACGCAGCCCCTGGTGGAACGCTTAGGGCACCTGACAGTCATTGAGCTTGATCGAGACTTAGCGCTTCGACTTCGACTTCACAAACAGCTCACCGTGGTCGAATCAGATGTCTTGCGCGTCGACTTCACGGCTTTGGCTGCTGGGCAAAAACTTCGGGTGGTGGGCAACTTGCCTTACAACATTTCCACCCCTATTTTGTTTCACCTGCTGTCACACGTGAAGGTCATTGAAGATCAACACTTCATGCTTCAAAAAGAAGTCATTGATCGCATGGTGGCTCAGCCCGCAACTTCTGACTATGGCCGTTTGTCCGTCATGTTGCAGTGGCGCTATGCGATGAAGAATGTGCTTTTTGTACCGCCTGAAAGCTTCGATCCGCCACCTCGAGTTGACAGTGCTGTGGTGCGCATGGTGCCTCACTCAGAGCCGGCCAACATCGACGTCAAGCTCTTAGAAAAATTGGTACAAGTGGCGTTCAGTCAGCGCCGAAAGCTGTTACGGAACACCTTGGGCGCATGGCTCATTGAAAGAAACTTCTCGGGCCACTTTGATGTCCAACGGCGTGCCGAGGAAGTGAGCGTTCAAGAGTACCTGCAACTGGCCATGGCCTTGAACGCAGACATTTAAATGAAAATAGGTGCCAAGGCGGTCAGGCCTTTGCACCTATTTTGAACTGCGCTGGCAGTTTCTAAGTCAGAGTCTAAATCTGTGTCTGCGTTGTTCAGGCTGCTGCGAGCCAATAGCCTGCATTGAATGGGCTACTCATGCGAAGCGCCAATGGCGATACATCGACCAATTTGTCAGTTGGCATTTTCTCGCCTTCTTCCGTGACCACCTCAACGCCGTCTGCGTCGAACTCGGGGGCCGCTTCAGCCAGTTTTTCAGATCCTGCCGTTGCAGCACGTGCCACAGAGAAGGAGTAGAAGCAGCGGAAAGGCACTTTGCGATCGCCCCAGTAGTCGGCGGTGTCGCGGAAAATGTCGAGCAATTGTTCGCGGGCTTCTTTGTCAAATTTAGAGTTGGCAGGGATATGCTCCAACACCACAACAAAGCCAGGCTGAGGGCCAGACTTGTGCAAGGGATCGGTCATGCTGTCGTAAAGCGCATCAAAGTTTTTACCGAAGTGCGAGGGCAGTGTAAATTGTGCTGCGATCAAATCGAGCACATCTTGTTTGCTTTGCGCCTTCGACAAATTGGCGTACAAAAAGTGTTGACCCAAACCACCTGCCGCCTCTTGCAAATCGCTCACGCGAAAAGCTCGAATTGACTGGACGATGTTTGTCCGTACACCCTTCAAAGGTGTTTCTTGGTCCTGCCGAATTGGCTTGTCCATCGCCGTTCTCACTCTCTAATTTTTAAACCAGCCTTTTGGGCTTTTGATTGACAAATAACGAATGCTCATCTTCGAGCACCCTTCACTACATTCACGACCCACAGTGGCCTCCCGCGTTTTCATGGCATGTTCACGGCGCTTTCACGGCGTGTTCACAATTTCCCGAAAACTTGCGTAATGGTCTTGCGTATAAAAACACTTTTTAGGCAAGCGGGGCTCCTCCCCTCCACACACAATACGCCGAGCGCCACGGGTTTTTTCACCTGGCGTTTTGACGGTGTATTCGCGATAAAAACCGCGATTCGCTGGAGGCAAAAGCCGTTCACGATTGCCAAAAACAACCCCATCTTTTTCGTACCGAAACGGCCCACCTTGGCGGATGAGCAGATAGGTTTCTTGGCCCTCTTTGGGCAAGTCCTGTAACGCGATGGGTGCTGTAACAACTGCTTCGGGGAATGATTTCGCCTGCACTAAATTGGTGCACGGCGCAAAAAAGAGCCCTAAACAGACGGCAATCGCAGCAAAATCAAGCGTTTTAGAGCGCATGTCATTCCTGTGAAATTAAGCCGCACACCCACTGACAACCTTCAAAATCACCGGGTAAACCCCGAAATTCGAAGGCGCTAGTTTGCCGCAATGTGCTAAAAAAAGCAAGTACTTTCCCCAAGGTCGGGGATTTTCTCGCAGAAATTACCGAACCGCGTTGGCGTCGGCGACGGTCAGCGCCGTCATGTTCACAATTCGCCGCACCGTCGCACTGGGCGTCAGGATGTGAACGGGTTTGGCAGCGCCCAAAAGGACGGGGCCAATGGCAATGTTGCCGCCAGCTGCCGTTTTAAGCAGGTTGTAGGAAATGTTGGCCGCATCAATATTAGGCAAGACCAGCAGGTTGGCGTCTCCCTGCAAGGTGCTATGGGGCATCTGTAGGGCACGGGCATCTCCATCTAGCGCAATGTCACCATGCATTTCACCATCCACCTCTAGCCAGGGCGCATTTTTTTGCAACAGCGCCAAAGTTTCACGCATTTTCACAGCGCTGGGTTCGTTGGAAGTGCCAAAGTTAGAATGCGACAGCAAAGCCGCTTTGGGTCGAATGCCAAAGCGCTTCATTTCATGGGCGGCCATGACCGTGATTTCAGCCAATTGCTCTGCGTTTGGATCGTAGTTGACATGCGTATCGACCAAGAAAACTTGGCGGTCGGGCAACATCAATCCGTTCATACAAGCAAAGGTGTTGACACCAGCGCGCTTGCCAATGACCTGCTCAATGTAGGGCAGGTGCGTTGCGTTGGTGCCCCATGTGCCACAAATCAGGCCGTCCACCTCGTCTTTGTGCAAGAGCATGGCGCCGATCAATGACAAGCGACGGCGCATTTCAATTTTGGCCACTTGCACCGTGATGCCCTTGCGCTCCGTCATGCGATGGTAGGTTAGCCAGAAGTCGCGATAACGGTGATCGTCCTCGACATTGACCACTTCGTAATCCAAGCCTTCTTTCAATCGCAGGCCGAATTTGACAATGCGCTCGGCAATCACGGCTGGGCGGCCGATGAGGGTGGGGCGCGCCAATCCTTCATCGGCAACAATTTGCGCAGCGCGCAAGACCCGCTCTTCTTCACCCTCGCTGTAAGCCACGCGCTTTTTCAGACCGCGCTTGGCTGCGGTGTAAATGGGCTTCATGGTGGTGCCAGAGGCATACACAAAGCTTTGCAAGCGCTCGCGGTAGGCTTCCATGTCGGTGATGGGGCGCGAAGCCACACCACTGTCAGCGGCTGCCTGCGCCACTGCCGGCGCAATTTTGATCATCAGGCGCGGATCAAAGGGTTTGGGAATGAGGTACTCGGGGCCAAACACCAATGGCTCGCCCGCGTAGGCTGCAGCCACCACTTCGCTTTGCTCGGCTTGCGCCAAGTCAGCAATGGCATAGACCGCGGCAATCTCCATCTCTTGCGTGATGGTGGTTGCACCACAATCCAAAGCGCCCCTGAAAATGTAGGGGAAGCACAGAACGTTGTTGACTTGATTGGGGTAGTCAGTCCGTCCCGTTGCCATGATGGCGTCATCGCGAACCGCTTTGACATCTTCGGGCAAGATTTCGGGGTTGGGGTTAGCCAATGCAAAGATCAAAGGCTTGGCCGCCATTCTTTTTACCATGTCTTGTTTCAAGACACCGCCCGCAGACAAACCCAAAAACACATCGGCGCCGTCAATGGCTTCGGCCAAGGTGCGTTGGTCTGTTTTTTGTGAAAACTGAATCTTGTCTTCGTCCATCAACTCCTTGCGGCCTTCGTAAACCAAGCCCGCCAAGTCGGTAACCCAAATGTTCTCTCGGCGAATGCCGAGTTTGACCAACAAGCCCAAGCACGCCAATGCTGCTGCTCCCGCGCCAGAAGTGACCAACTTGACTTGGCTTGGGTCTTTGCCCACCACTTTGAGGCCGTTCAAAATGGCCGCACCCACCGTGATGGCGGTACCGTGCTGATCGTCGTGGAAAACTGGGATCTTCATGCGCTCGCGCAATTTGCGCTCGACATAAAAACAATCGGGGGCTTTGATGTCTTCTAAGTTGATCCCGCCAAAAGTGGGCTCAAGTGCCGCAATGATTTCAACCAGTTTTTCGGGATCCTTCTCATTGATCTCAATGTCAAACACGTCAATGCCTGCGAATTTTTTAAACAGAACGGCTTTGCCCTCCATGACGGGCTTGCTCGCCAAGGGGCCGATGTCGCCCAAGCCTAAAACTGCCGTGCCGTTGGTGACAACGCCCACCAAATTGCCGCGGCTGGTGTATTTGAAAGCGGCTGCGGGATCTTTGACAATTTCTTCGCAAGGTGCGGCCACGCCTGGCGTGTAAGCCAAGGCCAGGTCGTGCTGGTTCACCAATTGCTTGGTGGCGGTGACTGCAATTTTTCCGGGTGTGGGGAACTCGTGGTATTCGAGTGCAGCTCGGCGCAACTGAGCGCGGCGCTCTTCAGCATTGACTTTCGCCATGTGATGTCTCCTGTAAGGCACGAACTGCCCGCTCAACGGGTGAGGGGCTTAAGCCATGCATGATCCTATTTTAGTCCCCACTTGAATGGCCAACTCTTGGAAAAGCATCATTCAAAGTAGGCAGACTTTTGACTTTCAATCACAAGTGGCATGGGTGCCGCTTAGGTTTGATTGTTTAATTGCGCATCAAAGCTTCAATTTCATCGGCTTTCACGGGCACGCCGCGGGTCATCAATTCGCAGCCATTGGCCGTCACAACCGCATCGTCTTCAATGCGAATGCCAATGTTGTGAAAACGCTCAGGCACGCCGGGGGCTGGTCGAACATAAATGCCCGGCTCAATGGTCAGCACCATGCCGGGCCTCAAAACCCGGCTGGGTCGGTCTTTGATCAGCTCGCCACTCAAGGGGTCTTTGCGTTCACTGAAAGTTCCCACCTCAGAAGGCTCTACATAACTGCCGCAGTCGTGCACGTCCATGCCAAGCCAATGACCTGTGCGGTGCATGTAAAACTGAAAATAACTTCTGTTGGCAATCACGTCTTGCGCATTTCCCACTTTGTTGGCATCCAAGAGGCCGATGTCCAACATGCCCTGAGCCAAGACCTTCACCGTGGCTTCGTGGGGGTCTACAAACCGCGCACCCGCACGCGTGGCTACCACTGCCGCATCTTGAGAGGCCAGCACCAAGTCGTAGAGTTCGCGCTGTGCGGCGCTGAATTTGCCATTGGCGGGAAAGGTTCGCGTGATGTCGCTGGCGTAGCCATCGAGCTCGCAACCTGCATCAATCAAAACCAAATCACCACTCAAGATAGGGCCCGCATCGGCGCGGTAGTGGAGCACACAAGCATTGGCACCACCCGCCACGATGGAGCCATAGGCAGGGTACTGGGAGCCGTGTTGGCGAAACTCATGCAGCAGCTCAGCGTCTAAATGGTATTCACGAACGTCTTCTCCGGCACGCAGCATGGCTGCAGAGCGTTTCATGGCCCGAATGTGGGCGCCAGCACTGATTTGAGAAGCGCGGCGCATGATGTTCAATTCGTGCTCGTCTTTGACCAAGCGCATTTCATCCAACAAATCACATACATCGCGTTGTTGAGTGGGGCACAGCGCGCCATACCTCACACGTGCACGCACTGCGTTCATGCCGGTTTCAATGCGCGCCGACAAACTTGAGTGGGTTGCAAACGGATACCAAACGACGTCTTTGTTCTCTAACAAGGCTGGCAATTTGGCGTCCAACACAGCGCTTGGCCAAGCTTCATGGACGGCCAATTGGGAGAGGGCCGCATCCGGGCCCAAGCGAACACCATCCCAAATTTCACGCTCCATGTCTTTGGGCTGACAAAACAAGGTTGATCGACCCTCGGCGCTTAAAACCAAACAAGCGTTGGGTTCTGTAAAGCCCGTTAAATAATAAAAATAACTGTCATGCCGGTACAAATAGTCGCTGTCGCGATTGCGTTGGCGCTCTGGCGCAGTGGGAATGATGGCAATGCTGTTGGGAGAATGTGCCGCCATCAGGCTTGCCAATTTGGCACGGCGTGCTGCGTACAAGTTGGGTTCCAATGTCATCTTGAGATCGCTTTCTGGTTGCTGGGCTTTAATGAGCCGAGTTGGTTTGATTGAGTTCATGGAGGCGCTCTGGGGTGCCCACATCGGTCCACGATCCGGTATAAATGCTAGCACTTACTTGCCCACGATCCATTGCAGCTCTTAACAAAGGCGCCAAAGGTGCGGCCTTTCCCTGAGGGTTGCCCAAGGGCATGCCTGTGATGGCGGGGTCGAAAAATTCTTTTTTGTACAAGGCGAAAGTGCTGAAAGTGAACAGGCTAGCAGGCTTTGGCAGATTCAAAGCCAAGCCCTCTTCGGACAAGCCAAAGTCGCCAGAAGGATTGTGCGGGGGATTGGGAACCAACCAAATATGGGCCAATTGCTGGCCCTTTTGAAACGCCTCTTTGTGCGCCACTGAAAACTTGAAATCCGGGGCAAAAATATCACCCGCCAGTACCCAAAATACTGGTGCGAGGTAGGGCAGGGCCCGCACAATGCCCCCCGCTGTTTCAAGGGCGTAGCCAAAGTCTTTGCCTTCATGGGAATACTTTAAGCGCACACGGCCAACTTCAGGCAGATCTGGATTGAGCCCAAAGTGAGACTCAATTTGAGGCCCCAGCCAAGCCGTATTGATCAGCATGTCATGTTGCCCCGCCGCCGCCAAAGCTTCCATGTGCCACTGCATGAGGGGCTTGCCGTGAACCAACAGCATGGGTTTGGGCGTCTGGTCTGTCAACGGTCTCATGCGCTCACCTCGACCCGCCGCCAGAACCATGGCGGTTGCCAAGGTCTCGGCAGACGAGTCGCACCAATCATTTGTAGCCGATGGCTCTAAATTGGATTCCAAGGTATTCAATCGCATCCCGCTATGTTGCCATGGTGTCGGGCTTGCAGGCGCTCTTGGACGGTAAAATATCGGGCTAACTTGTGAAATTGACACGACTTTCTATTTGGAGCCCCCATGGCAATCACCCAACCCGCAGCTCATCAAATGGCCAACGCAATCCGTGCCCTGGCCATGGACGCTGTTCAACAAGCCAATTCAGGTCACCCAGGCGCGCCGATGGGCATGGCCGACATGGCCGTGGCTTTGTGGGGCGAGCACTTGCAACACAACCCGAAAAATCCGCATTGGGCCAACCGCGACCGCTTTGTTTTGTCCAATGGCCACGGCTCGATGATCATTTATGCATTGCTTCACCTCACAGGCTATCC
>CANKOT010000027.1 GCA_947484245.1 Comamonadaceae bacterium
ATTACTTGCGACAAGGCTTGTGGACGAAGTGGAGCTATGACATGTTTGCCGGGGCCGAGGGGCATGGCAGCACGCTTGGCATCATTGGCATGGGCCGTATCGGCCAAGGTATTGCCAAGCGGGCAGCGCATGGATTTGGCATGCGTGTTATTTATCACAACCGAAGCCGCTTGAGTGCAGACCTTGAGGCTGCTTGCAAGGCCACTTACGTTGGCAAAGAAGAACTTCTGCGCACAGCCGATCATGTCATGTTGGTGGTGCCCTATAGTGCTGAGTCACATCACACCATTGGTGCCAAGGAACTCAGTTGCATGAAGCCATCGGCAACTCTGGTGAACATTGCCCGTGGCGGTATTGTGGACGACGCTGCTTTGGCGGTGGCATTGAAGAACAAGCAAATAGCGGCGGCTGGTCTCGATGTCTTTGAAGGGGAGCCAGCGCTCAACTCGGCGCTTCGCTCCGTGCCCAACGTGGTGCTAACCCCCCACATTGCCAGTTCAACCATTCAAACTCGCATGGCCATGGCCAAGTTGGCTGCTGACAACCTGATTGAGTATTTTACCAAGGGCAGGGCCCTGACACCGCTCAATCAACTGACGGGCAAATAAGCTCAAGATGGAAAGTTCACTTTTTGTGTGGGGTTTGTTGCTTGCCAATTTATTGGTTTTGGGTTTGGTGTTTGCCTTGTGGCGAAAACAAGCGGGCCATCATGGCACCGAGCATGAAGTCAATCAATTGGCACTCAATTTGCAAACGGCCAATGAGCGATTAGAGCGAGAGTTGCGCAACGCCATCAGCGAATCTGCCAGGGGTGGGCGTCAAGAGCTGATTCAAAATTTAGGCACTTTTCAACAAAGCTTGGTACAGCTAAGTGCTGAGGCTACGCGCACGCAAAACAGCCAGATGGATGCGTTTGCACAGCAGTTGGCATTGCTGCAAAAAACCTTGTCCGACACCCTCACTTTGCAAGTGCAGCAGTTGTCAGAGGCCAATGCCCGTCGCTTGACTGAAATGCGCGGTACCTTAGAAACACAATTGGCGCAGCTTCAACAAAGCAACTCGGCCAAGCTCGATGAGATGCGTCAAACTGTTGACGAAAAACTCCAAACGACTTTGCAAGCGCGCTTGGGTGAAAGCTTCAAACAAGTGGCAGACCGCTTGGAGCAAGTGCACAAGGGTCTTGGCGAAATGAACACCTTGGCCCAAGGTGTGGGTGATCTCAAACACCTGCTCACCAATGTCAAAACGCGTGGCATGTTTGGTGAAGCACAGTTGGCTTCTTTGTTGGAGCAAGTGATGGCGCCCGATCAGTATGCAACGCAGCACGCCACGCGCCCTGGTAGCAAAAATCGAGTCGACTTTGCCATTCGCTTGCCCGGTCGATCGGATGATGGAGAGCCAGTTTGGTTGCCCATTGATGCCAAGTTTCCAAACGAAGATTATGAGCGCTTGCTCGATGCACAATCGCGAGCCGATGTCATTCAAGCCGATTTGTGCAGCAAAGCCTTAGAGGCGCGTGTGCGGTTGGAAGCCAAATCGATGACAGAGAAGTATGTAGAGCCTCCCTACACCACAGACTTTGCCATTATGTTTTTGCCCACGGAGGGCTTGTATGCTGAAGTGCTGCGCAGACCCGGGCTGATTGAATCTTTGCAGCGTGATTACCGTGTCACGCTCGCTGGCCCCACCACGCTCATGGCCATGTTGAACTCTTTGCAAATGGGTTTTAGAACCTTGGCGCTCGAAAAACGTTCTAGCGAAGTTTGGCAAGTTTTAGGGGCCGTCAAAACAGAATTTGGCAAGTTCGGAGATGTCTTGGCCAAGGTCAAAGAACAAACCCAAACGGTCTTGAATACCTTAGACAAAGCCCAAACACGCAGCAATGTGATGCACCGCGCATTGCGCCAAGTGGAGGCCTTGCCTGAAGGTCAAGCAGCTGGACTGCTGCCTCATGAAAGTGATGTCAGTGACGGCGACAATCCGTGAATCGTGAACTTGCCAAACTGATTACGGGTCAGATCTTTCTTCACGCCTGTATGACAGGCATGCGACTGGCAACACCGCTTCTTGCGCTTCAACAAGGTTACAGCACCATGGCGGTGGGTGTTTTGCTGGCACTGTTTTCTGTCACGCAAGTTTTCATGGCCATTCCAGCTGGCCGATTCACAGATCGACATGGTCTGAAGCCACCAGTGAAGATCAGTGTGGTCATGGCTTGTTTGGGGGCAGGACTGGCCGCTGTTTGGCCCACATTCCCGATATTGTGCGTTGCAGCACTCGCCACAGGTGGCGCTACGGGCGTAGCTGTGATTGCGCTTCAACGGCACGTTGGTCGAATGGCTGCAGATACCAATCAACTCAAAGAAACATTCAGTTGGTTGGCCATTGGCCCTGCATTTTCTAATTTCATCGGTCCATTTTTTTCGGGATTGATGATTGACCATGCAGGCGCTATGCCAGCCGATGCCGATGGGTTTCAGGCCACGTTTGTGATGTTGACCCTTTTTCCGCTTTTGGCATGGCTTTGGATTCGCAACATTCAAGAGAAACCCATTGCGCCGCAACTGCCTGAACATGCCAATTCGCGTGTCTGGGATTTGTTGCATGAGCCCATGATGCGGCGCTTGCTGTTGGTCAACTGGCTGCTGGCTTCTTGTTGGGATGTGCATACTTTTGTGGTGCCAGTTTTAGGACACGAACGCGGGCTCAGTGCATCGGTGGTGGGCACCATTCTGGGATCGTTTGCTGTGGCTTCGGCCCTGACGCGGGTGTTTTTACCCTGGATTGCAAAGCGCCTACAAGAGTTTAGGTTGCTCACTGGCGCCATGATTGGAACAGGCTTGATCTTTGCCATTTACCCCTTGGTTGATTCGGCTTTGGCCATGGGCATTTGCTCCGTTTGTTTGGGCGTAGTTTTGGGGGTGGTACAGCCAATGGTGATGAGCACCTTGCATCAAATTATCCCCGAGCACCGTCAGGGCGAGGCGTTCGGCCTGCGAATCATGACCATCAACGCTTCAAGCGTCTTGATGCCTCTTATGTTTGGGGCTGCAGGCGCAGTGGTAGGCGTTTCACTGATTTTTTGGGTGATGGGCTTGGCGGTGGCTGGCGGTGCCCCTCAAGCGTGGCGTTTGCGCCCTAAAGGCCAAGCAGCTGAGCACACCTAGCAAGGCAAAAGTTTTTTGACCTCTTGCCAAGCCTCCTCAGGTGAATCGACATATTTGAAGCAATCTAGGTCATGTTTGGAGATGGTGCCAGATTCCAGCATCCATTCAAAATTGATGAGTTTTTTCCAATAATCTGAGCCATAAAGAAGCACGGGTGTGGTTTGCACTTTGCGTGTTTGCACCAAGGTCAATATTTCAAACAATTCATCCAAGGTTCCAAAGCCTCCAGGAAATGCGATCAGAATTTTTGCACGCATTGCAAAGTGCATTTTTCTGAGAGCGAAATAATGAAACTGAAAGCTCAAGGCTGGTGTGATGTAGGGGTTGGGTGCTTGTTCGTGGGGCAAAGAGATGTTCAAGGCCACAGAAACAGCACCGGCTTCATAGGCGCCGCGGTTGGCAGCTTCCATGATGCCGGGCCCACCCCCCGTGCAAATGGTCAAGCGCTCGGATGGCGCTAAAGCCACGCAGCCATGAGAAACCAATGAAGCCAATTCTCTGGCTGCTTCGTAATAGTTGGCATTTTGGAGGTCTTGTTGGGCCTGTTGTATGGCCTCGCTTTGGGGCAAGTCTGGATGCGCAAGCCGCACCTTTTCAAGTTGACTTTGCGATTGCTCTAAGCTTTTGAAACGCGCGCTGCCAAACACCACCACCGTGTTGACAATGCCATGTTCGGTTTGAATCAAATCGGGTTTGAGTAACTCAAGCTGGAATCGAATACCGCGAGTTTCAGGGCGAATCAAAAACTCTGGGTCTTTGAATGCCAAGCGGTATGCATCGGCGATATCTTCGCTGTTGTGAAGGTTTTGTGTGGATTGCATGGGTTCATTGTGAGGCAATCTGAACTTATTTCAAGCAAAAAAAAGACCTCCGAAGAGGTCTTGATTTGCTGCCGCCAAGGCCTCAGGTCAATGCCTTAAACACGTTTGCGATATTCGCCTGTGCGTGTGTCAATTTCAATCTTGTCACCTTGGTTGACAAACAATGGCACTGGCACTTCAAAGCCAGTGGCAATCTTGGCGGGCTTGAGTACCTTGCCAGATGTATCGCCTTTGACGGCTGGTTCAGTCCAAGTGATTTCGCGCTCAACGCTGGTTGGCAATTCAACAGAGATGGCCTTGCCGTCATAGAACACCACTTCAACAGACATGCCGTCTTCGAGGTAGTTCATGGCGTCGCCCATGTTTTCTGATTCGACTTCATACTGATTGAATTCAGTGTCCATGAACACATACATGGGGTCGGCAAAGTAAGAGTAGGTGCACTCTTTTTGGTCCAAGATCACTTGATCCATTTTGTCGTCGGCCTTGAACACAGACTCTGTACCCATGTTGCTGAGCAAAGCCTTGAGCTTCATGCGAACAGTGGCAGCACCGCGGCCGCCGCGGCTGTATTCCGTGCGCAGAACGATCATGGGGTCTTTGCCTTGCATGATGACGTTACCAACGCGAATTTCTTGTGCTACTTTCATAATGTGTCCAATGGTTGTCCCAAAAAAGTGATTCTTTGAGGTTAATCCTTCTGACTTTGCCTCTTTGCCGCAAGCCTTAACAGGATCATTTAAAGAATGGGCACAAAATGACTTGACCCAAAGCCCGCAATTTTAGCGCTTTTCTGCGACGAATTGAAGCAGTTGGCTGACCAAATCCATTTGTTGCATCAAACGTTCTCTGGCAGCCAGCGCACAGGCTTGCCAAGAAGCCAGGTCAAGCTGTGGCAAGGGTTCTTGAGACAGGCCGTTCCACCGAAGGTGAAAGCGCCGAAGGCTTTCGGGTGCCTGGAGCCAGTCTAAAAAAGCATTCAATTTAGCGCCATGAGCACCATCGTCTTGAGGGTAAATTTGCCAAACAAAGGCTTTTCCCGCCCACATCGCACGGACCAAGGAGTCTTCACCTCGCACGAAATTTAAGTCGCTGGATGCCAAAACTTGGTCGAACTGAGTTTGCGACACTGGCGGCAATAAATGAAATGAAGGCTTCGCCAAATGCTGAGGCCAATTGCGCAAGGCCTGTTTGTAGGCTGCCTCAAATGCCAATGCGCCGCGCCCGTGTGCCACTTGCCACTGGTGTCCATCTTTGTTCAAAGAAGCCAGTTGAAGGGCTTCTGCCAAAGCTGCTGGTTCGTAGCAAAAAAGCGTGCTTCTCTTTGGAAAAGTCTGGCTCGTGGCTGGTTCAAAGCCTGTTAAACCACTTGATCGAATGCTTTCTTCAATCTGCGGTTCTCTGATCAAGCCACCTGTTTGGTGAGTGAAACCAGGATAAAAAAACCATTTGGTTCGGCCTTTCAGCGGACCGCTCATGACGGGGGAGGGCAGTCGGTGGCTTCTTTCGACATACGACTCTGCGCTCAGGTATTCCAGATTCAACCAGACTGGCCATAACGCGACTTGGGCGCTTGGGGCGCTTGGTGTATTTGGAGCGTTTTCAGCGCCGGACTGGGCAAGATTTGCCCAAGCCAAGAAATGCTCGGGCAAATCGCAGCCAAAGGCTTCAATCCAAACGTCTGAAGCCACATCTTGCGGTTGAAGAGGCAAGGCCCAAGGCCTGACAATCACTTGCCCTGTGGGGGGGGCATCAAGGGCTAAGCCTTGTGCATAGACCTTGGCCTCGGGCGCCATCCAAGTCAGTGCAGTGGCATCGTCTACCCATAACCGAACATGGTGCCCGCGCTTGGCCAAGTCGGCGCTCATGCGCCAACAGACCCCCAAATCTCCGTGGTTGTCAATGACGCGGCAAAAAATGTCCCATAACATGCGCGTTATTGTCGCCCGCTTCGAGACACAATAGCGCCCATGTCGAGTGTTCATCCAGATTCTTTGTTGGCCGAAGTGGCTGCACTTCCAAGTTTGCCGGGGGTTTACCGCTATTTTGATGAGCACGACCAGGTTTTGTATGTGGGCAAAGCCCGTAATTTAAAAAAACGCGTTAGCAGCTATTTTCAAAAAGACCATGGTGGCACCCGAATTGGCCACATGGTGAGCAAGATTCGGCGCATGCAAACAACGGTGGTGCGTTCAGAAGCAGAAGCCTTGTTGCTTGAAAATAATTTGATCAAATCATTGAGCCCCAAGTTCAATATTTTGTTTCGCGATGACAAAAGCTACCCGTACCTCAAAGTGTCTGGAACAGGCACTGTGCGCCAAGACGTCCGAGCAGCCAATTCAAGCAATGAGGTCAAAACTGGGGTCAAGGCCGATGACTACTCACGGATTGCTTATTACCGCGGCGGCGTAGAAAAAAAGCACCGTTACTTCGGTCCTTACCCCAGCGCTTGGGCTGTGAAAGAAACCATTCAGTTGTTGCAAAAAGTCTTTCGGCTTCGCACCTGCGAGGACACCGTTTTTTCTAATCGAACACGCCCTTGCTTGCTGTATCAAATCAAGCGTTGTTCAGGGCCGTGTGTCGGCGTCACTTCAGTGGCGCAATATGCGCAAGACGTTGCGCAGGCTGAGGCTTTTTTGCGCGGCGAGACGCAAGCTGTTTTAAAGGCCATGGAGGTGCGAATGATGGCGCATGCCGACCAGCTTGAGTTTGAAATGGCAGCCGAAGTTCGCAACCAAATGACCGCCTTGTCTCGCGTGCTACATCAACAATCGGTCGATACCGTGACGGACACCGATGTTGATATATTGGCCGTCAAGGTTCAGGGCGGTAGAGCTTGTGTCAACTTGGCCATGGTGCGCGGTGGCCGGCATTTGGGCGATCGACCTTATTTTCCCTCGCATGTGGAAGATGGCCACGCCATGCTCAACCAGGCCTTGGAAGATGACGTCAGCACCGACGCCATCACTCTGGAAGTGAAGATTTTGGAAGCGTTCATTGCGCAGCATTACCTGAACATTCCTGTGCCGCCTGCGCTCATTACCAGCGAGAAAATCGATGCCAAGGTGCTTGAGGCCATTGCCCTGCAGACGGGGGTCAAAGTGAATGCTGTCCACAATCCGCGGGAACAAAGAAGAGCTTGGCTGGAAATGGCAGAGAAAAACGCGGCCATTCAATTGGCGCGATTGTTGGCCGAGGAGGGCTCGCAACAAGCACGCACCCGAGCGCTGGTCGACGCACTCGATTTGGCACCCGACGACATCGATGCTTTGCGCATGGAATGCTTTGACATTTCACATACCTCCGGTGAGGCCACGCAAGCTTCGTGTGTGGTTTTTCAAAACCACAAAATGCAAAACAGTGAATATCGGCGTTACAAAATTGAAGGTATTACCCCAGGCGATGATTACGCGGCCATGCGCCAGGTTTTGATGCGGCGCTATGGCAAAGTGGCCGAGGCCATCAAATCGGGCGAAGTCGATCTCAAATTGAGAATGCCCGATGTGGTGCTGATTGATGGCGGCAAAGGTCAGGTGTCTATGGCCAGAGAGGTGTTTGAAACCTTGGGTCTTGACTTGTCTTTGATTGTGGGCGTTGAAAAAGGGGAGGGCCGCAAGGTCGGCCTTGAAGAGTTGGTTTTTGCAGATGGCCGCGACAAGATCTATTTGGGCAAAGATTCTGCCGCCCTGATGCTGGTGGCCCAAATTCGAGACGAAGCTCACCGTTTTGCCATCACGGGCATGCGCGCGCAACGCGCCAAAGTGCGGGTAGGTGGTGGCCGTTTAGAGGAAATATCGGGCATTGGCCCCAAAAAACGCGCCAAATTACTGCAACGCTTTGGCGGGGTGCGTGGGGTGGAGGATGCCAGTGTCGAAGATCTGATGTCGGTCGATGGCATTTCCAAAGAGCTTGCAGAAAGCATCTATCAAGCTCTTCACTAGGGCTTCATTCCCCGTGTCAGCAAATTGACTTGAAGGCGTGACACAATAGAGTCCATGTTTTTCACCATTCCCACTCTCATGACATGGACGCGCATCGTTGCGATTCCCTTCATTGTGTGGGTGTTCTACTCTGACCTGCCTGTTGAGTCTCGCAACTTTTTGGCAACCACCATGTTTGTCGTTTTTGCCATCACCGATTGGCTAGATGGCTATTTGGCTCGCAAACTCAATCAGACTTCTTCCTTTGGTGCATTTTTAGACCCCGTTGCCGACAAGTTTTTGGTTTGCGCTGCTCTGTTGATGCTGGTTCACTTGCACCGCGTCCATGTGTTGGTGGCGCTGATCATCATCGGCCGTGAAATTGCTATCTCTGCTTTGCGCGAATGGATGGCCCAAATTGGGGCTAGCAAAAGCGTGGCGGTTCATTTTGTGGGCAAGCTCAAGACCACTGTGCAAATGGTCGCCATTCCATTTTTGCTATACAACGGCCAACTGTTTGGCTTGATTGACACGCATTTGTGGGGTACGGCCCTCATTTGGCTTGCTTCCATTTTGACCATTTGGTCCATGATTTATTACATGCAAAAGGCCTTGCCTGAAATTCGTGCGCGAGTGAAATGAGTCACCCAAGTTCATCTGATGCTTGGGTGCGGGCCATGCCTGCGGTCTTTGTGCTCATTTGGAGCACCGGTTTTATTGTTGCGCGCTATGGCATGCCCCATGCGCCCCCTTTTTCCTTTCTCTGGTATCGGTATGCCTTGTCCATCGCCTGTTTTGTCGTTTGGATTCGCTTTGCGGGAGTTCGGTGGCCCCAAAGTCGAGCCGAGTGGTTTCATTTGTCGGTCACGGGCATCCTCATGCATGCAGGTTATCTGGGCGGAGTCTGGGCTGCAGTCAAGGCAGGGATGGGCTCAGGCTTGTCGGCCCTTATCGTAGGACTGCAGCCAGTGCTGACGGCCATTTGGCTTTCTTCGAGCAGCGCATCCTCAGAAAATCGAGTCAGTCAGCGCCAATGGATGGGTTTGGCTTTGGGTTTTTGTGGGCTGCTCTTGGTGCTCTGGCGAAAGCTCACGCAGGGCAGCGCGCTCGATCACGTCACGCTGTTGAATTTGAGTTTTGCAATCATGGCGCTATTGTCTATCACGCTGGGCACCTTGTATCAAAAAACCTTTGTCAAGCCATGCGATGTCAGAACGGCCAATACAACCCAATTGATTGCAGCAATGCTGGTGACCACCCCCTTTGCGTGGTTTGAAACTGAATCGGTGCAATGGAATTCTGAAAGCATGGGAGCCATGGCTTGGTCTGTATTAGGATTGACTTTAGGCGGGAGTTCGCTTTTGTACCTGTTGATTCAGAAGGGCGCCGCTGCCAGCGTCACTAGTTTGATGTACTTGGTGCCGCCCTGCACAGCGTTGATGGCCTGGTTCTTGTTTGATGAACCCATCACCGCGATCACACTGGTTGGCATTGCCCTCACAGCATGGGGCGTCAGTTGGGTGCTCAGACCTGCTCAATTAATTGAAGGAGAGAGAAGATGAGTCAAAAACGAATTGCAGTGATTGCCGGGGACGGTATTGGCAAAGAAGTCATGCCAGAGGGCTTGCGCGTCATGGAGGCAGCGGCATCCAAATTCAACCTTGATTTGAAATTTGATCACTTTGACTTTTCAAGTTGGGACTACTTTGAAAAGCACGGCCAAATGTTGCCTGACAACTGGAAAGACCAAATAGGTGGACACGATGCCATTTATTTTGGCGCGGTGGGTTGGCCTGACAAAATTGCCGACCATGTGTCTTTGTGGGGATCCTTGTTGATGTTCCGCCGCGAGTTTGATCAGTACATCAACTTGCGCCCCGCCAGACTGATGCCTGGCATCATTGCACCGGTGGTTCGAAAAGATGGCTCGCCTAGGCAGCCCGGTGAAATTGACATGTACATCGTGCGGGAAAACACTGAGGGCGAGTACTCCAGCATTGGAGGCCGCATGTACCAAGGTACAGAGCGCGAAATTGTGATGCAGGAGACGGTGATGTCGCGCATTGGCGTTGACCGTGTGTTGAAGTTTGCCTTTGAGTTGGCCCAGTCGCGGCCCAAAAAACATTTAACCAGTGCCACCAAGTCCAACGGCATTGCCATCACCATGCCATATTGGGATGAGCGCGTTGTCGAGATGGCCAAGAACTATCCAGGCATTCAGCTTGACAAGTTTCACATCGATATATTGACGGCGCATTTTGTCCAACGCCCCGACTTTTTTGATGTGGTGGTTGCCAGCAATTTGTTTGGCGATATCTTGAGCGACCTAGGCCCGGCTTGTACCGGCACCATTGGCATTGCGCCCAGTGCCAACCTCAATCCCGATAAAAAATATCCTTCCTTGTTTGAGCCCGTGCACGGCTCTGCCCCCGACATTGCTGGCAAGAGCATCGCCAACCCCATTGGTCAAATTTGGTGTGGCGCCATGATGTTGGAATTTTTAGGCAGCAAACCTGCGCACGATGCTGTGTTGGGTGCCATTGAAAAAGTTTTGGCACCAAATAGTGGCGCGCCACGGACCGCCGATATTGGGGGTTCTGCTAATACGCAAGACCTTGGCAAAGCCATTGCTGAGGCTTTATGAGAACTTTTGGGATCAAGTTTAGCAACTAAAATTTTTTTTTCAATAAGTCCCCCGTCGTCATTGAGTTTGGATCTAGAATTCGTTTCGCATTGCGGTTTCTAGACTGAAAATCATTTGACAGGCTCGGTTTGTCTGTTTAAATGTAGTCTACAAATTCTTTGCGGAGACAATGTTTTGCCCCCGAAGTTTTTCAAACTTCAAACAAAATTTTTAACTCTGATGAGTCACTCAATTTTTGAGTGAATTTATTTTTTTCGAAAGCTCTTTGTATGAATAAGACAGAATTGATTGAGCACATTGCCAAACAAGCAGATATTTCCAAAGCTGCTGCAGGCCGCGCATTGGAAGCCACCATTGGAGCTGTTCGCACCACATTGAAAAAGGGCGGCACTGTCGCCCTGGTTGGTTTCGGCACTTTTGCTGTGACCAAGCGCGCTGCACGCACTGGCCGCAACCCGCGCACTGGCGTTGCCATCAAAATCAAATCCGCCAAGGTGCCTAAGTTCCGTCCAGGCAAGGCCCTTAAAGACGCCCTGAACTGATCTTTGATTAAGGGGGGGTGATTAGCTCAGTTGGTAGAGCGGCGCCCTTACAAGGCGTAGGTCGGCGGTTCGACCCCGTCATCACCCACCACCCCCAAGCAAAGGCGAACAGGTTGTTCGCCTTTTGTGTTTTTAAGACATTGCCCGCGTCACTTCACAGAGAGTTCTCACATGTTTGATTTTGTCCGCAATAACACCAAGATCATGATGGGCATTTTGTTCTTGCTCATCATTCCTTCCTTTGTTTTGTTTGGTCTTGAAGGCTACAGTCGTTTCGATGACAAAGGCATTGTGGTCGCCAAGGTTGACGGTCAAAAAATCAACCAATCCGATTGGGATGCTGCCCACAAGAATGAGGTTGATCGCATTCGAGCCTCCATGCCCACGCTCGATGTGAAATTGTTTGATACCCCAGAAGCCAAATACGCCACGCTGGAGCGATTGGTTCGCGATAAGGTGATTGCCGCCGCCGCACAAAAAATGCATTTGGTCGCCAGCGATCAACGTTTGGCCAAAGAGCTCCAGCAAAGCCCTGCTATTGCGGCATTGCGCAGCGCCGATGGCAAGCTCGACATGGAACGTTACAAGCAATTGGCAGCTTCTCAGGGCATGACGCCTGAAATGTTTGAAATGCAAGTGCGTGCAGATTTGTCAAACAGACAGGTCATACAAGGTGTTCAAGCCTCCGCATATGCAACTTCTGCCCAAACGCAAACAGCCTTGAACGCATTCATGCAGCGCCGTGAAGTTCAAATTCTCAATTTCCCTGCTGCCGATTACCTCAAAAAAGTCTCCGTTTCAGATGCTGATGTGCAAGCCTATTACG
This sequence comes from Comamonadaceae bacterium, assembly GCA_947484245.1. The sequence goes on from CANKOT010000027.1 coordinate 11,921, forward strand.
ACAAAAACAAAGGCCAATACCAATCCATGGAAATGGCCGACATTGAATACATCGTTCTCGACATTGAAACTTTGCGGCAGTCGATCACACTCAACGAGCAAGACCTTAAGTCTTACTATGAGCAAAATCTTCAGCGCTTGTCTAGCAAAGAAGAGCGGCGTGCTAGCCATATTTTGATTACGGCATCCAAAGATGCGCCTGAAGCTGAGAAAAAAGCTGCGCGGGCCAAGGCTGAAGAATTGTTGAAATCTGTTAAAACCAAGCCTGCTAGCTTTGCAGATGTTGCCCGTAAAAACTCGCAAGACCCAGGCTCTGCAGTCAAGGGCGGCGATTTGGACTTCTTTGGTCGTGGCGCCATGGTCAAGGTTTTTGAAGATGCTGTTTTCAGCATGAAAAAGTCTGACATCAGCGATTTGGTGGAGTCTGAGTTTGGCTATCACATCATTCAAGTCACCGACATCAAGTCCCCCAAAGCGCAAAGTTTTGAGTCACTGCGCCCATCTTTAGAGGCAGACTTGAAAAAGCAACAAGCTCAGCGCAAATACGCAGAACTGGCTGAAACCTTTTCCAACATGGTGTACGAACAGTCGGACAGCTTGAAGCCCGTTGCAGAAAAACTCAAACTCAACATTCAAAAGGCCAATCAAGTGGCGCGTCAACCTGCCAACCCAGCGCAGGCTAAGGGCATTTTGAGCAACCCCGCATTGTTGCAAGCCTTGTTCAATGAAGCCTCCTTGCAAAAGCAGCGCAACACGGAAGCCATTGAAGTGGCGCCTAGCACTTTGGTTTCTGCGCGGGTAGTCAAGCACCAACCTGCAGCCACTTTGCCCTTGGCCGAAGTGAAAGAGTTTGTGAAACGCGCCTTGATGCAAGAAAAGGCTGCCGAAATGGCCAAAGCGCAGGGAGAGCAACGCTTGGCTGCACTCAAGGCGAAAACGGCTTCCGAGCCACTTCCCAATGCCATTGTGATTTCTCGTGAAATGACACAAAGGCAATTGCCGCAAGTGGTGGACGCTGCATTGCGCGCAGACCCCAACAATTTACCGTCGGTCAATGGCGTTGACTTGGGTGCTCAAGGGTATGCCGTGGTGCGTGTGACAAAGGTCTTTCCACCAGAGCCAGAAAACAAAGCGCTCATGGCGCAGGCCCAACAACAATTCACGCAACTTTGGGGCACTGCCGAAACTCAGGCTTACATTGCCCATTTGAAGTCCATGCTGAAAGCTGAAATTTTGGTGCCTAAGCCAAGTGCTGCCAAGCCTAAGTCAGAGGCGCAGGGCGCCTGAAAGAGAAATAGATTCAGCTATAATTTCGCTTCTACGGTGGCTGTAGCTCAGTTGGTAGAGTCCAGGATTGTGATTCCTGTTGTCGTGGGTTCGAGCCCCATCAGCCACCCCATTTCATTCAAGCAATTAGCCCGGTCTTCCGGGCTTTTTGCTAATTGATTCATTCCTTTCGTTTTGCATCAAGTTAATCAGAATTCAAACACAGCCATTGACATTGTTTACCTCTGGGTCAATGGCAACGATGGCGAGTGGCGTGCCAAGCGCGAAAAATATGCGGAGAAGTTAAAAGCTGCTGGCAACTTAAGCTTTGCCAAGTTTGGCAATGTGGAAGGGCGATACCGCGACAACGACGAATTGCGGTTTAGCTTGCGTGCTCTTGAACAGTTCTTTCCCGAACACGGCCACATTTACATCGTCACAGATGGTCAGGTGCCCGATTGGTTTCAAGCTTCAGATCGAATTACCCTGGTCGATCACCATCAACTGATTCCCCATTCAGCCTTGCCCACATTCGACTCTGGCAACATTGAGTCTTACATCCATCACATTCCAGGGCTATCGGAGCGCTATTTCTACCTCAACGACGATGTGTTTTTTGGAGCGCCAGTCTGCTTGGAGAATTGGTTTTTTGAAAATGGCTTTTATGTGTCTTGGTCAGATGAGCCCAAGGTGAAGGGAAGCAAGTTGCAAGTCGAATCAACATCCCTGGAAAATGCCAGTCGCTTGTCCAAGCAGTGGCTGCAAGTTAAATTGGACAACTCAAACCCCCAAAATGCTTCAAGTGTCAGAAAAATAGACCCTTTGTATCAGCACACCTCAAGAACTTTCTCGCATTCGCCTAGGCCCATGTTGAAGTCGGTGATGATGGAAATTGAACGCGATGCGCCAGAACTGTTTGAGCGGGTGCGGTCCACTGTTTTTCGCACCTGGAACAAGCCGACCATCATTTCTGACTTTGTATTGCGCTGGGTCTTGGCGCATGGTTTGGCCAAAACAATAGACCATTCACATTTGTACATTGCGACGGGTGAGTCTGTAGAGATGCAATCACTCAAGCATCTCAAAAAGATGTTTGGCAGCCTAGATTTCTTTTGCATCAATGACACCACAGACGATGCCCACGATGCAGATCCTCGTCTCCTTCAAATCCAGGGCATGTTGAATGACCTGTTGCCCATTTCTTCGCAAAGTGAGATGGCAACAGTTGCTTTGGCCTAAAGCCCAACGAATAACGCAAAAAATCCAATCAAATGTCAAACGATTTACTCAGCACAGATCAAGTTGCAGCTTGCATGAAAAGCCTTCAGCAATGGACTTGCAACTTTTCAGATTTGTACATCTCAAAGGAATGGCGGTTTGAGAATTACAAAACGGCCATTGCAATGGTGGTCAAAGTGAGTGAGCTGGCTGACCGCCAAAATCACCACCCCGAAATCACTTCGTCATACACTCGGGTTCGTATCAAGTTGTGGACGCACGATGCAGAAGGCTTGACACTCCAAGACTTTGAGCTTGCTAAAGCGATTGATCAACTTGTCGAGCAAGAATTTTCACCAACGAAATGAAGGAGACCCTAGAAATGGCTGCGCTAGATTCCAAATCCAAATCCAACTCCAAAATTAATGCAAAGCAACTCACCGTTGAGTTGATGTGGCAACTTCAACGACTGGGTGCTCCGAGCATCAGCCCAGATGGGGCGCAGGTGGTGTGTGCTGTAGCGCAACCCTCTGTCAAAGAAAATAACATTCAAAGCGCCATTTGGCTCCTTTCCACTTTGGGGGGTGACCCAAGACAACTCACGCAATGTGGCGACAAAGACGCACGCCCGCAATTCTCACCGCAAGGCGATTGGGTGGCATTTGTGGCCAAGCGCGAACAAAATGGCAAGAAGGACGATGAGCCGCAGCTCTACCTCATCCCGCCAGATGGCGGTGAAGCCAAACGCGCAGGCGATGTCGCCACTGGCGTGGTCGACTTCAAATGGTTTCCAGATGGCCAGCGCATTGCGTTCATCTCTTGGGCTTGGCCGAAGTTGAAGGGCACCTCAGCGCAAGCTGAAAAGCTCAAAGAAACCAAAGCCCGCAAAGACAGCGCCTTTGCCACCGAAGATGCGGTCTACCGGCATTGGGACCACAACTTGCCAATGGGGCGTGTGCCGCATTTGTGCATCATGGATGTTGCAACGGGTTCGGTGGTCGACTTGCTAGAGGGCACAGACTATGAGTTGCCTCGCCGCGAACCCAGCGCCAATGAGTTTGACATTTCGCCAGATGGTCAAAAAATCACTTTTGTGTTTGACCCAGACAGGGCGCAAAATGCGGCGCCCCGAATGGCCTTGGCAGAAATTGAACTCAAGGGATCCAAGCCAAAGGCTATTCGCGATCTGGTGAAAAACAAAGCATGGGATTTATCGGGTCCTGCCTACAGTCCCACGGGTCATCAATTGGCTTTTTTGGCATCACATCAAGCGCTCAAGCACACACAGCCCAATCATTTGGCCTTGCTTGAACTCAAGCCATCAGGTGCCTCGGGCCAGAAAGCAGGCGCTTGGAAAGCCATCAGCGCCAAGTGGGATCGTGAGCCACAAATGCCCCTCAAGTGGAGCGAAGATGGTGCGGCCTTGTTGTGCAAAGCCGAAGACAAAGGGCGCCAGCACGTTTGGCGTTTTGACATTGCCAAACAGATGCCAAGCATCGTCGCTGAAGGCGGCACAGTGCACGCCTTTGACGAAGCGGCAGGTCAACTCGTCACCTTGACCGATCGGGCCATTCATCCAGGCCGTCTGCATGTTTTGAAAGTAGATGAATCAGGTCAAATTGAATCTGCAACATTAAAACGCATTGAACATTTCAACGATGATTTACTGGCGGGTGTGGCATTGGGCCAAACCGAAGAGCATTGGTTCAAAGGTGCGCAAGGCGATGATGTCCAGGTATGGTTGCATTTCCCACCGGGTTTTAACAAGGACAAAAAGCATCCTTTGCTGCACACCATTCATGGTGGTCCGCACACGGGTCCGGGCGATGTTTGGCATTGGCGTTGGAACTACCACGTGTTTGCCGCGCAAGGCTACGTGGTCGCCAACGTCAACTACCACGGGTCTTCTGGTTTTGGTTTGAAGTTCCTCGATGCCATCACGCACAAATGGGGTGATTTGGAATTGCAAGACATGGAAGCCTGCACAGATTGGCTGCGCAAAAAACCTTGGATTGCCAAAGACCGTGTGTTTGCCACAGGCGGGAGCTACGGTGGTTACATGGTGGCATGGATGAATGCGCATGTGAAGCCGGGCCGGTATCAGGCCTATGTGTGCCATGCTGGCTGCTTTGACTGGGTGGGTATGTTCTCTGACGATGCCTACGGATGGCACGCGCAAGAATTGGGCGGCTGGTATTGGAACGACATGAAGAAGGTGCACTCACAAAGCCCCCATGCCTTTGCATCCGGCATGCAAACGCCTACCTTGGTCATTCACGGTGCCAAAGACTATCGCGTGCCAGACGCGCAAGGCTTGGCCTACTACAACACGCTCAAAGCCAAGGGCGTTGATGCGCGCTTGCTGTGGTATCCCGATGAAAACCATTGGATCTTGAAGCCAGCCAACAACGTGATTTGGTACCACGAGTTTTTTGACTGGATCAAGCGCTACGACCCCGCCTTTAAAAAGAAAAAGTAAAGGCTCAGTTGACCATCACCAGCTTGCCCATGACGGCTCTTGAGCCCATGTGCGCATAGGCGGCTTTGAGTTCGCTCATGGGCATGGTGCGGTCAATGACAGGTTTGACCTTGCCCTGTGCATACCAAGAGGCCAACTCAGCCATCATGGCGGCGTTGGCTTTGGGTTCGCGTCTTGAAAAGTCGCCCCAGAACACGCCCACAATGGAGGCGCCTTTGAGCAAAGCCAAGTTGAAGGGCAGCGCAGGAATAGGGCCTGCTGCAAAACCAACCACCAAGTAGCGACCGCGCCATGCAATGGAGCGGAAGGCGGGCTCGGCAAAGTCGCCGCCTACGGGGTCGTAAATGACGTCGGGCCCTTTGCCTTCGGTCATGGCTTTCAATGCTTCACGCATGTTTTGCGTGGTGTAGTTGATGGTCTCATCGGCGCCCAAGGATTTGCAGAGTGCGCATTTTTCGTCGGTGGAGGCTGCCGCAATGACACGTGCGCCTGCAGCTTTGGCAATTTGAATGGCCGCCGTGCCCACGCCTCCGGCAGCGCCCAAAACCAGTACAGTTTCGCCTGCTTTCAAAGCCGCCCGATCGATGAGGGCGTGGTGCGATGTGGCATAAATCATGATGAAGGCTGCCGCATCGACAGCGGGAAAGCCGGGCGGCAGTGGCATGCACAATTTGGCCGGTGCCAAGGTGTGGGTGCCAAAGCCCCCCGTGCCCGACAAACAGGCCACCGATTGACCCACCTGAAGGTGCGTCACACCTTCGCCCACAGCTTCAATGACGCCTGCATATTCCGATCCTGGCACGAAGGGCAGGTCGGGTTTCATTTGGTATTTGTTTTGAACGATGAGCAAGTCGGGAAAGTTCAAACTGGCGGCCTCAATTCGAATCAAGACCTGGCCTGCTTGAGGCGCAGGCGTGGGCATTTCTTTCCAAGTTAAAGCATCAACACCGACGGGGTTTTCGCAAAGCCAAGCGTGCACAGAAATTCTCCTCAAAAATCATTCAATGGATTGAATATAAAGGGCAATCTGGCCGCCGGGATGTCTCGGTAGCGACCTACAATTGGGGACTAGGACTGAGCCATGAAAATACTGATTTCCAACGACGATGGTTACCGCGCTGAGGGCATTGTGGCGCTTTACCACGCCCTCAAGCAAGTGGCCGATGTAGAGGTGGTTGCGCCCGAGCACAACAACAGCGCCAAGTCCAACGCCCTCACGCTGCATTCCCCCCTGTATGTGCGGCAGGGAGAAAACGGTTTTCGGTATGTCAACGGTACGCCTGCCGATTGTGTGCACATTGCCCTCACGGGCCTCTTGGGGTATCGCCCCGATTTGGTGGTGTCGGGCATTAACAATGGCGCCAACATGGGCGATGACACCTTGTACTCGGGCACTGTGGGTGCTGCCATGGAAGGCTATTTGTTTGGCGTACCTGCTCTGGCTTTTTCGCAAACAGAAAAAGGTTGGGCGCATTTGGATCAGGCGGCCGAGTTTGCCAAAAACATGGTGGCCCAATTTGAACAGGCACAGCTCATTGGCAAATCGCCTTGGTTGTTGAATATCAACATCCCGAATGCTCAGGCGCAATGGAAGAACGCCAAGTTGTGTCGACTGGGCCGACGTCATGCAGCCGAACCTGTCATTACCCAGCTGAGCCCACGGGGTGAAACCATGTACTGGATTGGCAATGCGGGTGAAGCCATGGACGATGGCGAAGGCACCGATTTTCATGCGGCCAAACATGGGCATGTCACCATCACGCCCTTGCAGGTCGATCTTACCGACCATGACAATGCGGGTTTCTGGACACAAAATTTATCCAAGCTCAAAGTTTGGGAGGGCTGATGGCGCAGCGCCCTGGTTTTCCCATCAAGCTCAACACCCAAGCGAAGGCCGCGCCTGCCAAAGTACCTGCGGCAAAGCCAGCATCCACCAACCCGCAGGGCTTAGGACTAGATTCAAGCGCGGTGCGAGTGCGCATGGTGCAAAAGTTGGCCGCGCAAGGCTTGAAAGATCCTTTGGTGCTGCAAGCCATGGGCAGCGTTGAGCGGCATCGCTTTGTCGAAAGTGCCTTGGTCAATCAGGCCTATGAAGACACCAGTTTGCCCATTGGCTTGGGCCAAACCATTTCCAAGCCCAATGTGGTCGCGCGCATGATTGAGTTGCTGCGCGAAGGCGTGGATGGCAAGCTAGGGCGGGTGCTGGAAATTGGCACCGGTTGTGGATACCAAGCTGCCGTGCTGAGCCATGTGGCCACCGAGGTCTACAGCATGGAGCGCCTAAAAGGCCTGCACGAAAAAGCGCGTGCCAATTTGCGTCATTTTCGCTTGGCCAATGTGCATTTGCTGTTTGGCGATGGCATGCTGGGCTACCCCAAAGGTGCGCCTTATGCTGCCATTATTTCTGCCGCTGGGGGTGAATCACTGCCGCAGGCTTGGCTAGATCAGCTGGCGCTTGGCGGCAGGTTGGTAGCCCCTACGGTCACGGCCAATGGGCAACAAGCGCTGTTGGTGGTTGACAAAACAGATCAAGGCTTCAAGCAAAGCGTGTTGGAAGCGGTTCATTTTGTCCCTCTAAAATCGGGCATCTCCTGAAGGATATGGAATGGCATTGTTGAAAAACCGTCAGAGCTTGGCTGTGTTGTGTGTGGTAGCAGCTGGCTTGTTGGCCGCGTGTGGCAGCCGCCCGCGTGGGCCTATTCCCGTGGAAGACCGGGTGGCTGGCACAAGCAGTTCACGCCCTGCCAAAAATGTACAGCCCCAAGGGGCCAGCGCTTCTAAGTCAAGTGCAGCCACGTCCAATGCAGCCACATCCAGTGCCCCAGTGGCCACCAGCTCACCCATTTCCATGGGCGCATCTTTGCCGGGTGCAGAAAATGCTGGCAAGCCAGGCTACTACAGCGTGCGCGCAGGCGACACGCTCACCAAAATTGCCTTAGACCATGGCCAGTCTTGGCGCGATGTTGCCAGATGGAACGGCATTGACAATCCCAATCTTATAGAGGTCGATCAGGTATTGCGAGTCGCACCGCCAGCACAAGAAACAGCGTCCTCTAGGCCCAGCAAACCTGTTGTAGCTCAGAGCCAGATGCCAGCAACAGTCACGCCGCCCCCAGCCAACGCCAGCGTACCTGCAACATCTCCAGCATCTACAAGCTCTCAAGCCAACGTGAGCGACGAGAGCTTGGCTTTTGCATGGCCTCACCCCGGCCCCGTCTTGGCCGGCTTTGATGAAGCCAAAAATAAAGGCCTCGACTTTGCAGGCAAAGCGGGCGACCCCGTACTGGCTGCTGCCGATGGCAAAGTGGTCTATGCAGGCTCAGGCCTGAGGGGCTATGGCAATTTGGTCATTCTCAAGCACAACAACACTTATCTCACGGCCTACGCTCACAACCAAACCCTGTTGGTCAAAGAAGACCAAGCTGTGACCAAAGGCCAACGCATCGCCGAGATGGGCAACTCTGATGCCGATCGTGTGAAGTTGCACTTTGAAATTCGCAGGCAAGGCAAACCGGTCGATCCTGCCAAACTGTTACCAGCCCGGCCATGAGCAAACAGAGCGACACCTCACGAGAAGAACAGACACAAGAAATTATTTTTGGACGTTCTGATTTACCCACAGGGTGGCTGCACATTGACGCACTCGACATAGAAGCGCAAGGCATTGCCAGAAGGCCTGACGGCAAGGTGGTTTTTGTAGAAGGTGCGTTGCCATTTGAGACAGTGTCTGTCAATGTGCACCGCAAGAAGAACAATTGGGAAGCGGGCGTGGTCACAGCGGTTCATCAAGAATCGTCGCAGCGCGTGAAGCCAGGTTGTCCGCACTTTGGCTTGCATGCGGGTGCTTGCGGTGGTTGCAAAATGCAGCACCTCGAAGCCAGTGCCCAGGTGGCCATCAAGCAACGCGTGCTCGAAGACAACTTGTGGCATTTGGGCAAAGTCAAACCTGAAAACTTGTTGCGCCCCATGGAGGGCCCGAGTTGGGGCTATCGCTATCGCGCCCGCATGTCGGTGCGCCATGTGCACAAAAAAGGCGAAGTGCTCATTGGCTTTCACGAGCGCAAAAGCCGCTATGTGGCCGACATCAAAACCTGCAGAGTTCTGCCGCCCAACATCAGCGCCATGTTGTTGCCACTGCGCGAATTGATTTTTGGCATGGATGCGCGCGAGACCATTCCGCAAATTGAGTTGGCACAAGGCGACACAGTCACGGCCTTGGTGCTGCGTCATTTAGAACCCTTGAGCCAAACCGATCAAGATCGATTGCGCGCTTTTGCAAACTTGCATGCGGTGCAGTGGTGGTTGCAAATCAAAGGCCCCGATACGGTCAAGCTCATGGACGAAGGCGGCCCTGAGCTGTCCTATGACTTGCCCGACTTTGGTGTGCACATGCCTTTCAAGCCCACTGATTTCACGCAAGTCAATCCGCACATCAATCGCGTGCTGGTCACGCGGGCTTTGCGTTTGCTCAAGCCTGAAGCGCATGAACGTGTGATCGATTGGTTTTGTGGTTTGGGCAACTTCACTTTGCCCATTGCCACCACGGCCAAAGAAGTGGTGGGCATTGAAGGTTCTGAAACATTGGTCGCCCGCTCGCAAGAAAATTTGGTTCGCAACCAAAGCTTGCGCGGCCAAACCAAGCCGTTGGCGCCCACCACCTTCATAGCCCGCAATCTGTTTGAGATGACGCCAGAGATGCTCATGGCCGATGGCATTGCAGACAAGTGGCTCATCGATCCGCCGCGCGAAGGCGCATTTGCCTTGGCCAAGGCATTGGCGGAGTTGCATGAAAACGCAGATCTCAGAGGCGCCTGGCAATTTCCCAAGCGCATTGTCTATGTGAGCTGCAACCCCGCCACCCTGGCGCGCGATGCTGGTTTGTTGGTTCACAGGGCGGGTTACAGGTGCATTAGTGCAGGCGTGATCAACATGTTTGCACACACCGCCCACGTAGAGAGCATGGCAGTTTTTGAGCGTCTATAAAAAAAGCACCTGAGCTCTTCACGAACTCAGATGCTTGGATGCTAAGCCCCTGTTAGGGGGCTACACAAAGTTTAGTCGCGCTCGCCACCCCAAAGGCCTAGCAAGGCCAAGAGGCTTTGGAACACATTGAACAGGTCCATGTAAAGCATGAGGGTGGCACTGATGTAGTTGGTTTCACCGCCATCCAAAATTTGCTTCAAGTCATACAGCATGTAAGCGCTGAAGATGCCAATGGCAGCCACAGACAAAGCCATCATGCCGGCGGTGGAGCCCACAAAAATGTTGACGATGCCGCCCACCATGAGCACCAGCGCGCCCACAAACAACCACTTGCCCATGCCAGACAAGTCGCGCTTGATGACGGTGGCCAGGACAGACATGACTGCAAACACACCTGCGGTGCCGGCGAAGGCCGTCATGATGAGGTCAGGGCCGTTTTTGAAGCCCAAGACCATGGCAATCATGCGTGACAGCATGAGGCCCATGAAGAAGGTAAAGGCTAGCAAGACCAGCACGCCTGCGGAAGAGTGTTTGGTTTTTTCAATGGCGAACATGAAGCCAATGGCACCGCCGAAGAAAATGATCAAACCTAAACCGCCACTCATTGACTGAGTGATGCCGGTTGACACACCGAGCCAGGCCCCCAACACGGTAGGCAAAAGGCTTAAGGCCAGCAACATGTAGGTGTTGCGCATGACCTTGTTGCGTTCAGCGGGCGTACTAACGGCGTCGCCCCAGCTGGATTGTTCGATGTTTTGAAGATCGCTCATTTGTGAACTCCTAATAATTTCCCGGTATCGGGTGGGCAAATTGTAGAGCTTGTCAGGCCAAATGCCCAATTTGCCGAAGATTTCAGGGTCTTTTGTCTTGTGACTTGCCAGTTGCCACATTGGCAGCCTGACTGGGGTATGCTAATTGGCCAGATTCAAACCCTAGAGCACAAACCCGAGAGCATCATGAAAACCCAATCCATCCTCGAATTATCGGACGTTCAAACCATTGCCGCAGCAGCACAGGCAGAGGCTGAAAAAAACAACTGGGCTGTGAGCATTGCCATTGTGGATGCGGGTGGCCATTTGTTGCATTTTCAGCGCTTAGATGGGGCAGCGCCCATTTCTTCTCACATTGCGCCCGCCAAAGCCAAAACTTCGGCTCTGGGTCGACGCGAAAGCAAAATTTACGAAGATGTGATCAACGGGGGCCGATTTTCATTCTTGTCAGCCCCCACCATTGAAGGCATGTTGGAGGGCGGCGTCCCCATCATGAAAGATGGCGTCTGTATCGGTGCAGTGGGTGTGAGCGGCGTCAAGTCAACCGAAGATGCGCAGATTGCCAAGGCGGGCATTGCCGCCATTGGCCTCTGACCCTCTCAAAAGCTCGAAAGAGCTTTTTTGTTTCAATACAAATCCAGCACAGCACCCTTGCTGGCGCTGGAGGCGTTGAACGCAAACTTAGCTTGAACGCCCCGTGTATAGCGCGGCGCAGGCGCTGTCCAAATAGCGCGGCGCTTGGCAATCTCTTCTTCTGGCACGTTCAAAGCCAAAACAAGTTTGTGCGCATCAATGGTGATGGAGTCGCCTTCGTGCACAAAGGCAATGGTGCCCCCAGCAGCTGCTTCAGGCGCAACATGTCCCACCACCATGCCCCATGTGCCACCCGAAAAGCGGCCATCGGTAATGAGACCCACGCTTTCGCCCAAACCCGCACCAATGAGTGCCCCAGTAGGAGCCAACATTTCAGGCATGCCAGGGCCGCCTTTGGGACCGAGGTAACGCAAGACCATGACGTCGCCCGCTTTGATCTTGCCGTCCAAAATGGCTTGCAAAGCAGATTGCTCATCGTCAAATACGCGAGCGGGACCTGTAATGACGGGGTTCTTCAAGCCCGTAATTTTGGCCACAGCACCTTCGGGCGACAGGTTGCCTTTCAGAATGGCCAAGTGGCCTTCTGCATACATGGGTTTGTCGATGGGGCGAATCACATCTTGGTCGGCGCGAGGTGCGTCAGGAATATCCTTCAAGTTTTCTGCCACAGTTTTGCCGGTGATGGTCATGCAATCGCCGTGCAACAAACCGGCCTTTAACAAAACCTTCATGACTTGGGGAATGCCACCTGCTTGGTGCAAATCAACGGCCAAATATTTACCGCTGGGTTTCAAATCGCAAATGACGGGAATCTTTTTGCGCATGCGCTCGAAATCGTCAATGGTCCACTCAACTTCAGCCGTGTGAGCAATGGCCAAAAAGTGAAGCACAGCATTGGTCGAACCGCCGGTGGCCATGATGACTGCCACGGCATTTTCGATGGCTTCTTTGGTCACGATATCGCGTGGCTTTAAATTATTCTTGATGGCTTCGAGCAAAACTTTGGCTGATGCTTTGGCCGAGTTTTTGGTTTCATCATGGGGGTTGGCCATGGTGGAAGAGTAGGGCAGCGACATGCCCAGCGCTTCGAACGAAGAAGACATGGTGTTGGCGGTGTACATGCCGCCGCATGAGCCTGTTCCAGGAATGGCGCGCTTTTCAATTTCTTTCAAATCGAAGTCGCTTAAATTGCCCGCAGCGTTTTGGCCCACCGCTTCAAACACACTCACAATGTTCAAATCTTTGCCTTGGTATCGGCCTGGCAAAATGGTGCCGCCATACACATAAATGGCAGGCACATTGGCACGCAA
>CANKOT010000028.1 GCA_947484245.1 Comamonadaceae bacterium
AAGCAAAAAATTAAACGTTTGGACATCGCCACAAACTTCTCCAAAATAAATAATTGGGGTCAGATCAACATTAATTTCCAATCAGTGAGGGCTGAAGGCAAGGGGGGCTGAACGATTTCTGGTACTCCAGTATGAGGAAGCCCCCCTTGCCTTCAGCCCTCACTGATTGGAAATTAATGTTGATCTGACCCCAATTATTTATTTTGGAGAAGTTTGTGGCGATGTCCAAACGTTTAATTTTTTGCTTGCGTTCTGCTGTTGGTGTAGGCGCTCTTCTGTGTGCATTTTTTGTAAAGGCTCAGCCCGTGAATTCAACGCTCACCGATCCCCATTTATGGCTAGAAGAAGTGCAGGGCGACAAGGCCTTGGCTTGGGTGCGTGAGCGCAATGCTGTGTCAACGGCTCAATTGCAAGCGGTGCCAGTGTTTGCAGAAAACCGGGCCAAAGTACTGGGTGTGCTCAACAACCGAGATCAAATTCCAGGCATCACACGTCGGGGCGATTACTTTTACAACTACTGGCGTGATGCCAAAAATCCACGAGGACTCTGGCGTCGCACCACGCTGGATGAATACCGCAAAGCTGAGCCAAAATGGGATGTGCTTCTAGACCTCGATGCGCTGGGGCAAGCAGAAAAAGAAAACTGGGTGTGGGGCGGCTCAGACTGTCTGGCGCCTGAATACAACCGATGTCTAATTTACTTGTCGCGTGGCGGTGCAGATGCCAAAGTATCGCGCGAGTTTGACATCGGCAAGCGAGAGTTTGTGAAAGATGGCTTTAACTTGCCAGAGGCCAAATCGCAGCTCGATTGGGTCGACATCAACACCTTGTATGTGGGCACCGATTTTGGCCCAAGCAGCATGACGCAAAGCGGCTACGCCAGAATCATCAAGCGATGGACGCGCGGTACACCGCTGGCCCAAGCGGAGCTTATTTATGAGGGCAGAGAAAGTGACGTGGCTGTATTTGCCACCGTTGACAAAACGCCCGGATTTGAGCGAATCACCTTTGGACGATCAACAGACTTTTACAACAACGAGATCAATCTGCTGATCGATGGCAAACTGGTCAAGATTGACAAGCCCAGCGACGCAACATTGTCTTGGCGGCGCGAATGGGCTTTTTTGTTGCTGAAAAGTGATTTAAAAGTTGCAAACAACACATTCAAATCAGGGAGTTTGCTGGCCATCCGATTTGATGCTTTGATGAATGGTGAGCGCAACTTTGAGGTGCTGTTTGAGCCTACTGCAACGCGCTCATTGTCTCGTGGCGGTCCTTCTATCACGCGCGATTTTGTGTTGCTCAACATCATGGACAACGTTGCCAGCCGCATTGAAGAGTTGCAATACCTTGGTGGCAAATGGCAACGCCGCGAAGTGAAAGCGCCATTTCCAGGGGCATTGGGTGCAGTGGGCATGCACGATCCTTTTGTCAAAGATGATCCGCTGGCCAACCACTACAGCATGTCATACCTCGACTTTTTAACGCCGGCCAGTTTGTTCTTGGCCAAGGCTGGCAGCGATGAACGCGAGTTACTCAAGCGCAACCCGACTTTTTTTGACAACGCAGGCATGCGCACGGAGCAACGCTTTGCCACTTCAAAAGATGGCACCAAAGTGCCTTACTTTGTGGTGTACCCCAAAGGCGCAAAAACCGATGGCACCAACCCAACCGTGTTGTACGGCTATGGGGGCTTTCAAATTTCAATGACACCTTTTTACAGCGGTGGTTGGGGTACCACATGGCTCCAGCGCGGCGGTGTTTTTGTGGTGGCCAACATACGCGGTGGCGGTGAGTTTGGTCCGTCTTGGCATCAAAGCGCCGTGAAGCAGAACAAGCAAAAAAGCTATGACGACTTTGCTGCGGTGGCCGAAGATTTGATCAAAGCCGGCATTACCAAGCCACCACACTTAGGCATCATGGGCGGTAGCAATGGTGGCTTGTTGGTGGGCGCCGTCATGGTGCAGCGGCCAGAGTTGTTTGGTGCTGTGGTGTGCAGTGTGCCCTTGCTCGATATGCAGCGCTATCACAAGCTATTGGCCGGTAACAGTTGGATGGCAGAGTATGGCAATCCCGACAAAGCCGATGAGTGGGCTTACATCAGCCAGTACAGCCCTTATCAAAATGTCAAAAAAGGCGTGAAGTACCCCAAGGTGCTGTTTGCCACCTCAACGCGTGATGACCGTGTTCATCCTGGGCATGCTCGCAAAATGGCAGCTCGGATGTTGGAGCAGGGACATGATGTTCTTTATTTCGAGAACATAGAGGGTGGCCATGGTGGTGCTGCCAACAATGAGCAGCGTGCCAATTTGGTGGCGTTAGAGAATACGTTTTTGTGGGCTAGTTTGGGTGGGCTTTGATTGTTTTCTGATCTCGCTACTAATAATTGGGGTCAGATCAACATTAATTTCCAATCAGTGAGGGCTGAAGGCAAGGGGGGCTTCCTCATACTGGAGTACCAGAAATCGTTCAGCCCCCCTTGCCTTCAGCCCTCACTGATTGACTAAATTAATGTTGATCTGACCCCAATTATTTAAAGGCGCATGTCTAATGACAGGTTCAGCTGGGGCTTTGCGTAACGGTCAGAGCGCAAGTAATCGCCATTGGCATACTGCGTGAAGTTGGTGCCATTGGGTGGGCCAAATTGCTGAACGCCTGCGCTGGCTGCGGCTCTGAATGACATGGTGGGGCTCAAGAACATCAATGCAAACAAATCGATGCTTCGAGCTGACGAGCGTTTGACAAGCTGGTCTACAGTCTGGCGTGTGTCATAGCCAGGTGTGTAGCTTAAGTTGCCGCCAACGCTCAATGGCATACCCGCAATCCGTTGATCAAAACCAAAGTTGGTAGACCAGGGTTGTTGGCCATCCAAGCGATTGTTGGGCCCATTCAGGGCAGCAATGCTTGAGCTGTAAATGCTCAGAGAAGTCCGAATATTCAAAGCCTTGGCAGTGCCCAAAAAAGTGGGCATCAAATCGGAAGCGCGACCGCGCAACTCAAACTCAAGCCCACTGGTAACGGCGTCTGAAAAGTTTTGTGGCTGCGAAATCCAACGCGGTGCATTGGCCCAGCTCACTGAGCGCAACTCAGTTACATTTCTCACCACATTGGTGAGGTTGCGGTGAAAAATGCCGACGCTGAAGATGCCGTCATTGGTTAAATAATTTTCATAAGCGATGTCAAGGCCCGTTGCAAGTTCTGGTGTGAGGGCAGGGTTGCCCATACGATCGGGGGCCAGCGGCGTGTTGGTGAGGTTGGTATTGGTGAATGCCCCGTTGATCTGGGGTCTGGCCAGCAATGTGTTGAGGCCTGGCGCTTTGTAGCTTCGTGTCAAGCTGGCACGGATCATGTCGCGACTTTTGGGGTTGAACTTGTAAGTCACATGGGCAAGCGGCGACAACACACTGCTTTCATTGCGCACTGGAGAAGCTGTGGTGGCGCTTTCAGAAATAATGCGCTCATTGCGCAAACCTAAATAGAGTTGCCACTGGGGTGAAATTTCCCACTCGTCTTGAATGTAAAAAGCTTGCCTGCTCACTTGCGCTTCAAAGGGTTGACCTTCAAAGCTTGGTAGCAAAGCATTGCCAGCCGCATCCTTGGTGGTTCGGCGTTCAAGACGGTCTCTGTTTTCTAGATCCCAGCCTGCAGTCAATGAGTGCGAGCTGCCCAGCAGGTGGCTGTACTTGCCAGACTGCGTGACGGCATCGTCTTGGTTGCTTCCCACGGTATTGAGCTGCAAGGCGCCTGAGCGCAGGTTGCGCGAGTCAAAAGCAGAGCGTCCTTGCTGAAAGCCTGCCTTGATTTCAACGCGTTGGTCTGGGCTGAAACGATTGACCCAAGTTAAATTGCCGCGTCGATTTTCCCAATAACCATCTTGGATGGCGTTGTCGTCAAAAACGGGGTTGCCAGAAATGGCGCGGTTGAGAAAATCGTTGCGGAAGTTCCAATAGCCTTTTTGGAAAAATGTTGCAATGGACAGGGTTTGCTCATCGCTGAACTTGAAGTTAAAGCGAGGGGCAATGTTGTAGCCCCAGCCCCATGAAGTTCCAGTGCCTATTTGTTCAGAAACGGCAGGCTTTCCATCAGTGCCTTCCATTTGACGGTCTACGGTGGTGCGAGTCTGGCGGTCCCATTCAAACAGCGACACCGGCAGGGACATGTTAAAAGGGCCTTTCGATTCGCTGATCGAATAGTTCATGTTGGCCATGGGCCTGTCGTGGCCGTTGCTAAGACCAAGGCGCAAGCTTTGTTGTGAACTGCGCGGGGCTTCTTTCAAAATGATATTGATTGAGCCAGCCACGGCTTGAGCGCTTTGATCTGCTGTTGGTGCGCGAAGAACTTCAATGCGCTCAATCTGGGAGGGGCTGAGTTGATCAAGGTTAAAGCCTTGAGGGGCGGGATCGCCATTGATGAGAATTTGAGTGTAGCCAGCACCCAGGCCACGCATGCGGGGTCCACCTGAGCTGACACTCACCCCTGGCAGGCGGCGCATCACGTCGAGTACGTTGGTGTCTCCAAATCGATCGAGTTCTTCGCGACCATAGATCTGTTTGGCCACACTGGCCGCACGTCGGAGTTCGGTAGAGCCTTGCCGACCCACAATCTCAACGCGTTGGATGACGCTGGTTTGAGGGGCAGTAGTGGTTTCAGCTTGGCCGCCAACGCTGCTGTCTTGGGCCCAAACGCTGATTGGCGCTGTTAGCGCAGCCAATGCCATCCAAGTGACGGACTGACGCGGGATCATGCCAACAGGGTCACGCCTAACGGCATGGATGGATAAGCTTTTCATGGGATGGGACTTTTAAAAATGTATTGAAATAGTTCTTATTTTCGCAACTGAACGTAGCTTCACAAGCCAGTATTTGTGATTTGAAAATAGTCAGAACAGGTATTATGCAAATTATTACAAATCTAATCGCTAAATAATGAAATTTATAAAGTTCAGTTTTTGTTTTGTCGGGTTTTGCTTGTCTTTTTCTGTCTTTGCCCAATCGAACAAGGCCTTTCACTTTGCCGGCATTGATATTCCCCCGCCATTGGCAGCACAAAATGTTCAAGACGTTTATTGGGGTGTGACAGTCAATGATCCTTACAGATTTTTAGAGCAAGTCAAAGAGCCAGCGGTCATGACTTGGATGAAAGGACAGGCTGAAGCAACAGGGTCTATTTTGAAGCAAATTCCCGGAAGAGCTTCCATCTTGGCGTCTCTGAAGGAAAAGGACTCAGTGGGCGGTTCGGTGATTTCGGCTATCACCCGAACCGAATCGGGGCGCTGGTTTTATTTGAAACGCGAGCAAGGGCAATCTCAACCAAAGCTGGTTTGGCGAGATGGGTTTGCAGGTGAAGAGCGGCTTTTGATTGATCCCGAAACTGTGACCAAAGAAAAAGGCAGGCCGCATGCCATTCAAAGTTTCCATCCTTCTCCCGATGGCAAGTTGCTAGCCTACGGCATGCATGCATCAGGTTCTGAAATTGGCCACATGCATGTGATTGAAGTGGCCACAGGCAAGCCGCTCTTGCCGCCCATCGATCGGGTTCGATTTGCGGGTGCCAGTTGGCGCAAAAATGGATCGGGCTTGTTTTTTTCACGCCTGCGTCCCGGCTTTGAGTCGATGCGTTCGACAGAGAGATTTGCAGACACTGGGCGTTATTACTTGGATTTGAATCAGACCAATCCAGACAAGCTGATCTTCAATGCTTCGATGTATGCCGAACTCAAGCTGCCAAGCTTTGCGACAGGCTATGTGCAAGAGTTGCCTGGCACCGATATTGCGGGCATGGTGGTTAACTTTGGGGTTGACAGGCGCTTGGCCATGTACGTGGCCAACTTGGATGACGTGATGAACGGCAAGGCCAAGTGGCGCGAAGTTTTCAATCAATCGGCCGACATCCGTGAAGTTGACATGGGGCATGGCAATGTCTACTTGCGCAGTGCACTCAACGCGCCTCGTTTCAAAATTTTGAAACTCAAATTGACGCAGCTTGATTTGAAATCTGCTGAAACTTTGTTGCCAGAATCAGAAGGCGTACTGCGTGCCATGACAGTCAGTCAAGACGCTCTGAATGTCACGCGAAGAGAAGGTGTGAACACGGCCTTGTTGCGATTGCCTTTGACTTCAATCAATGGGTTGGGGAGTTCAGGTTCAAGCTCAAGCGCTAACAAAATAGATGTCCAAAAAGTGTCTTTGCCTTTAGAGGGCAATGTCAATGTGGTGGGCAGCGTTGACCATCCCGATTTGATTGTGGCCGTAAGCAGTTGGACGCAAGCTTTGCGTCGCTATGTCTTTACGCCAACGGCTTCAAGCAACTCAAATGCTGGTCAGTTTGTTCGTCTGAACTTAGCGCCGCCTGTAGAGCCTATGCAACGGGCCGAAATAGTGGCCCGTGAAGTGATGGTACCCAGCCACGATGGGGTGAGGGTGCCGGTCTCCATCATCATGCGCAAGGATGCAGTGCTGAATGGCCAGAATCCCACCATTTTGTATGGCTATGGCGCTTATGGGACCACTGAAGAGCCAGCCCGAAGCAATGGTGTGATGGCGTGGGTGGAGCGCGGTGGTATTTACGTCTATGCCCACGTGCGCGGTGGTGGCGCGCTGGGCAGTCAGTGGCACGAAGCAGGTCACAAAACCACCAAGTTCAATACTTGGAAAGATGGCATTGCTGCGGCCGAATGGCTGATTGCCAATGGCTATACCAGTGCAGCAAAGTTGGGTATTTATGGTGGTAGTGCAGGTGGCATTTTTGTGGGTCGCGCCATCACTGAACGTCCCGATTTGTTTGCTGTGGCAGTACCTTCTGTGCCCGTGTTAGACATGGTTCGCTCTGAGCAGCGCGCCAATGGCGTGGCCAATATTCCTGAATATGGCACCGTGAAAGTGGAGCCTGAGTTTCATGCACTTTTGCGCAACAGTTCATACCACGCGGTCAAAGAGGGTGTGCGATACCCAGCCACCATGCTGATGCACGGCGTGAACGATTCCCGTGTGGATGTTTGGCAGAGTTTGAAATTTGCATCGCAATTGGCAAATGCACAAAAGGGCTCTCAGCCTGTGTTGCTGCGCTTAGATTACGAAGCCGGTCATGGGTCTGGATCTAGCGCTGAACAGGCGATGCAACGCACAGCCGAGTTCCAAGCATTCATGCTATGGCAAATGGGTGAGTCAGGATTTCAACCGGAACGCAAGTGAAACCTTACAAATTTTTTTTGCTACTTTTGTTATTGGGTCTGACGGGGTGTGCCAGTCAAACGCGCAGTATGGCTGACAGCATCAATCCAAGCACGCCGCAATTCAATGAGCCGGCTTGTCAACGTTCGTTTGCTTTGGCGCCGATGCATGATGAGATTAAGTTAGCGCGAACCATTGCAACGCCTTCATTGTTGTTGCTTACAGGAGGTGGCTATTTGTTGCCTTTGTTGGGTTTGAACATGGGCTTTGATGCAATCGATCACTACGATGCGTCTTATGTATCAAAGGTGTGTGGAGGCATGGCAACCCCGAGTCGAAATATTTTGGAGAAAGTGTTGTTGGGTGCGGGGTTTAGTTTGTTCACAGGGAATGTGAAGTTGGGGGCGCATTAGTTTTTATCCCTCACCCATGCTTTGCAACGCTCTCACTCAAAGAAACCAAAAATTAATGTTGATCTGACCCCAATTAAAACTTCACAACTTGAAGGGACTGAGAGAGGCACTCTACTTCGATGCGAGTTGCAAAACCCAGTGTTTCGCCATCTGCCGCTACGGGTACCAATGTGGTGCAGTGGAGGGTGGCATTTGAAAAAGCATGGCACTGAATGCGAGGGTGACCCAGATGCTTGCCAATCAAAAGGCGTGGCAGCATCAGCAGAGTTTGCAAACGATTGAACGTACCGCCAATGAGCAAGTTGAGTTGACTGTCATTGATGTTGGCATGTGGTACGGCTGGCATGCCGCCGCCATAAGTTGACGTGTTCAGAGAAGACGCCAACAAGCTTTGCCCCTCGAAGACCTGTTCACCATCGATTTCAATTTTCAGTGGCCAGTTCTTCAAATTGACCAACTCACGCAAAGTGGCAAGCAAGTACCGGGGCAGACCTCTTAAGAATTTAGGCCCTGCCAACGCGCGGTTGCCAACCGAAGCATCAAAGCCAATCACCAAACTTGAATGAAAATAAGAAGTTGTATTCTGGTCTAGCACAACACGACCTATATCGATGGCGCTAACTTGGCCTTCAAGTGCATAGGCCAACGCTTGTTGCCATGACATGCGACGCAAACCCCATGCGCGGGCGCAGTCGTTACCACTGCCGTAAGGCACCAAGCCCACCGAATGTGCACCTCGCAACAAGCCAGGCAGCATTTGATTCAAAGTGCCATCGCCTCCTACGATCACAACGCGTGATTGAGGCGGCTGCTGAGCAAGAATCTCAAGTGCTTTGTCAATGCTTTCGGCGACGGCAATTTGGGGCTGCTTGTTGTGAGACGCCCGCGCGCGACACCAAGCCCGAACAGGGCTGACAAGTTGCCGTGCCCGCCCCCCAGCAGCATGAGGGTTGATCAGAATGAGTGCGGTCATGTGCTGTATTTTCCAAGTTTGTATGCTTATGTAGGAGACGTGCAAACCCTGTTCTTTGACAATCTGCCATTGACACAAGTCTCAAGCTTGTATGTAATCTACACAATTTGATGTGTAGGAGTTCACACATGGCTACAAACTTAGCACTGGACGACCAATTGATTGAAGAGGCAAGACTTTTGGGCGGGCACCGCACCAAGCGAGAAGTGGTCACACAGGCCCTGCTGGACTATGTCCAAAAGAAAAAACAAATCCAGGTTCTGAGCAGTTTTGGCACCATTGATTTTGACCCTGCATATGATGCCCCTGCACAACGAAAATTAAAGCGAAGCCATTCAAGCAGCCATTCCAAGAAAAGCAACAAAACCAGGCAATCAGCGTGAAAGTATTGGTGGACACATCAGTTTGGTCGCAGGCGTTTCGCAGACAAAAACAGGAAATAGTGCCCAATACTTCTTTGCAAGTGGTTCAAAGGCTCGGATCCTTAATTGAAGACGGGCGTGTCGCCATGTTGAGCCCTATTCGACAGGAACTTCTTTCTGGGATTAAAACGCAGGCGCAGTTTGAAAGTTTGAAGCACATTTTGAGTGCATTTCCAGACGAAAAGCTAGACGCAGAAGATTATGAAATGGCTGCAAACAGTTTCAATGCGTGTCGTCAACTGGGTATTCAAGGTTCAAACACAGACTTTTTAATTTGTGCCGTTTCTTTGGCCAAAAAGTGGCCAATATTCAGTTTAGACAAAGACTTTGAACGGTATCAAAAGTGCCTTCCATTGATATTGTTTGTAAATTAACGAGCCTTATGCATTCAACTTGGTAATAACCCCAAGTTCGCAGTCTTTAGAATGTCTGTCATTATTTGAATAGCTTTGATAGGAAATTTCGCATGTCCAGGTCCAAAACACCCTCCTACAAATTGACCATCCTCACAGCCGCATTCATCAGCCTTTTGGCTTTGTCTGCAGTTCAAGCGCAAACGCCCCCCACACCTGCACCCGCCGCTGCAGCCGCACCTGCTGCATCAGGTGCGGCACCGGCTGCGCCGGGTACACCGCCCGCAGCACCGGGCGCTTTGCGGCCTATGAAAGACTTTTTGAGGGATGCCAAAGCCATTCCCGGGTATTTCACGCTTCACCAAAAAGACGAGAAGATCTGGCTCGAAATTTTGCCCAGCCAGTTCAATAAGCCATTTTTCTTTTCCTACAACATTCCCAATTCGGTGGGTGAGCGCGGTCTGTATGGCAGCCAAATGGGCAGTTCTAGGTTGGTTGAATTTAAGAAAATAGGCAACCAAATTCAATTGATTGCCAAGAACACTCAGTTCTTTGCGCAAGAGGGCACACCGCAAGCGCAGTTTGTCTCAGAATCTTTCTCTGACAGTTTGATGGCCAGCGCGGCTTTGCTCACGCAGCCCCATCCTGAAAGCAAATCGGTTTTGATTGAAGCCAACAGTTTGCTGTTTACCGATATTCCTGGATATCAAACTCGATTGGATGCGGCATTCAGAATGCCATTTGCCATTGACACGCGCAATACTTCTTTCTCGGCTGTCAAAAATACAGACAAGCTCACAGGCTTAGAAGTCAAGGTGCATTTTTCAGTACCCAGAATTTCTGCGCCTCCCATCACGCCAGGTCCTGCGCCCATGACGCCGCCGCCGCGCGCTACGCCCGACCCACGCAGTCTTTTTGTGTCTTTCTATTACAGCTTCATGCCCCTGCCAGAGCCGATGCCAACGCGCGTTGCCGATGAGCGGGTGGGTTACTTTACAGTGGCACGCACCGACTACACCACCGACCTCAACATCAAACCTAAAACGCATTTGCTCAAACGCTGGCGCTTAGAAAAGAAAGACGTCGCTTCTGCAGTGTCTGAACCTAAAGAGCCTATCGTTTATTGGCTTGACAAAAACATTCCAGAAAAATACCGCAAATCGGTTTCGGAAGGTGTTTTGGAATGGAACAAAGCATTTGAAAAAGCGGGCTTTAAAAACGCCTTGGTGGTGAAGCAACAACAAGCCAAAGATGACTTCAACAACATGGATGCCAAGCATGCATCCGTCCGTTGGTTCACGGGCGCTGATGTGGGCTTTGCCATTGGCCCTTCTCAAGCCGATCCCCGCACTGGCGAAATTTTAGATGCCGACATTGGTATGTCGGATGTTTTTGCGCGCGGCGCACGTCGGGCGGTCATTGAAGATATGGGCCATGTGCACTCTGCCCACGGTGCCCACGGCGCAGATGGCGAGATGTGCAACCACGCACATTCTGCTGCGCAAGAATTGCATTACGCCCTGGACTTGCTAGAAGCCCGCGGCTTGGAGTTAGACAGTCCGCAAGCTGATGCCTTGGCGCAAGCCTACGTCAAAGATGTCATGATGCACGAGGTGGGGCATACCTTGGGCCTGCGTCACAACTTCCGAGCCTCCACGGTTTATGACTTGAAACAAATTCAAGATCCCAATTTCACCAAGATCAACGGCGTGACATCTTCCGTCATGGACTACAACCCCTACAACATTTCACCCAAAGGTGAGAAGCAGGGCGAGTACGTCATGTCCACTTTGGGCGCTTATGACTACTGGGCCATTGAGTTTGGTTACAAACAATTTTCGGCTGGCCAAGAGGCACAAGGACTGGCGCAAATTTTGGCTAAAGCCAGCCAGCCCGAATTGCAATTCGACTCCGATGAAGATGCAGGCTTTGGCAGCACGGGCGGTGTTGACCCCTTGGTCAATCGATTTGATTTAGGTGCTGACCCTCTGGCTTATTACAAACTGCGCATGAAACTCTCGCGTGAGTTGTGGGACCGCTTGCAAAACATGAACTTGGCCACAGGTGACAGTTATGAACGCCTCACACGTAGTTTTCGAAGCGGCTTCAATCAACTGAACCGCGTTGCGCCATTGGCTGCCAAATACATTGGCGGTGTGCACATTCGCCGAGAGCGCGCAGGCAGTAAAAAAGCGGTTTTTGAGCCTGTGAGTGCTACCCAGCAACGAGAGGCATTGGCACTCATTACCAAAGACTTTTTTGGCACAGACAGTTTCAAGTTCAAACCAGAATTTATTGCCCGTTTGGCCACAGATCGATTTGAGCGAACAGAAGCCGATGGCAGCATGCAAACTTCTGTGGCACGTTTGGTGGCTGGCGTGCAAAAAGGCATTCTCGATCATGTTTATTCCCCTGCCGTGGCCAACCGCTTGGCCGAGGTGGGCATGAAGGTGAACGACCCCAAAGAAACCTTGGGCTTGTCTGATGTGTACGACTCAATCCAAGATGCTATTTGGGCTGAAGCCAAAACAGGTCAAGAGACCAGTCTCATGCGCCGCAGTTTGCAACGCGAGCAACTGCGCCGCATGACCGACGTGTTGGTCAAGCCTGCTGGTCCATGGCCTGCGGATGCACGCAGCATCATGCGTGAAAATGCGCGTCAGTTGGCTGTTACGCTTGAAAAGGTGTTGGCCAAACCCAGCTTGAGCAAAACCACGCGTGCGCATTATGCAGACGCGCTAGACGCACTCAATGTCACATTAAAAGCGTCTGTGCAGCGGGCTTCGCCTTAAACAGTTAAGCGGGGCGGTAGGTCACTGCCCCGCAATCTAGGCACTGAAGTTCAAGGCCCAGGAGGCCCTATCGTTACAACAATTGCTTTACTGACTGCCAGCATGGCTGGCGCACCGTTGCTGGCCAAATAAATGTCAATTAGGTTTGAAGGTGCATAAATACTGTAGGCGTACGCAAAAGCGTCTGTGACACTTTGCTTTGTCCAATCGCCAGTAACAAGGCTCAGTGAATCGTTGCTTGTACCTTTGACATACATTTGCGAGAAGGCGTCATACGTTGTGATTCGGTTTGCCCAGCCTGATTCGCTGCTAGTGCCGTTGCCGAATCCTGCTGCAGACATCCAGTTTGAAGAACTGGTGTCAAGCACGTCGCTGACACGCAATTTCAATGTATTTGCGCTTGTGTCGTTGGCCATATTGATCACTTCAACCGAGCTGATTCGTGATGTAGATTGTGCTGTGCTGAGGGGCGTATCTTTAATTAAAGTTAAATCGAGTGTGGCGCCGTCTTTTAGCCAGATTTCATCAACCCCATTGCCGCCGCTGATGCGAGACAGTTGTGTGGTGTTGCCGCCAGCGCCATACACATTTTGAAGTGCTGTGATGATAGGTTGACCAATGACAAATTGGTCTCCCGTAGAACCCCCATACATCACGTCTGCACCTGACGCATTGAAAATACCGAGGCCAGTTGCATTGGCATAAAAACTTTGATTGCCAGAAGATGTGTGACTCCCTGTACTGGAAGCTCGTGTGGTAGTTGTATTGTCAAATTGATTGCCAGCTGCAAAGGGCCCCGTGGTTGCTCCGTAAATTACATAGCTCATACCTGTGTTGGTTTGGGTGGTAGATTTGTCAACACCAGGTGCGCCAAGCCAAAATCAGGATTTTTTGCGTAGGAGTAAAGCGGTAATGCGCCTATCAACGCAAAAATACATAGCGGTAAATGCCTAAGTACTCTTTTGTATTTGTGAAAATGTATCAGTTAATAATTCTATTGTGATTAACTTTATTATCTCACTGAAGTTTGAGTGAGCTACTTGAGGCACATCTGCACTTAAGTAGGCCTTCATTTTAAGCGCTAATTAGTATTCATTTTCAAATACTGGGCTGGACTGTCAGTTAGTCGTTTGCACCCAAGGACAAGGCTACTTCTCTGGATTTTGTGTTGGCCACCTCTGCATTCCCAACTTCAGAATGCTGCGTAGGCCAACCCTGCATGTGTTGCAAGGCAATGCCAGCCAAGGCATCGACCCAGACAGGTTCATCATTCAAGCAGGGGATGTAGTTGAATGTTTTTCCACCGGCATGCAAGAAGGCTTCGCGGCCTTCCATGCTAATTTCCTCAAGAGTTTCAAGGCAGTCGCCTGTAAATCCTGGGCACACCACATCGACACTTTGGGTGCCGCTTTGGGCCAGTGAAATGAGTGTGGGCTCGGTGTAGGGCTCAAGCCATTTGGCTTTGCCAAACCTTGACTGAAATGTCACCATGTACTGCTCGCTGGAGAGGCCTAATTTTTCAGCCAACAGGCGACCTGTTTTGTAGCACTCGCAATGGTAGGGGTCGCCCAATTGAAGTGTGCGCTCTGGTACGCCATGAAAGCTCATGACCAATTTTTCTGCGCGACCCTGCTGGTCCCAATTTCTTTGGATACTTTTTGCCAAGGCATCAATGTAGCCAGCATCATCATGGTAATGGTTGACAAACCGAAACTCCGGCAAGTTTCGTGCTTTCAATCCCCAGCGATAGACAGCGTCAAAGACAGGTGCTGTGGTGGTGCCACTGTATTGTGGGTATGCAGGCAACAACAAGATGCGCGTTACACCCTCTAATTTGAAAGCATCTATTTGTGAGCCAATGCTTGGAGAGCCATAGGTCATGGCGTACTTCACGGCAACATGATGGCCTTTGTTGTTCAACGCGGCTTGAAGGCCCTGTGCTTGCTTGTCTGTCCAAACCCGCAGGGGTGAGCCCTCTTTGGTCCAAATGCTGGCGTATTTGGCAGCCGATTTAGCGGGTCTGATGCGCAAAATAATGCCGTGCAGGATGAGCCACCAAACCGCTTTGGGAATTTCGACCACACGAGAATCGCCTAAAAATTGAGCCAAGTAGCGACGCAAAGCCGGTGCTGTGGGTTCGTCGGGCGTCCCCAGGTTGCAGTAAAGCACACCTGTTTTGGCACTTTGTCCGTGTTTGAAAGGGGGTTCTTTTTGAAAAGCCATGCGTTATTCTCTCTCACCATGATCGATTTTTTAAAAATTAAAGCAATCTCCCTTGATTTGGACGACACTTTGTGGCCCGTTTGGCCAACCATTGGCCGCGCCGAAGAAACCTTGGCGGCTTGGTTGGCCCAAAAAGCGCCGCAAACAGTGGCCTTGTGCGCCATTCCGGGATATCAAAGGAAAATCAGAGAAGAAATGCCTACGCTGCGTCCCGATTTAGGGAACGATTTGTCGGCCCTTAGGCGAGAAGCTATTCGGGTGTTGTTGCAAAGAGCGGGTGAAGATCCCAATTTGGCAGAACCCGCATTCGATGTTTTTTTTGAGGCACGGCAAAACGTCATCTTTTATGAAGACGCCATGCCAGCCCTTGACTTTCTCAAGTCCAAGTATCCGTTGGTGGCTTTGTCCAATGGCAATGCCGACATTCACAAAGTAGGCCTTGGCAATTATTTTGTGGCAGCGTTCAACCCTATCAACTTGGGTGTGAGCAAACCCGATGCCAAGATGTTTCATGCAGGCGCTCAAGCCCTCGGTGTATTGCCAGAAGAGGTGCTGCACATTGGCGATGACCCGCATTTGGATGTGTTGGCATCGCAGCGCGCAGGGATGCAATCTGTTTGGGTCAACCGTGATGAAAAACAGTGGGCACACGAGACACACCCCGCACCTTTCACGGTGATGTGCTTGAAAGAGTTGTGCGATGCTTGGCCTGTTCAATCAAAGTGATTTTTGACAGGTCAAATGGCTTGAATGCCTGACATCACGGCGCCTTCCAACGTGGCCGGGTAGGGGCCCTCAATATAGTCTCCACAAACGCTCATGCTTGGGAAGGGGATGGCCGAAGGTCTTTGCAAATTAGGTGAACAGGCAAAGGTCGCCCGCTTTTCAACAACAGTTTGAAGCAACTCAAGTCGGCCTGCGTCATGGGCCGAATGCCCCAAGGCTTTCAGTAAGTCTTGCGCCTGTTGCATAACCTGATCTTCAAGCGCTACTTTGCTTTCTCGAATAGCACTGGCCACAAAGGCCAACAAGCCCGGAGTGTTTGCTTGCTGGCAAATTAAGCCTCTGTCGAATACGAATTGTGCAGGTGCTTGCTTGTTCGAGATCAAGGCCATCATGGGGTGAGGCAATTGCACGTGCTCAGGTGCTTGAATGTAAACAGTGGCGATGGCTTCGTATTCAATTTGCTGTGTTTGAGCAGACCATGTCGCATTGAATGGGGCTATCAAGCGGGCGGCTTCACTGGCCGTGGTTGCCACCACCACTCGGTCAAAGAAAGCGCCATCGACGTGCCAACGAGGGGTGCTGTTTTCGAGCCAATGCAGGTTTTCAATTCGAATGCCTAAGCGGCAATCTACGCCTTTGCTTTGAAGCCACTCGATGGCTGCATGAGGAAAAATTTGACCCAAATCTTGTTTGGGAAGGAGCAGGTCGGCACTCCCCGAAGGCCCCAACAGTGCATCCCGCATGACCCTTAAAAAAACACGGCCACTGGCTTCTTGAGATGGGGTGTTGAGGGCGGCCACACACAGCGGGTCAATCAGATCTTGCATGAGTGTGGGGGTGAGTCCGTGACAAACATCAGCCACGCTCATGTGCACATCGCATGTGAATTTGTGTCGCTGCCATTCAAAAGCTTTTTGCAACAAACGCCATTTGTCGATCAAGCGCCATCCCTTGGCCGTGGCAATGCCCCAAAGCAAATTCAAGGGAAAAGGCAAATTTTTTAAAACCAAGCCCGTGCCGTCTGGCTTGATCAACTGCAAAGGCAATCGCCAAAGCGCTAGCTCTTCTTGAACGCCGACAGACTTCATGAGGCGCAAACTTTGATGGTAGGCGCCAATCAAAATGTGTTGGCCATTGTCTAGCACCGCATCATTTTTGCCCTGAACGGCAAGGCTGCGTGCGCGGCCACCCCAATGCCGGCTGGCTTCAAACAAGGTGACCTGATGGCCAGCTTGTGTGGCGCAAACGGCAGCGCTCAGGCCCGCCCAGCCCGCACCCACAATGGCAATTTTTTGAGAGTCTTTGTGATTCACTGTGGCATTGGGTCTTAAAGCCGGCCGAGTGCTTGAACTTTCCATGCCAGCCAAAGTTTGCGCAGAGGTGTCAGCGAAACACGTTGATGCAAAACTTGAAAGTTGTCTGCTTCAATTTCACGCAACAAAGTTCTGTAAATGCTGGCCATCATGAGGCCTGGTTTTTGGGCTTGTTTGTCGGCTGCCGGCAACAATGCAAATGCTTCTTCGTACAAACCATGTGCGCGCGCAGCTTGGAATTTCATCAGGGCAGTGAAACGATCTGAATACTGCCGCTGCATCAGATCTTGTGCTTTGACATCAAATTGTTTGAGCTCATCAATGGGCAAGTAAATTCGGCCGCGCATGGCATCTTCGCCCACATCGCGCAAGATGTTGGTCAATTGAAAGGCCAAGCCCAAGGTGTGTGCGTATTGGGTTGTTTGGGGGGCAGTTTGGCCGAAAATTTTAGCGGCCACCTCGCCCACCACGCTTGCCACCAAATGGCAATAACGCTGCAAACCCACATAATCCAAATAGCGTGTTTGAGACAGGTCCATTTGGCAGCCTTCAATGACGGCCAACAAATGGTGCGCTTCAATGCCATAGTCGCTGATATGAACCATCAGAGCTTTCATGACGGGGTGTGTCGGACTTCCCGCAAAAGATTGAAGCACTTCGTTTTGCCACCAAGCCAGAGTGCTTTGGGCCACGCTGGGGTCTGATATTTCGTCGACCACGTCATCGACCTCGCGACAAAAAGCGTAGAAAGCAGTAATGGCAGCTCGTCGGTTGGCGGGTAAAAACAAAAAGGCGTAATAAAAACTGCTGCCAGAGTTGGCCGCCTTTCGTTGAACGTATTCTTGGGGTGTCATGGTGTTTTATTGTCCCACTCTCTGGCCTACATCCAGATTGCACGCCACAAAAGAACGGGTGCATCCCATCCTTTCAAGGTAGGGCGCTGTTGAAAAGCCAAGGGTCCGAGTGTTTGAACTTTTTCTAGAATTCGAAGGCCGCCTTGAACCACGCCCCTGAGTTCTAAACCCGCGCGCCCTGGTACTCGATGAACCAGGGGCGCGCCAGACATCATGAGCGCATGCGCATGCTGGCAAAGATGTTGCATAAGCGCCGTGCTGTCCAATGACGTTTGAAATTCGAGAGGCACATAAAATCTGCCTCTCGGAATGTCTTCACTCAGGTCTTGCCAAAAATTAATCAATTGAAGGGCGCTGCAAATGGCATCACTTTGGCGCAGGGCGAGTTCATCGTTCACACCATACAGATGCAGCAATAGTCGGCCCACGGGGTTGGCTGACAACTCACAATACTGGAGCAGTTCATCCATGGTTTTGGATTGGCTGCTTTGCGCCGTTGCCAAGACATCTTGTTCAAATGCCTTTAGCAAATTGTTCAAGTATTGAATTGGTAAATTGAAATCTTGGATGACTTGATGCAGTGGCAAAAAAATTTCAGGATGCGAGCCTTGCTGAGTTGGACCCTGCAAAAGCTCATGTCTGAAACTTTGCAAGGCGTCTAGTCTTTGAGCCGCATTTTGTTGCCCCTCATCGGCAATGTCATCGGCCGCACGGGCGAAGGCATAAATGGCAGCAATGGCAGGACGCAAGTGCGGCGGACACAAAATGGAAGCCACCGGAAAGTTTTCGGGGTGGGTGATGGGAAGGGCTTGAACTTCCTTGGCACTGGCTTGATGGGTTGGCATGGATCCTTGTATTTTCGCTTGACAAGACTCATGGATTACCCTAGATTACTAACCAGTCAGTCATTAACTTGGATTTTCCAATGTCACAGCATTTTTCCCGCGTTTCTCAATTGTCGATTGTGTTGTTTGTGTCCTTCGTTTTGGGTTGGGGCTTGACGGCCTGCTCTCCAAAACAAGAAACAGCAGAACCCATCCGTTCAGTGAAATTATTCACGGTGGCTGCATCAGATTTGAATGTGCAAGGAGAGTACGCCGCAGAGGTGCGCGCTAGAACTGAAAGCCGTTTGGCATTTCGGGTGGGCGGCAAGATTTTGATGCGCCAAGCTGAAGTCGGGCAGCGAGTGCAAGCCGGGCAGGTGTTGGCCGAAGTCGATGTACAAGACTACGCGCTTGCTGCCCAAGCTGCTCAAGCCTTGGTCAATGGCGCACGTTCACAGCGCGATTTGGCGGCAGCAGACTTCAAGCGCTACGAGGCTTTGTTGGTCCAAAACTTCATCAGCGCAGCCGAATTGGAAAGGCGTTCAACCAGCCTGAAGGCCGCGCAAGCTTCTTTGGACCAAGCGCTGGCACAAGCCCAAGCGCAGACCAATCAAGTGGGTTATGCCAAATTGACTGCCACCGTTTCTGGTGTTGTTACAGGGGTTGAGGCCGAGCCAGGTCAGGTTGTCTCGGCGGGTCAACCCGTGCTTCGATTTGCCCATGATGGACCCCGCGATGCTGTCTTTGCTGTGCCTGAGCATGTGGTGGGTCGCCTCAAAATGGGCCAGAAAATGACGGTCAGTGTGGGCAACACGTCGCAAACCATTCAAGGTCAGGTGCGAGAAATTGGTGCCATCGCCGATCCTGCTACCCGAACTTTCACCGTCAAATTGGGGCTTGATAAAGCGGAGGCGCTGCCTTTGGGCATCACGCTGAATGTACAAGCTCCCCAACTGGCAGGAAGCCTTTCGGATGTGATCAAAGTACCGACCAGTGCATTGCGCCAAGAGGCCAATCAGACGAGCGTATGGATTTATGACCCCCAAACCGCCACGGTGGCGTCCCAAGTGGTTCAAGTTGCAACTGCCGATGGCAATGACGTGGTCATTGCTTCAGGCCTCAAGCCTGGCCAACAAATTGTGAGTGCAGGGGTGCATGTCTTGTCGCCTGGTCAAAAAGTGACGGTCTACAACGACGCGACATTAACAACGCCTGCGGCAAAGTAAATCATGCGCACAGAACCAAAATCAGGTTTTAACCTGTCCAAGTGGGCGCTTGATCATCCTGCTCTCACGCGGTATTTGATGCTGGTTTTGATGCTCTTGGGCGTCTTTGCTTTTTTCAATTTGGGTCAAGATGAAGATCCGCCTTTCACGTTTCGAGTGATGGTGGTGAGAGCCTATTGGCCGGGCGCAACGGCCCAACAAGTGGCAGAACAAGTGACCGATAAATTGGAGCGAACACTGCAGGAAGTGCCTTTTGCAGACAAGATTCGCAGCTACTCCAAGCCTGGCGAATCTCAAATTATTTTCCAAGTGAAAGACTATTCCAAACCCGCTGAAGTGGCCAATGTTTGGTACACAGTGCGCAAGAAAATCGGTGACATTCGTGGCAGCTTGCCGGCTGGTGTGGTGGGGCCTTTCTTTCTAGATGATTTTGGGGATGTGTATGGTGTGATTTATGCCTTGCAGGCAGATGGCTTCACACCTGCAGAGGTGAAGAAATTTGCTGACGATGTCAGGCAAAAAATATTGCGCGTTCAAGATGTTGCCAAGGTCGAACTTTTCGGCGTGCAAGATGAAAAAGTTTTCATTGAAATTTCTCAAAAGAAATTGGGCGCGATGGGCATTGACATGGGGGCTGTCATTGCGCAGTTGGCCCAGCAAAATGCCGTTGAATCGGCGGGCACATTGAATCTGCCCCAGGATGCCATTCAACTGCGTGTCAATGGTCAATTCAATGACTTAGAGTCTCTTAAGCAAATGCCGATTCGGGGTGTTTCAGGTCAGCAAATCAAGTTAGGCGATCTCGGAAACATTCAGCGCGGTTACATCGATCCGCCACAAGTCAAAGTAAGGCACAACGGCGAGCAAGTGATTGGGCTGGGTGTGTCTATGGCCAAAGGGGGCGACATCATTCAACTGGGCAAGGCCCTTAAGATCAGCATCGCGGGCATTGAAAAGTCGCTCCCAGTGGGCGTGAAATTGGTGCAATTGCAAGATCAACCGCAAGCCGTCTCAACGTCGGTAAATGAGTTTTTGAAAACATTGGTGGAAGCGGTGGCCATTGTGCTTGCCGTGAGTTTCTTGGCGCTGGGTTTGCACAAGCGCCCCGGTGTCCATCCTTTGTGGCGCCGGTGGACCTTGGACATTCGACCTGGCTTGGTGGTGGGCATCACCATCCCCTTGGTATTGGCTGTCACGTTTTTGGCCATGGATTATTTTCACATTGGCCTTCACAAAATTTCATTGGGCTCCCTCATCATTGCCTTGGGCTTGTTGGTGGACGATGCCATCATTGCGGTTGAAATGATGGTGAGAAAAATGGAGGAGGGCTACGACAAAGTGCGTGCAGCCACCTTCGCCTATGAGCTCACAGCCATGCCCATGCTCACGGGCACCCTGATTACTGCGGCTGGGTTCTTGCCCATTGGTTTGGCCAAATCCCTGACAGGTGAATACACCTTTGCCATTTTTGCTGTCACTGTCATTGCCCTGTTAATCAGCTGGGTGGCCTCGGTCTATTTTGTGCCTTACTTGGGCACATTGTTGTTGAAAGCGCCACCGCATGTGAATGCATCTGATCAAGCGGTCATTCATGAAATGTTTGACACGCCTTTTTACAACGGCTTTCGAAGCGCTGTCACTTGGTGCGTGTTCAACAAATGGAAAACCATTGCCATCACCCTGATCTTGTTTGTGCTGGGCTTTGTGGGCATGGGCAAAGTTCAGCAACAATTTTTTCCAGACTCCAGTCGGCCAGAAATCATGGTGGAGTTGTGGTTGCCTGAAGGTGCTAGTTTCGTGGCCAGCGAAGAAGTGGCCAAGCGGGTTGAAAAACGCTTGATGGCTGAGCAAGGCGTGAACTCGGTGAGCACGTGGGTGGGGTCTGGCGTGCCACGTTTTTATTTGCCGCTTGATCAAATTTTCCCTCAATCCAATGTTTCTCAGTTGATTGTGGTGTCCAAAGATTTGAAAGTCAGAGAGTCGCTGCGTGTCAAATTGCCCGCCGTGTTGGCTGCTGAATTTCCGGAGGTTCGAGGACGCGTCAAACTTTTGCCCAATGGCCCGCCTGTGCCATATCCGGTGCAATTTCGGGTGGTGGGCGCCGATCCTTTGGCGCTTCGCTTGAAGGCCGACGAAGTGAAGGCGACTTTGCGCACCAACCCCAATACGCGCGGGGTGAACGACAACTGGAATGAATCTGTCAAGGTTATTCGCTTGGAAGTCGATCAAGCCAAGGCGCGCGCTTTGGGAGTGACCAGTCAATCGATTGCACAAGCTTCTAGAACCATTTCGTCTGGATCGACCATTGGCCAATACCGCGATGGCGACAAGCTGATTGACATTGTGTTCAGGCAGCCTCAGTCTGAGCGCGATGCCATTACCGATTTGGCGGGTGCCTATGTGCCCACCGCTTCTGGCAAGTCCATTCCCTTGTTGCAAGTTGCCAAGCCTGTGTTCAATTGGGAGCCAGGCGTGATGTGGCGTGAAGGGCGAAGCTACGCCATCACAGTCAACGCCGATGTGATTGAGGGCATTCAAGGTGCCACAGTGACTCAGCAGTTGTTGCCCGATTTGAAAAAGATCGAAGCCAAATGGCGGGAGAAAGACGCTGGCGAGTACCGCATTGAAGTGGCAGGCGCGGTGGAAGAGAGCTCCAAAGGCTCTGCCTCCATTGCTGCTGGCATGCCGCTCATGCTGTTTGTCACCTTCACCCTGTTGATGCTTCAGCTCCAAAGCTTTAGCCGTGCTTTGTTGGTGTTCATCACAGGCCCACTAGGGATCGCCGGTGTAGCTGGCGCATTGCTGGTTCTGGATCGACCCTTTGGCTTTGTCGCTTTGCTGGGTGTCATTGCCCTGATGGGCATGATTCAGCGCAATTCGGTTATCTTGATCGATCAAATTGAGCAGGACAGGGCAGCCGGCATGCCAGCTTGGGAGGCGATTGTAGAGTCGGCTGTCAGGCGCTTGCGCCCCATTGTGTTGACGGCAGCCGCTGCTGTTTTGGCCATGATTCCGCTCTCTCGCAGTGTGTTCTGGGGGCCAATGGCTGTGGCCATCATGGGCGGACTGATTGTGGCAACAGCCCTCACCTTGTTGGCATTGCCGGCCATGTATGCCGCTTGGTTCAAGATCGCACCACCCCCAAAATCAGTCTAAACCCGACGACCGAAAAGGGGACTTCAGCCCAGAAGTCCTCACTTCCATGGTTAAAATAGAAGGTTGACCGATTCAACCCATATGGATGGGACCCGCGCGGGTGGCGAAATTGGTAGACGCACCAGGTTTAGGTCCTGACGGTAGCAATACTGTGCGGGTTCGAGTCCCGCCCCGCGCACCACTTACTAACAAGAGAAGACCATGGCAGTTACTGT
>CANKOT010000029.1 GCA_947484245.1 Comamonadaceae bacterium
GAAACACTTCGTCTTGGTTGGGCAAGTTGGCACCACCCGAGTCGACCAAGTAAATGCAGGGCAAGTTGTTTTGCTGCGCCACTTCTTGCGCACGCAAATGCTTCTTGACGGTCATGGGGTAGTAGGTACCGCCCTTCACGGTGGCGTCGTTGCACACAATCATGCAGTCAATACCATTGACGCGGCCAATGCCGGCAATCATGCCCGCGCAGGGTGCGTCTTCCATACCTTCTTTGTTGAGGTACATGGCGTGTGCGGCCAAGGGTGCCAGCTCTAAGAAAGGTGTGCCAGGGTCGAGCAACATTTGCACGCGTTCGCGCGGTGGCAACTTGCCGCGGGCCACATGTTTGGCTCTGGCTTTTTCACCGCCGCCGGCTGCAGACTTTTTCAATTGCACGCGAAGGTCGTCTACGACGGCCTGCAATGCGACTGCATTGGCCAAGAAATCCGCTGAGCGGCTATTGAGCTGGGTTTGAAGCACAGACATGTTTGAAATCTCCTGATGCGCAAGGACGAGACTAGGTCTTGCCTAGCGTCCTTGAAACTGTGAAAAAGCGCCGCGCCATAACTCTGGCAAAACACCCATGTGAGGGAACAATTTGGAAGCGCCTGCTTCTAGCAACACAGGCGCAAAACTTTCGTCTGTGCACAAGGCCCATACGGTCGCGCCTGCTGCCACGCCGGCTTGAATGCCAGCCGTACTGTCTTCTATGACCAAGCAATGGGCAGGGTCGCATTCGAGGTGCGCAGCCGCAGCCAAATACACATCGGGCGCAGGCTTGGTGCGGGCCACTTCATGGCCACTGAAAATGCGCCCTTCAAAATGCGCCATGAGCTCGACATGCGACAGCTGCATTTCTACTTTGAATCGGTCGGCACCTGAAGCACAAGCAATGGCACCCTGAGTGAGCTCGAATGCTGCTGCAACAGCTTGGTGCGCACCGGGCATCACTTGCAGACCTGTTTGAAGCGCGTCGTTGCGACGCAGCCTGAAAGCGTGCAGCCATTCTTCGGTCAAAGGCATACCCGTGCGCGCTTCAATTTCTGCTTTGTGATCTTTCACGGCTTTGCCCACAAAATAGCGAAAGCATTCTTCACTGGACATGAACCAGCCACGCTCTTCCAGCATGTCTCGCAACACCCCATTGGTAATTGGCTCGCTGTCGACCAGCACGCCATCGCAATCAAAGAGTACCGCTTGAAAATTCATGATGACATGTTTACAGCGGTCGTATATTGCCACTGCCCCTCTTCACACACAAAAAGACTGCGCTCGTGCAAACGATTGGCTTTACCGGCCACCCGCACGCGCGCTACAAATTCAACCTCTGCTGTGTCACGGCCCTCTTTCAGACCCGTTGGCGCAAAGTCTTTGATCTCAAGCCCAAGCCACTTGGCGCCAGCATCAAATTCAAGCTTGCCAGGACGATAGGTCTCTTGCCATGTCTGCAACAGGTAGGCTTCATTTTCCAAAACAAAAGCGGTGTAACGCGAGCGCATCAGATGCAATGCATCGGGTGGCAGTTGCCCTTGCGCGATGTACCTTTCGCAGCAATCGGCGTACGCCACTTCTGCACCTTTGCGCCAAATGGCGGTGGGTGCGCCACCACAAGGGCAGACATTGGGCGACGCAGAGGGCGTGAGCATAGGCGTGGACATGGACATGGACATGAGCAAATTCAAGGTCAGGCCAGGGCTCTTTGAATAATAATTTTTTGTACATCGCTGGTGCCTTCGTAAATTTGGCAAACGCGCACATCGCGGTAAATTCGCTCAACCGGAAAGTCACTCACCACACCATAACCACCCAAGGTTTGAATGGCCGCACTGCAAACTTTCTCTGCGGTTTCGCTGGCAAACAACTTGGCCATGGCAGCTTCTTTCAAGCAGGGCAAGTTGGCGTCGCGCAAAGTGGCCGCGTGCCACATCAATTGCCGCGCAGCTTCCAACTGCGTAGCGCACTCGGCCAAGCGAAAGCCTACGGCCTGGTGGTTGATAATGGCCGTACCAAAACTCTCGCGTTGCTTGGCGTAGTCAATGGCCACCTCCAAGGCACTGCGCGCCATGCCAATGCTTTGTGCCGCTATGCCAATGCGGCCACCCTCAAGTGCAGACAAAGCAATCTTGTAGCCTTCGCCTTCTTGGCCAATCAAATTCTCGACCGGCACTTCGCAGTTTTCAAAATTAATTTGCGCGGTGTCGCTAGAGTGCTGGCCTATCTTGTCTTCCAAGCGCGCCACCACATAGCCTGGTGTGGTCGTGGGCACGATGAATGCACTCATGCCTTTTTTGCCGGCACCTTTGTCGGTCACAGCCAACACGATGGCCAAATCGCCATATTTGCCACTGGTAATAAACTGCTTCACGCCATTGAGCACGTAGGCATCACCTTTGCGCGTGGCCGTTGTTCTGATAGCCGATGCATCCGAGCCCACGTGCGGTTCTGTCAAACAAAACAAGCCCAACAATTCGCCTTGCGCCAAACGCGTGAGCCATTTCTTTTGCTGCGCGTCGTTGCCGTAGCGAATCAATATAGCGTTCACTGGGCAATTGGTCACGCTGATGGTGGTACTCACACCGCCATCGCCTGCCGCAATTTCTTCGAGCACCAAGCCCAGCGTGAGGTAATCCAAATTGGCGCCGCCCAAAGACTCGGGCACGCAAATGCCATAAGCACCCAAAGCGGCCAATCCTTTGTGCGCCGCTTTTGGAAACTCATGCGACTTGTCCCACGCAGGGGCGTTGGGCCACAGCTCCTCTTTGGCAAATGCACGAACCGCATCGCGCACCATTTCTTGGTCTGGATTCAAAATCATATGACTCTTTCTGTGGGGCAGCTCAGCCTACCAAGGCAAAGTGCTGCCGTCGTAATTCAAAAATTGGCCCTGGACTACAGCACGTTTTTCGGCGCTACTTACAGCCTTCAGCGTGGCACGCATGTGCGCAACGCTTTTGTCTACCGTCAAAGGCGCGGCATCGCCGCCCATGTCGGTTTGAACCCACCCTGGGCTCAGCGCCAACCAAGTGACATTGGGAAAATCGAAAGGCGCTGTGCGCACCACCATGTTGAGCGCAGCCTTGCTCACTCTGTACAAAGCGGCATTGCCTGCATCGGTCAGCGCCAAACTGGACATGCGGCTGCTGACAAATGCAAACGTGCCATGAGCCTCTGCCACCCAAGGTGCCACTTGCGGCAGCGCCTGCATGGCACCCAACACATTGGCATGCATGAGTTCGTCAAAAACTTCTTGTGTGGGCGGAGTTTTGGGCGAGTTGCGATCCATCACACCCGCAACATACAAAGCCAGATCTATTCTTTCGCCATCGAGGCGCAAAGACAAATCACTCACGCTGCTAGGCTGCGCCACATCCAACTTGAAGGCTTCAGCGCCAATAGCTTGTAACTTGGCGCAGCCTTGATCGTCGCGCGCGGTGGCCAGCACACGCCAGCCCTCTTGCACATATTGGCGCGCAAACTCAAAGCCAATACCGCGAGATGCGCCCAAAATTAAAACGGTGTTCATGTGAAGTCAACGGCCAGTTGCATGTCTTGAAAGCTGTTCGACTTAAACAATTTCCAATGCCACAGCGGTGCCTTCACCGCCGCCAATGCACAAGGTGGCCAAACCTTTTTTCAAACCACGTGCTTTGAGTGCATGAATGAGCGTGACCATGATGCGTGCGCCAGATGCGCCAATGGGATGACCCAGAGCGCAAGCACCACCATTCACGTTGACTTTGTCGTGCGACACATTGAGCTCTTTCATGAGTGCCATGGGCACCACAGCAAAAGCTTCGTTCACTTCCCACAAATCCACATCACTCACTTGCCATCCGGCTTTGGCCAAGGCCTTTTGTGTGGCACCCACAGGGGCTGTGGCAAACCATTCGGGTTCTTGGGCATGCGTGGCGTGGCTCACAATGCGGGCCAAGGGTTTGCAACCCAATTTGTCGGCTGTGCTTTGGCGCATCATGACCAGGGCCGCAGCACCGTCGTTGATGGAAGAGCTAGAGGCCGCAGTGATGGTGCCGTCTTTTTTGAAGGCAGGCTTCAAAGAAGTGACCTTGTCGAGCTTCACTTTGCCAGGGCCTTCGTCAACGCTGACCACTGTTTCACCTGCACGTGTTTTAACCATGACCGGTGTGATCTCAGCTTGGAAAGCACCCGATGCCGTAGCCGCTTTGGCGCGCTCTACGCTGGCCATGGCAAAGGCGTCTTGCTCGGCGCGCGTAAAGCTGTACTTGGCAGCGCAGTCTTCGCCAAAAGTGCCCATCGAACGGCCAGCCTCGTAGGCATCTTCCAAACCATCGAGCATCATGTGATCGTAAATTTTGTCGTGACCCATGCGATAGCCGCCGCGGCCTTTGAGCATGAGGTAGGGCGCGTTGGTCATGCTTTCCATGCCGCCTGCCACCAGCACATCGTGCGTGCCCGCCACCAACATATCGTGCGCAAACATGGCCGCGCGCATGCCCGAGCCACACATCTTAGACAACGTCACCGCGCCAGCACTTTTGGGCAAGCCGCCTTTGAAGCTGGCTTGGCGCGCAGGTGCTTGGCCTTGGCCAGCCATCAGGCAATTGCCAAACAACACTTCGGTGACATGCTCAGCGGTAAATTGAGAACCCTGGGCTGCGCGTTCAACCGCCGCCTTGATGGCTGCGCCGCCCAAGTCGTGTGCAGACAAAGAGGTGAAGTCGCCTTGAAAGCTGCCCATGGGTGTACGCGCTGCGCTGACAATCACAACGGGGTCGTGCAATGTGCTCATTTGAAATACTCCTGAATAATTGAAACTTTTTTGAAAATTTTGTTTGATTTATTCACCACGTGGATAACGCTTGAAGGCACGTCGAAACACATCGACCACCTCGTGCGATCCGGTCATGGTGACGTCCATGTCTTTCACAATGCCATCGTTCAGGCCGTACACCCAGCCATGCACCGCCACTTTTTGGCCGCGGCTCCACGCATCTTGCATCACGTTGGACAAAGCCACATTGCCCACTTGCTCAATGACGTTCATCTCGCACATGGCATCTTCGAGTTGCTGCTGCGGCAAGTGGTTCAAACGCTGGCGATGGCGCAAGCGCACATCTTGCACATGGCGCAACCAGTTGTCCGCCAAGCCAATGCGCGTGCCGCGCGTGGCTGCCAACACGCCGCCACAGCCATAGTGCCCCACCACCATGATGTGCTCCACCTTGAGCGCATCAACGGCATATTGAATGACCGACAAGGCATTCAAGTCGGAGTGCACCACCACGTTGGCCACGTTGCGATGGACAAACACTTCGCCAGGCTCAAGGCCGGTAATTTGATTGGCAGGCACACGGCTGTCGGAGCAACCAATCCACAAATATTTGGGCGACTGTTGCTGCGCCAAATGATTGAAGAAACCAGGCTGCTCAAGCTCCATGCGTTGAGCCCATGCACGGTTGTTGTCAAAGAGGTGAGAGAGGTGTTTGGAAGTCATGCTTGCATGTTCTCAACGTTATAAAAGATGGCACACTGGCTTTAGAGAGTTTCAGCAAACAATTCACGGCCAATCAGCATTCGCCTGATCTCGCTGGTGCCAGCACCAATTTCGTACAGCTTGGCATCACGCCACAAGCGGCCCAAGGGGTAGTCGTTGATGTAGCCATTGCCACCAAAAATTTGCACGCCCTCGCCGGCCATCCAGGTGGCTTTTTCAGCACACCACAAAATGACACTGGCGCAGTCTTTGCGTACTTGGCGCACATGGTCGGTGCCCAACATGTCGAGGTTTTTGCCCACGGTGTAACAAAACGCACGGCCCGCTTGCAACACGGTGTACATGTCGGCCACTTTGCCTTGAATGAGTTGGAACTCACCAATGCTTTGGCCAAACTGCTTGCGATCGTGAATGTACGGAACCACGTTGTCCATGACCGACTGCATGATGCCCAAAGGCCCGGCCGCCAACACCGCGCGCTCGTAGTCCAGGCCACTCATGAGCACCTTGGCGCCCATGTTGAGGCCGCCCAAAATATTTTCTGCGGGCACTTCGACGTTATGAAACACCAACTCACCGGTATGACTGCCGCGCATGCCCATCTTGTCGAGCTTCTGCGCAACCGAGAAACCCTTCATGTTTTTCTCAATCAAGAAAGCTGTTACACCGCGTGCGCCCATCTCGGGTTCGGTTTTGGCATACACCACCAAGGTGTCGGCGTCGGGCCCGTTGGTGATCCACATTTTGTTGCCGTTCAAAACGTAGTAGCCACCTTTGTCTTCGGCCTTGAGTTTCATGCTGATGACATCGGAGCCCGCACCAGGCTCGCTCATGGCCAGTGCGCCCACATGCTCGCCGCTGATGAGCTTGGGCAGATATTTTTGCCTTTGCGCTTCGGTGCCGTTGCGCTTGATTTGATTGACACACAAATTGCTGTGCGCACCATAAGACAAGCCCACGCTGGCCGACGCGCGAGAA
The DNA here is from genome assembly GCA_947484245.1 of Comamonadaceae bacterium. The sequence continues at coordinate 6,453 of CANKOT010000029.1, forward strand.
ATTTCTTCCATGGCAATCATGTGCGCCAAGTAGCCCATGTTGGCGCCGCCGTAGGCCTCAGGCACCGTGATGCCCAACACACCCACATCGCCCATCTTGCGCCACAAGTCCATGGGGAACTGATCGGTGCGATCGATTTCTGCAGCGCGCGGGGCAATTTCGGCTTGTGCAAATTCACGCACAGCATCGCGCAACGCATCGATGTCTTCACCGAGTTGAAAATTAAGGCCGGGCATGTTCATGCTGTATTTCTCCAAATTCAATCAATAGGTTTGAGGCACAGGCACCAAGGTTTGCTGCATCACAGCGCACATTGACTTTTTTCCTTGTGCATCGATGTGAAACACTTCCACGGTGGTCACAATGATTCGCTTGCCACCCTTGGCCACTTTGCCCACGGCTCGCAATTCGCCTTGTTGGTGGCCACTTAAAAAATTAATTTTGTACTCTGCCGTGACAATTTCCATGCCTTCTGGCAGAACGGTCAGTCCTGCATAGCCGCCCGCAATGTCGGCCAAGGCACCAATGGCGCCGCCATGAAATCCGCCTTGCTGTTGGGTCACTTTGTCGCCAAAGGGCAAGGCCACTTCTACTTCGCCTTTTTCAACGCGCAAGAGCTTGGCATCCAGATGCGTCATCATGCCTTGACGGCCCAAGCTGGCCGCAATTCTTTGGGCGATGGGAGAATTTAAATCGAGCGTGCTCATGCGCTGACCTTTTTACTGGCAAGCTTTTCAGAGCGCAAAAGCAAATTGCGCGCTTCCTTTTCGTGCGTCTTCACTTCTTCTAAAGTGGCGTGCAAATCTGCCAATTGCGACTCCAGTTGCTGACGGTGTTCTGCCAACACCACCATGAATTTTTTCAACTGCGGGCCGGTGTCGCGCGGCGTGTCGTACATGTCAATGAGCTCTTTGGCTTCCACCAAAGACAGGCCAAGGCGTTTAGCGCGCAAGGTCAGCTTGAGACGCGTGCGATCGCGCGATGAATACACCCTGTTACGCCCGCCCGGCCCCGAACGCTCGGGCTCAAGAAGACCCATGTCTTCATAAAAGCGAATAGCCCGTGTGGTGAGGTCAAACTCTTTGGCCAGGTCGCTGATCGAAAATTGAGATGGCATATTGGTTCCACATTGGGTTGCGCCGAAGGGCTGAATTTCAGCTTGCGCACAGGAGACAGACAGAGCCTGACCGTGCGACTTACAATGCCCCAACTGTAATTGACGTTGACGTAAACGTCAATTGCCTGTGGGATTTTTCCCCAACCCAGAATTGCCATGACACAAAAAGCCCTTCCAAGCACACCAGCCGCTCCAGCGGCCACCCTGACTGGCGAAAACGCCTTGAGCTTTCCCTTGGGCACGACCTTGCCCGAGTTAGGCCAAGCCTTGGAAGTTGCGCCCGGCATTCTCTGGATTCGCATGGCTTTGCCGTTTGCCTTGGATCACATCAACCTGTGGCTCTTGGCAGACACCGAAGAAACGGCCACAGGTGTACGCCATGGCTGGACCGCGGTAGATTGCGGCGTGACCAACCCTGGCACGCAAGAAGCTTGGCGCCAAGTTTTTGCAGGCCCCATGAAGGGCTTGCCCATTTTGCGGGTGGTGGTGACGCACATGCACCCCGACCACATGGGATTGGCGCACTGGTTGTGTGAGCAATTCAATGCGCCTTTGTACATGAACGCCACCGAATACCAGTCGGCTTTGCTCGCCAGCACGGGCGCCTCGAATTTTGGGGGCCTTAGCACACAAAGATTTTTCTCAGATCACGGTTGGAACGATCCGGCAGACCAGCTGCAAATTCAGTCGCGTGTGTCTTACTACGCCAACATGGTACCCAAGGTGCCCGAGTCGTATCACCGACTCATGGAAGGCACCGAAATTCAAATCGGTGTCAACACTTGGCAGTGCATTAGCGGCTGGGGTCATTCGCCCGAGCACATGGCGCTTTACTCGCGCAGTGCCAATGTGCTGATCAGTGGCGACATGGTCTTGCCCAAAATTTCAACCAACGTGAGCGTCTATGCCCAAGAACCCGAGGCCAATGCATTGGCCTTGTTCATGCGGTCCTTGAAAAAATTTGATGTGCTACCCGCAGACGCTTTGATTTTGCCTTCACACGGCCGGCCATTTGTGGGTGTGCACACCCGCACAGCCCAATTGCTCAAACACCACGAAGATCGTTTGGCCGAAGTACTCGACGCTTGCAGCGAAAGTGCTGGCAGCGCACACGACATGCTCAAAGTCATTTTCAAGCGCCCCTTAGATTTTCACCAAACCACCTTTGCCATTGGCGAATCGGTGGCGCATTTGCATGCGCTTTGGTATGAGGGCAAGATGAAACGCTTTAAAGATGAAAAAGGCGTTTGGCGGTTTCAAACTATCAGCTAATGTCTTTCAATGTAAGTCGCTAAATTAGGGCATCGCTCACAGAATGAGCGATGAACGAACTTCAATTTTCAGACCCCTTAAGTACCATCAGGTATTTGCCGATTCCCAGAGGCATGGTGGTCTTTTCACTTTGTGCAGACTATTCAGAACTTAAACAGCACCCCGACTATCAACAGGCAAAGGCTGGCAATTATCAATCTGCATTGAACTTGGTTTCAGATCTTGCTTGGAATGAACTTGAGAAAAGCAGCAGTCGATTTGGCAGTCACTCTGTTTTTATAGCGCCGTTCGCTAGCGAGACTTCGGGCGACAATGCTATAGCGCAAGTACTGGCTGAGGTGTTTGCTTTTTTATCTGGCGCAAGCGCTGACAAAGACCTTGTGAAAGTGACAAAGGTATACCATACTGGAGCTGACCCTATGCAGCGCTTGATCCACCGCCCAGAATTTGAGGGGCCTGTTGAGGTAGGGGCAGAGTACGTTCTCATTGATGATGTCCTTAACTTTGGAACAACACTGGCTGAGCTGGCTCACTACATTCAACTCAATGGTGGCCTTGTGAGCAATATTGCGGTCATGGTCAATGCTGGTAGAAACAAGTCTCTCAGCCCTGATCGCAAAACACTGAGAATTCTGAAAGAGAGGTTCGCCAATGAAATCATCGAAATCTTCGGTATCAACATCGACGCCCTCACAGCCAATGAAGCCCAATACCTTGTTGGATTCCGCACGGCTGACGAGATCAGAAATAGATGCCTTAAGGCAAAAAAAGAAAGCAATCTCCGACTTCGTTCAAAAGGAGTTGCAGGGCTCTTTGGGCCAGAAAATCAATAAGCCCCAACACTCAAATTGAAATCTTGATCAAGCCCAATTCGCCAAGTTTTCTTTTTGCAAAGCTTTGCGCCGCTCAAGGTGATCGGGCAAGATGTCGGCCACCACTTTCCAAAACGCTGGGCTGTGGTTCATTTCTTGCAAATGAGCCAACTCATGCACCACCACATAGTCAATGGCCTCAGGCTTTAAGTGAATGAGGCGCCAGTTCAGACGAATGGCGCCATCAACCCGCGCACTGCCCCAACGTGAGCCGGCATTGGACAAACTCAAGCGGTGCCACTGCACCCCCATCAAAGGGGCAAAGTGATTGAGCCTTTGTTCAAACAGTGTTTTGGCCTCACGCATCAACCAGGCTTGCACGGCATCTCTTATTTGTGACGCTTCAGCCGTGTGCGGCAAGGCCAGCAGCAGTTGGCGTTGGTCGTTCAGTTCGCTTCGGCCGTTTTGAGGGCTTAAGTGCAAATGAAGGGGCGCGCCCAAGTAGTCGAGGCTGGCACCTTCACGCCATTCAATTTGCCGAATATTTTTTTGTCGCTCTTGCAATTCGGCCCACTTGCGCAGCACCCACTCACCACGCTCTTGCAGGCCCAGCTCCACCTCTTTCAAGGTGACCCATTTGGGCGCACGCACCTCAAGCCCATCTGGCCCCACCACAAAACCGATGGAGCGACGCCGCACGCGCTGAAACAAATACGCCACGCGCATGCCCTCCAATACCGTTTCACGATTGGCCCTGGGGTGCGCAATGGCCACTTCGTCAGACAGGGGCGCCGCGCTGCTTGAGGGTGCTGGCGACTTGACCACGCCAGGAACCCGGAGAGTTTGCGCAGGCTCTGGTGGCGGACTTAAAAAATCAAGAACCAGTTGAAAAGGGTTGCGCATGATTGAACTTAGATCAGGCGTCGGTTTAAGCGTCGGTATTAACGTCGGAATAAGCCTCAGGATCGAGTCGGCGCATTTCCGACTCAATCCAATCTTCCACCTCTTGCATCAACTCTTCAGGTTGACGGCCTTCGCTTGCAATGGCTTTGCCAATGGAGATGTCGACAATGCCAGGCTTTTTCACAAAGGCCTTGGTGGGCCAACATTTGGCAGAGGTCACGGCAATGGGAATCACAGGCACACCCGCCTCAATGGCCAAGCGCGTACCGCCCGTTTTGTAAACACCTTTTTGGCCGCGTGGAATGCGCGTGCCTTCTGGAAACATGATGACCCAAACCCCCTGATCCATGAGGCGTTTGCCTTGCGTGACCACTTTGGTGAAAGCCTGTGCACGCTGACTGCGGTCGATGTGAATCATGTCCATGCGACCCATGGCCCAGCCAAAAAATGGCACGCTGAGCAATTCTTTTTTGAACACGTAGGCCAGTGGGTGCGGCATGATGGCCGGCATTAAAAATGTTTCCCACGTGGACTGGTGCTTGACCAACAAGACGACCGGGTCTTTTTCACCCAGTGGCAAATTCTCCATGCCCGTGATGCGATTCTCAATGCCCAAAATAAAAGTGCCACTGTGGATGGCATGGCGAAGCCAAGCAGCGCACCACCAATACAAACGGCTGCTGCTGATGAACATGGAAGCAAACACCACCACCAAGGCCCAAGGGATGACCGTGACGGTCATCCACACCATGTGAATGAGTGAACGAATGAAGTTCATACAACAGGCTCCAGCGACTTTTTCAAGAGCACATCGACAAAGGCATTGAGGTCTGTGTGCGCCGATGTACCTTGAGGAAACACGGACGGCAATGGCTTTCCGCGCAACTCTTCCGACTTGCCTGTGAACACCAAGTGCGGCGCGCAGCCAGCGGCTTCTGCCGCCTTCATGTCGTTCAGGGTGTCGCCCACAAAGGGCACGCCTTGAAGGTCTAGACCAAATCGCTCGCCAATTTGCTCAAGCAAGCCTGGCATGGGTTTGCGGCATGTGCAAGCGTCTGTGGGCGCGTGCGGGCAATAAAAAATGGCATCGACACGCCCACCCACTGCCGCAAGTTGCTTGTTCATGCGTTTGTGAATGGCGTTCACCGCGGCCACATCCATCAAGCCACGGCCCAGCCCCGATTGGTTGGTGGCAATGACCACGTGGTAGCCCGCATGGTTCAAGCGACTGATCGCCTCCAAGGCGCCTGGCAGCGCGCGCCACTCTTCTGGGCTCTTGATGTACTCATCAGAGTCATAATTGATGGTGCCGTCGCGATCGAGAATGACAAGTTTCATGAGACCAAACGCGACAAATCGGCCACACGGTTCATGGCCACATGCAAACACTTGAGCAAGCCTTGGCGGTTCAAGCGCACATCCATTTCTTCGGCGTTCACCATGACGTCGTCAAAGAAGGCATCGACCGGTGAGCGCAATGCAGCCAAGGTTTGCAGCGAGCCGGTGTAATCGCCAGCCTTGAACAAAGCTTCAGACTCTGGCAGCAAGCGCTGCATGGCGTGATGCAAATCTTGCTCGGCTGTTTCTTTGAGCAGTGCAGGGTTGACGTGCGCGTCGACTTCGTCGGCCTTCTTCAAAATATTGCCAATGCGTTTGTTGGCCGCGGCCAAGGCAGGGCTTTCGGGCAATGCCGCAAATGCGCGCACCGCCGCAAGCAGTTTGAGAATTTGGCCCAAGCGGGCAGGGTGCAAAGCCAACACGGCATCGACCTCTTGAGCGCTGTAGCCATGTTCGCGCAATGAGCCCGCCAAGCGGTCAAACAAGAAGGTGGTCAAGGCTTCAGAGGGGTCGGTGATTTTGTCGCCAAACACAGGCACCGCCAGCGCCAGCAACTGACGCCAATCAAGCGCCAAATCTTTTTCCATGAGCATGCGAATGACGCCCAAGGCATGGCGGCGCAAAGCAAAGGGGTCTTTGTCGCCACTTGGCAAGTTGCCAATGCCAAACATGCCCACCAAGGTCTCTAACTTGTCGGCAAGCGCCACCACCAAGCCCACGGTGTTGCGCGGCAACTCGTCGCCAGCAAAGCGCGGACGGTAGTGGTCTTCAATGGCGTCGGCAATGTCATGGCTCAAACCATCGTGGCGCGCATAGTAGCCGCCCATGATGCCCTGCAGTTCAGGGAACTCGCCCACCATGTCGGTGAGCAAATCTGTTTTGGCCAACTGTGCGGCTGTGTCGGCCGCTTGCGCCAGCTCGGTGCCGCCCAAGGCTTGACCCAAAGCTTTGGCAATGCCGCGCACACGCGCCATGCGTTCACCTTGCGTGCCAAGTTTGTTGTGATAGACCACTTTGTTGAGGCCATCAACGCGCGAGGCCAAAGTTTTTTTGCGGTCTTGGTCGAAGAAAAATTTGGCATCGGCCAAACGCGGACGCACCACACGTTCGTTGCCACCAATGACCGCGCTGGCATCAGCGGGCGAAATGTTGCTCACCACCAAAAACTGGTGCGTGAGTTTGCCTTCTGCGGTGAGCAGGGGGAAATATTTTTGATTGGCCTTCATGGTCAAAATCAAACATTCCTGCGGCACTTCCAAAAACTGTTTTTCAAATTCGCAGGTGAGCACATTGGGGCGCTCCACCAAGCCCGTGACTTCATCTAGCAGGGCTTCATCTTCAATGGCTTTGGCGCCGCCGCCTACTTTGGCAGCCGCAGCGTTGAGTTGCTTCACGATCTCTGCGCGGCGCTCGGCAAAGCTGGCAATGACGGCGCCATCGCGGGCCAAGGTGGCGGCATAGCTGTCGGCATCTTGAATGATCAAGGGCGACACATTGGCTTCAAAACGATGGCCATGTGTTTGCTGGCCGGCCTTGAGGCCCAAGGTTTTGATGGGCACCACCTGGCTGCCATGCAAAGCCACCAAGCCATGCGCGGGGCGGACAAAGTTGACACTGGTCCAGCCTGGCAATTCGCAATCGGATTCCAACTGGTAGGTCATGACTTTGGGAATGGGCAATTTGGCCAGCGCTTCGTCCAATGCCTTTTGCAAACCTTGCAAAAGTGTGGCGCCTTTGGCCACGCTGTCGTAGAACAAAGCTTCTGCTTTGCCATCGGGTGCGCGCTTCAAAGAAGCCAGGAGTGCAGCGGGGTTTGAAACATCGGCACCCATGGCCTGCAATTTTTTGAGCAATGCCGGTGTGGCATTGCCACTGGCATCTAAGCCCACCGTAACGGGCATGAGTTTTTGTTGCACCGCTTTGTCGGCCGCTTGTGCCGCCACTTGTGTCACGTGCGCAGCCAAACGACGCGGTGAGGCATAAGGCGTGACCACGGCATCGGCACCCGTAAGTCCGGCATAGCGCAGTTGTTCAAACAGCACGTTGGCAAAAGACTCGCCCAATTTTTTGAGTGCCTTGGGTGGCAGTTCTTCGACAAACAATTCAACAAGAAGGTTTTGGTGTGTCATTTTTATTCTTGCCTTCAGGCGGCCTTCTTGCTTAAGGCATTGAGCTGCTCGACCCATTCGCGAGGCGCCATGGGAAAGCCCAAACGCTCGCGACTTTCAAAATAACTTTGCGCCACTGCGCGCGCCAAATTGCGAATGCGGCCAATGTAAGCCGCGCGCTCTGTGACGCTGATGGCACCACGCGCATCGAGCAAGTTGAAGGTGTGCGCGGCTTTGAGCACTTGCTCGTAGGCGGGCAATGCAAGCTGCTCGCCAATGAGATGCTGCGCTTGTTTTTCGTAAGCAGAAAACGCTGTGAACAAAAACTCAGCATCAGAATGTTCAAAGTTGTAAGTCGATTGTTCCACTTCGTTTTGGTGGTACACATCGCCGTAGCTGAGTGTGTCGGTCCACTTCAAGTTGTAGACGTTGTCGACACCTTGCAAGTACATGGCCAAGCGCTCAAGGCCATAGGTAATTTCGCCGGTGATGGGTTTGCAATCGATGCCGCCTACTTGTTGGAAGTAAGTGAACTGCGTCACCTCCATGCCGTTGAGCCAAACTTCCCAACCCAAACCCCAAGCGCCAAGCGTTGGGTTTTCCCAATCGTCTTCAACAAAACGAATGTCGTTCTTTTTCAGGTCAAAGCCCAAGGCTTCGAGTGAGCCCAAGTACAAATCCAAAATGTTGGAAGGTGCGGGCTTGAGCACCACTTGGTATTGGTAGTAGTGTTGCAAGCGGTTGGGGTTCTCGCCATAGCGACCGTCTTTAGGCCGGCGGCTGGGCTGCACATAGGCGGCCTTCCAGGGCTCAGGGCCAATGGCACGCAAAAACGTGGCGGTGTGCGAAGTGCCTGCACCCACTTCCATGTCATAGGGTTGTAACAGCGCGCAACCTTGTGCGTCCCAGTAGGACTGCAATTTCAGAATAATTTGTTGGAAGGTCAACATGGCTTCAAAATGAGAACGCCCCCGAACAGCGGCGGCAACCCTTGATTTTAAAGCGAGCGCGTGCCAGAGCGCCGAGAAAACACGCCTAAAACCAGAACAATTGCGGCGCAAAGCCACCAAAGTGGCGCCAAGCCCCACTGCGAGGTCCACTGGGCGTAGGGCGTGAGGCCCGAGCGGCCCTCAAACTCAATCACCAAAGCGCCCCGCTTGAAGGGCGGCAAGCTCTCGCGCAATGCGCCTTGTGCATCGACCCAGCCCGTTAACCCTGTGTTGGTGGCGCGAATGATGGGTCTTTCAAACTCCATGGCGCGCATGCGCGAAATGGCCACATGCTGCGCAATGGCCGTGGTGTCATCAAACCACGCCAAATTGCTCATGTTGACCAAAACGGTGGGCGCCTCTTCGGGCTTGGCAAAGTAGCGTGCCACTTCTTCACCAAACAAATCTTCGTAGCAAATTTGGGGCAGCAAACGCTGGCCTTGCCATTTGAAAACGCTGGAGGGTGGGCGGTCTTGCGCAAAGTCGCCCAAGGGCATGTTCATCATGCGCACAAACCACTGAAAAAAGGGCGGCACATATTCACCAAAGGGCACCAAGTGGTGTTTGTCGTATCGGTAATTCACGTCTGCTGGGCCAAGGGTCAGCACGGAATTGCTGTAGCCCACGCCGGGTCCACCCATGGGAATACCCACCAACGCAGCTTGCGGTGTGGCGGACAACTGCGCGGATGCATTGGGGGGCGCGTATTTGTCTTTCAGCACTTGCCAGTAAGCAGGCGCGAGCTGTTGAGGCAACACCGGAATGGCGGTTTCTGGCGTGACCACGAGTGGCTCCGAATTGGCCAGCAGTTGCTCGGCATACCAACTCAATGCTTGCTGCACACCCTGCCCCGGAATGAATTTTTCGTCTTGCGCAATATTGCCTTGAAGCAGCCGCACTTTCAGTGTGCCCGCTGCTTGTGTGAATTTGGGCGATGCATGTTGAAGGCCCATTGGTATCAGCACCGCCACCATGAGCAAGCTGAAAGAAAGTATGAGCCAGGCCTGTGTTCGACCAGCCATGAAGCTTGAAATGAGGAGTGGCACCCCCATGGCCAGGCAGGCAGAAATTGCACCAATGCCATAAACCCCAACCCAAGGGGCATAAGCAGCCAAGCTACTTTCAAGGTGTGCGTAGCCGCCAGCGCCCCAAGGAAAGCCCGTGAAAAGTTGGCCCCGGCACAGCTCAGCCAAAGTCCAAAGGGCACTGAACAACACGAGGCCTGCCAACGCTTGCCTGAACTCGGGCAGCGTTTTGCTCAGTCTGCCAGACAACATCCAACGCCGAAACAAGGCCACCCACACAGCACCTGCCAGCGCAAAATAAAGCGACAGTGCCGCAGCCAAAAGCAGCACAGCCAATGCGGCAAGCCAAGAAGGCATTCCGCCGTAGCGGTGCATCGACACATACAACCAGCCCCAAGTGGCGGCCATGGCACTGCATGCAAACAAGGCACTCAGCAAAGCACCTTGGCGCCATGCCGATCGCCTTGGGCGTGACGCTCGAAAGCCTGGAAAATGGTGGCTTGCATCAGCGTCTTGCGTTGCCAATTGCAACAACAGCGCTGCCAATACGCCCAAACTGACACACTGCAAAAGGCCAGAGCTCAGGCTGGCTACGCCCAAGGCATTGCCTAACACCGAGGCAGGCCACGCCATTGAAAAACCATGTACCACACCCGCTGCAACTGACAGGGCCAGGCGCCACATGATTTTTATTTTTTCAATTTGGAAGTGGGTGAGATTTTGAACCACCGCACAGCGCCACCGCGCGTGTGCAAGACTACAAAATCCAAGCCCGACAAGCTGAACTTTTCACCCCGTTTGGGCACATGGCCCATCTCGTGGGCCACCAATCCACCGATGGTGTCGAAGTGGTGATTTTCTTCATCTGTGACTTCGGGGTTGAGCTGCACGCCAAAGGCTTCCGACACACGCTCGAGCGAAGTGTCACCGCTCACTCGGTAAGTTTGATCGGACAAGCCAAAGATGTCGCCGGCCTCTTCTTCAATGTCAAACTCGTCTTCAATTTCACCCACAATTTCTTCGAGCACATCTTCAATGGTGATCAAACCTGCGGTGCGGCCAAACTCATCAATGACGATGGCCAGGTGCTGGCGGTTGTCGCGAAACTGCCTGAGTAAATCGTTCAGGCCTTTGCTCTCAGGCACAAACACAGCGGGCCTGAGCAAAGCGCGAATGTTGAGCTCGGGTGCGCGCTGAAGCTTTAACAAATCTTTGGCCATCAAGATGCCAATGATGTTTTCTCGGTCGTCTTCGTAAACTGGAAAGCGCGAATGCGCTGTGTCAATGACTTGGTGCAGCAGCTCGTCAAAGGGCGCGTCAATGGACAACAAATCCATGCGCGGTGCGGCCACCATGGCGTCACCTGCTGTCATGTCTGCCATGCGAATCACGCCCTCCAGCATGAAGCGGCTTTGGGCGTTGATGATCTTGTTGTCTTCGGCTTCGACCAGCGTCTCGATGAGCTCGTCTTTGGAGTCGGGGCCGGGGTGAAGGAACTCAGCCAGTTTTTGGAGAAATGAGCGTTTGTCTTCTCGTTCGTTCAAACGCGCAGGGTGGGGGTCGGACACAGTTGGATTGGCATGGCGCCGTTGTTGCAGACCCTCTAGGATAGCGGATTAAACGCTTGATTTGTGACGAGACTCTCGAACACCTTTTCGAACTTCCTGTAATGAGTTGAGCAGTTGAGAGAATTGATTCGCGCGAGACTTGATTTGAAAGTCCAAATCGGCCATGCCCTGCTCGATCAATTCATTCACTTGACTGTCAATGTTGGCCAATGGCAGGCTTAGGTAAGCGTCACTTTCACTGCCATCGCGCTCAACCCGAGCGCCCGCTTTTCGGGCAATTTTGAGCATGGGGGTGTTTTCACTCAAGGCATGGATGAATAACAAGGCAACGCCCTGGTTGCGCGCGTGCATCACTGCTCGCTCAAACAAGCGTGCGCCCAAGCCACGGCCGCGCATTTTCAGGTCAACTGAGACGCCAAATTCGGCGCAAGTCGCCCATTGCGGGTCGGCCGAGAATGCCAAATGAGCCATGGCCACAATTTCCAGACGCCGGTTGAAAACTCCGTAGATGTCATCCCGCGCAAAATCCAGTTTGGCAACGTAATTTTCAATTTGTTCATCATTGGCCGCATAACCAAAACGCAAATAGCGGTCGTGTGGGCCCATACTTTTCAAATGCGCACTGATTTTCGGACGGTGCTTGGTGCTCAAAATTCGAACAGGGATCCACCGCATCCAGCGACGCCAGAGAGATTGTGAGAATGCAGCAAATTGAAACATAGGGTTTTCCCGTATTCTTACACAACTCAGCCATTTTGTCTGTTCGCTAAATACCCTTTTGCCATGCCTGTCTGGGGTAATGCCTCATGGCAACAGCACTTCGGATTGACGACAATGCTCACATTCCGAGGAGCAGTACATGGACAAGATTTGGCTGAAGAATTACCCCGCCAACGTAAAGCACGAGATAGACCCCAATGAATATGGTTCATTGACCGATTTGCTCAATCAAGCCTTTCAAAAGCATGGCGACACGCCGTTTTCTGTATGCATGGAAACTTGGATGACCTACCGGGAGCTAGACCAGCTGTCGCAAGCCATGGGCGCTTGGTTTCAAGCCCAAGGTTTTCAGCCTGGCGACCGAATTGCCTTGATGTTGCCCAATATTCCGCAGTTTGCGGTCACCATGGCTGCCATCTTGCGTGCTGGCTACACCTGCGTGAATGTCAATCCCTTGTATACCGCGCGTGAGCTGCAACACCAATTGAAAGACTCTGGCGCAACGGCCATTGTGATCTTGGAAAACTTTGCTTCCACTTTGAGCGAAGTGATTGAACACACCCAAGTGAAACACACGGTCTTGGCATCGATGGGCGATTTGTTGGGTCCTTTTTATGGCCGTTGGATCACCTTTGCAGTTCGGCATTTGGCCAAAATGGTGCCGGAGTTTGAACTGCCCTTGAGCGACAAGCACCAAGTAACCTCTTTCAAACAAGCCATTGCGGCTGGCCGCAACATGAGCTTCAAGTCGGCGCCGCAGTCGCTGGATGACATTGCTTTCTTACAATACACCGGCGGCACCACCGGCTTGTCCAAAGGCGCCGTGCTCACTCACCGCAATATTGTGGCGGCCATTTTGCAAGCCGAAACTTGGTTTGCGCCGGCTCTGCAACGTCTGCCCGATTTGCGCAAAGTCAACAGCATTGCTGCTCTGCCGCTGTATCACATCTTTGCGTTGACGCTTTGCTTTTTGGCCATTCGCCAAGGCTCGCACCTCACCTTGGTGCCCAACCCACGCGACTTTGCCAAGTTCATTGAAACCCTCAAAATGCGGCCCTTCCACCTGCTGCCTGGCGTGAACACTTTGTTCAACGCCTTGTTGCAACACCCCATGTTCAAGACCATCGATTTTTCCAACCTGTGCCTTACCCAAGCGGGCGGCATGGCAGCTTCCGAAGGCACGGCCCGTGCTTGGCAAGCCGCCACAGGCAGCGCCATGATCGAAGGCTGGGGCATGAGTGAAACCTGTGCCATTGGCACCAACAATCCGGTTACGCAAACTTCATTCAGCGGCTCCATTGGCTTGCCTTTGCCCAGCATTGAAATGGCCATCAAGGACGATGACGGCAACAGCTTGGCACAAGGCGAGTCGGGTGAAATTTGCATTCGCGGGCCCAACATCATGGTGGGCTATTACAAACAAGAAGAAGAAACTCGCAAAGCATTCACGCCCGATGGGTTCATGCGCACAGGTGATGTGGGCATCATGGATGAAAAAGGATTTTTCAGAATTGTCGATCGCAAGAAAGACATGATCATTGTGAGCGGCTTCAATGTGTTCCCCTCAGAACTTGAAAACGTTATTTCTTTGTGCCCCGGCGTGGTGGAGTGTGCCGCCATCGGCATTCCAGACACCATGCAGGGCGAAACCATCAAGGTGTTTGTGGTGCGCAATGACAGCATGCTGACAGAAGACGCCGTGGCCAAGTATTGCCACGACAATCTGACAGGCTACAAGCGACCCAAGTACATTGAGTTCAGAGATGAGCTGCCCAAGTCCAACGTTGGCAAAATTTTGCGGCGCGAACTCAGAACCAGCACACATTGAAATCCAGGTCCTTTCAAGCATGCTGATACCGTTCTGAAACATTGTTGAAACTTTTTCGAGATCATCCAATTTGGCAACGGATCAAACTCTGATCATTCCCGGTCTGCAAGTTTTTGAGCGGGGCTGGCTTTCTGCCAACAACATTCTTTTGACAGACGCACATTCAGCCACCCTGATTGACAGTGGCTATGTGACGCACGATTCGCAAACCTTGATGCTGGTTCAAAGTGCATTGAATGGCAGAACCTTAGATCAGTTGCTGAATACCCACTTGCACAGCGATCATTGTGGTGGCAATGCTATTTTGCAACAGCATTTTCCAGCCATGCGCACACTCATTCCGCCGGGCGAGTCTGAGGCTGTGGCTGCGTGGAATGAAAGTGCTTTAAGTTATCAACCTACTGGGCAACTTTGCCCACGCTTTCAATTTGATGCTTTGTTGCAGCCTGGCCAAGTCCTTCACCTTGCCAATTTAGCGTGGCAGGTTTTGGCGGCACCAGGGCACGACCCACACTCCGTCATTTTGTTTGAAACTTCGCACCGCATCTTGATTTCTGCAGATGCCTTGTGGGCCAACGGTTTTGGGGTGGTGTTTCCAGAACTGGAAGGCGTCGCTGCTTTTGACGAAGTAAGCCAGACACTTGATTTGATTGAGTCTCTTCAAGCCAAGTGGATCATTCCTGGCCATGGCGCCATCTTTCAAGATGTGTCCACCGCTCTCACAGTGGCCAGAAAGAAGTTGGATGGGTTTGTTCACAACCCAGAAAAACACGCACGCTACGGTGCCAAAGTTTTGTTGAAATACAAATTGCTTGAACTTCATCAATCTGCAAAACCCAAGTTCATGGATTGGGCAGCTGGCATTCGATACATTCAAGTTTTGCACCAGACCTATGCGTCTCACATGAGCGCGCATGAGTGGATTGAAGAGCTCTTGCAAGATTTGCAGCGCAGCAATGCGCTTTCAATTCAAGAGGACATGCTTGTCAATTTGTAAAACTCTGAGCAAAAAATTGCTCTAAAAAACAAGAAAACGTCAGACGAAAAAAACGCCCCATATTTCTATGGGGCGTTTCTCGCTATAAGAGCCTGACGATGTCCTACTTTCACACGGGAACCCGCACTATCATCGGCGCTAAGTCGTTTCACTGTCCTGTTCGGGATGGGAAGGAGTGGTACCAACTTGCTATGGTCATCAGGCAAAACTTTTGTGCTCTCTTGACCACCACGGTCAAGAAAACAAA
>CANKOT010000030.1 GCA_947484245.1 Comamonadaceae bacterium
CGTTAAAACCTAAGACTTCCAGGCTGCAAGGTAAAACATATGGGCTGGCGTCACATCGGGCACCTTGATGTGACGCGAGAAAATAGGATGCTGGTTGGGTTCATAGCGTGTCGCTGCGCGATGAATTTGATGAGACTCAAATCAGACGACTACACATGTAGAACTGTACGAAAATGGCTTATGGACGCGGGTTCAATTCCCGCCAGCTCCACCATATGCAAGGGCTCGGAATTTATTCCGAGCCCTTTTTTTGGACACAGGGAATCCCTGTTAGCAGATTCCTTTTCCTCTGCTAGCATTCCCGCAACATGTTCATGTTTTTTAATGTCGTCTTCCAACTCAACAAGCTTTAACCATGTCGAACTCACCCGTCTTCGCACCAGGCAACTACCGTTTCGTTCCCGGCGTTTTTCAATACTCGGCGGGCGTTGCAGCCGAGCCTGGGTTTCGAATCGAACGTGTCCGCTTTATGAAGTTTGTTTCGCTGGCTGAGGGATTTCGCCTCATTGAGCAGGTTTTGAAAGCAGCAGGCAGGCCGCTCACTGCCTTTTGCGCCTGCGAATTGCGCTCACCCAAACCCTTCGATGAGGCTGGCTTCGAAGCATTCAACAAGGAATATGTGGGCACGCTTGCACGCTGGGGTCTGTTTGATGGCAAAACCAACCCAGTGGCAAGGAGCAATGTTTGCCCAGTCATTGATCCGCCAGAGGTGCCCGGTTTTTACGCTTTTTCCTACACAGTGGCCGATGCGTCTGCCGCACCGTCTTTTGTCGTCGCGGGCAGCGGCGAAGCACCTGAAGGCAAGGGTAACTACAAAGATCACATCGTCAAACTTGGCGATCTTTCATCGGAAGGATTGCTCAACAAAGCGCGTTTTGTGCTGGCCGAAATGGAAAACCGGATGGGTGCACTCGGTTTCACTTGGTCAGACGTTACTGCCACACAACTTTATACCGTGCACAACGTCTTCCCTCTCATGTCCAAGGAGATTGGGCAACGAGGTGCAATGCGTGGGGGTTTGACGTGGCATTTAAATCGCCCTCCCGTCGTTGATCTGGAGTACGAAATGGATTGCCGTGGTGTGTATTTTGAAAGGGTACTCGCTGTTTGAGTTTGATATCAGGAGTAGCAATGAACACACCATCCATGAGCGCTCAACTGAGGCAGCTGATAGAACAAGAAGGCCTTTTGCGCATGCCCTGCGTCTACGATGGCCTTACAGCTCGCTTAGCTCAAGAAGCGGGTTTCCCAGCTTTGTCTACTTCTGGCAGTGCCATAGCGGCCAGCTTGTTGGGCATGCCAGATGTCGGTTTGCTTGGATTGTCTGAAAACGTCCAGCAAGCCACCCGCATCGTCAACGTTCTCAATGTGCCCTTAATCTGCGATGCCGATACGGGTTACGGTGGCATCCTGAACGCGGTGCGCACATTGCGCGAGTTTGAAGCTGCTGGTGTGGCGGGCATCTACTTAGAGGACCAAGTATTCCCCAAGAAGTGTGGCCAACTGCCTACCGATACGGCCGTCGAGACCATCGACGATCAGTGCCGCAAAATTGAAGCCCTGGTCAAGGCCAAGGTCAGCTCTGATTTTTATTTAATTGCCCGTACCGATGCCAAATCGATGCATGGTTTAGACGATGCGGCCTATCGAGGGCGGCGCTACTTAGAGGCGGGTGCCGATGCCGCATTGATCATCGGCGCCGACACAGCAGATGAGCTTGAGCGTGTGGCAGAGGTGGTGCGTGGGCCGCTCATGACGGTGCTTCATGAGCACCCGCCATCTGGCGATCTCGATGACGCGTTTCTTCGCAGTGTTGGCTGCGTTATAGCCATCCACTCGGGTGTGCTGCGCTATGCGGTTGTTAAGAAGTTGCGCGAGGTTCTGGCCACCATGCGCCAAGATGGATCGACTCGCGCTCTGCGTCACGAAATGTGCAACCTAGCGGAATACAACA
Organism: Comamonadaceae bacterium; assembly: GCA_947484245.1. Next base: position 1,955 of record CANKOT010000030.1, read on the forward strand.
AGGTACTGGGATTAGACGATTGGCAAGCACTTGAATCGTAAAAGCCCTTTATTTGTGTTTTTAACAAAACAAGATACGATCTTTCCGGAAATTGTTGGTATCAGCTTTACAGATTTTTAAACAAAGGACTTTGAAATGCGGAAAATATTTAGCTTAGCTTTAGTGGCAGCTCTATTTCAATTGGGCAGCGTTTCGGCGCAGACGCCTGGTACAGGCGCACAGGCCTATCCCGCTAAGCAAGTCCGATTCATTGTTCCGTTTGGTGCCGGTGGCGGTGTCGATATTTTCAGCCGCACCTTGGCTCAGCGCATGCGCGAGCAATCGGGTTACACCATCGTTGTAGAAAACATTCCAGGCGCCGACGGCAACATTGGCGCAGACTTGGTTGCCAAAGCACCAGCAGATGGCTACACGGTTCTCATGAGCGCCGTCACCCTGCAAATTATCAACAGCGCTTTGCAGCCCAAGCTGCCCTACGACCTTGTGCGCGACTTCGCGCCCATCAGCCTGGGCACCACTGCACCGCTGTTTTTGGCCGTGCACCATGCGCTGCCTGCCAAAGACTTTAAAGAGTTCACTGCACTGGCTAAAGCACGAGCCGGCAAGCTCAGCTACGGCTCATCCGGCACGGGCAGCTCGCTGCACTTGGGTGGCGTGATGCTCGACAAAGCAACCGGCAATGAAACTTTGCACATACCCTACAAGGGCGGCGGTCCTTTGATGCTCGATCTCATTGGTGGTCACATTGACTACGCATGGCAGTTGCTTGGCGTCATGCAGTCTTCAGTCGACTCAGGCAAGGTTCGCCTCCTTGGTGTTGCAGCGCTCAAACGATATCCAAGCATGCCCAACATTCCAACCATGGCTGAGCAAGGCCTGCCGGGCTTTGAAGCTGAAACCGTGTACGGCATCATGGTGCCCAAAGCCACACCACGTGCCGTTCAAGAAAAGCTCAATGCCGATGTGGTGAAAGCGCTCGAGTCGCCTGATGTCAAGAAGAAGTTTCTTGAGCAGGGCATGGAGTCATTCCCCTCTACGCCTGATGCGTTCGCAAACTATTTGCAAACAAACATTGCCAAATACACAAAGATTGTGAGGGAGTCTGGTATCAAGAAGGACTAACTTCTGATACAAAGATTTCATCAAGAGCAGGTTGACGAGGAATAAGTCCCTGCTCAAAAGACCAGCGAATTTGAGTTTCAAGCACGGCACGGTTTGCTTCTAAACCATACTGCCAAAAGTCCTTGCCCATCAGAGCCTCTGTTGCTTCCGCTTCTGCTGTCATCCAAGGCAGCATGATGGGAAGCGTTTGGTGCACAGCCAATTGGGCTAACGCCACCTGTTTCGCCTTTTCAAATGCATCCAGAAGTGCTTTGGAAAGTGTGGGATGTGCCGCAAGCACATCTTTGCGAATGCCCATGATGTGCATCACTGGAAACACATGGGTGCGCTGAAAGTAGTTTTGTTCGGCAGTGCGCCAATCAGGAAAAAGACGAACCACAGAACTGTCATTGCCAAAATGTTCTGGGGGAGAGTAGGCAATCAAAGCATCCAAATCGCCTGCAAGCATCAAGCTAGACAGTGAGAGGCCTTGGATGGCCTTCATAGAAACACCGTTGGTGGGCCAGTTTTTGCTGTCAATGGTTTGTCGCTCTACGTGGTCAACATCACCAATGAGCCACTCATTGGCCTCAGGGGCAAAGCCATATTCGTCTGTCAGTATGCCGCGAACCACCATTGAAACGGTATTGGAATACTCACGGGTGCCAATGCGTTTGCCTTTCAGATCGGCGGGCGATTGGATGCCCGCGTCCGATCGAACGTAGATGGCCGAATGGCGAAAAGACCGAGACGGAAAAATTGGCAGCGCCATATAAGGACATGTGCCACGCGCGCTAGAAATCAAAAAATTGCTAAAGGACAACTCAGTGACTTCGAAAGGGGCTGAGCTGAAAGCTTGCGCAAAAATTTCTTCCAAATCGCCCGCTACAAATTGGGTGTTGAAACCCTCCACTTGGATAGTTCCGTCTAGGAGTGCTGCTGTTCGATCGTAGGCGCCTACAGCAATGCTCATGGGGTGAGTCACAGTGTTGATCCCTTCATCCACTTGATGGGAATGTCTTGCTGCAACACTGGGGCGGCGCCAAGCTGAAGTTGCAGCTGCGGGTTTTGGTCTAACCAAACCTTAAGTTGCCCACCCACACCACCGTGTCGAATGATATCCTGAAGAATGACGGGCATGGGATCAACACCGGCCGAAGTGTTTTGAGTGATGTTGGTGATCATGCCGGTTTCCATATCTACCTCGATCACATCGCCGTCGGCAATTGGAAGTTGCTCAGGGCTCCAACCCGTGAGCACGGGCAGTCCATTGGAGATAGCGCCACGCAGAGACGTTCGGGGCATGGAACTGCACAGCACTCCCATGTTCAAAGCCGCCATTGCAATAAAGCCCTGGAAGTGTGGCTTACCGCAGCAGAAATCTTGGCCCGCCACCACAAAGTCGCCAGGCTTGACGCGGCTGGCAAAGCTGGGATCGATGCCTTCGAAAAGATGTGGAATGAGGACTGCTGGATCGGTAATTCGGCCGATGGCAAAAGAAAAGGCCATGACGCCTTCGTCCAAGGGAATTGCGTCACCAAAGACATGACAACGACCTGATTTTTTCAAGGATTTGAGCATTGGAAAACTCATTGGTGAAGGGACTTGCGGGGATCGGCCAAAGAGCCGCTCAGCGCCGAGGCAGCCACTGTGATGGGACTGCCTAGATAGATTTCAGCTTCTTTGGCACCGAAACGACCGGAGTGGTTGGTTGCAGCGGTGGCAATGGACACCTCGCCTGGGCCTAGGGGGCCCATGTTGCCGCCTGCGCAGGGTCCGCAGCCTGAAGGCAAAATCATGGCGCCTGCATCCATGAAAACTTGTGCAATTCCCTCGTCTGCCAAACGCTTTGCTGTGGCGGGTGTGCCAGGTACCACAAACATTCGCACACCGTCTGCCACACGGCGGCCTCGCATCATGTTGGCAGCATCGACAAAGTCTTGGTACATACCGGATCCGCAGGAACCAATGACGGCATGATTGATGGGACGACCAACGTGATCGACCACGTTGGCGGCTCTGTCTGGTCCCCCGGGCAAGGCCAGCTGAGGCTCAACAGCGCTAAGGTCGAAATCGATCGTGGCCTCATAAGGTGCACCTGGATCGCTCAAAAAGTCGGGGGCGCCTTCAATGTTGATGCCCGGCGGGGGTCCGTTAAAGAGCACGTTGGCAACACCCATCTCTGTAACCGAGTTGCAAAGCGCCACCCTCGCGGCCAGCTCAAGCCCGGCTAGGCCCGGACCGCCAAATTCAATGACGCGGTAATCGTGTTTCAAGTTCCAACGGCCTGAAGCAAAACCATGGGCCAGCATGAACCCAACATCACGTGCATGCGAGCCCTTGGGCAGTTGGCCCTGCAAGCGAATACTGACCGTGTGCGGCACCTCGGTCCAAATGGTGCCCGTGGCCAACACAGATGTCACTTCAGGACCTACCGCCATGGCCAACGCACCCACAGCGCCAAAATTGGTGCAGTGCATGTCGTAGCACATGAGAAACATACCGGGGCGAACCAGGCCACTTTCAATGGGAAAGATATGACCTTGACCGCCGCGCCCCACATCAAAGAACTGCTCAACATGCCAAGCGCTGGCAATGGATCGAATGTTGCGGCCGCGCTCTACGGCTCGGGGGGTGCTGTAAGAGACCTCATGGTCAGTGACAAAAACAACCTTCTCTGGCGAGGTAATTTGCCCATAGCCCAAACCGTTCAGTTCTTTGTAAGCGGTCTCAACAAACCCGTCGTGGATGATGAGCATCTCGGGATTGGGATAGACCACTTCACCAGGGGTGACCCAGTCGCGGTTGCAGGCACGTGCAAACATTTTCTGAGCGGCGGTCATGGCTCGTACCGTAGAAGGCGAGTCGTTTTGATCAGATATTCCCATGTGTGTACTTTCCAATTGAGGTATCAGCCTGAAGCCAAGTTGCGCCAAATCTGAGCAAGGCATCCTTGGTGTTTATCAGAAACAAAAAACAGTTTAACTGACTACCTTGATCTAGCTCAAGTTCACAAAAATATTAAGCGCGACACTCTCGAAATCGCAACGATGCGCTGCCTTTTTCTGAGAACATGACCCCACAAACACTATTGGTTTTTGCAATCCTGTGGACAGCCAACATTGCGTTGGCTGCAAGCCCGCAAGATTTACTCACGGCCTACGAAGCTAAGTCAGCCAAAGCTGTACCTGCTCGGGGCGAGAAATTCTTCAATGCCAAGCATGGCAAAGAATGGAGTTGTGCTTCTTGCCATGAGTCGCCGCCCAATCACGATACGAAGCATATCGTGACCGGCAAGGTCATCAAGGCACTCTCACCCAACAGCAATCAGGCGCGGTTTAGCGACCCTGCCAAAGTCGAAAAGTGGTTCAAGCGCAATTGCAACGATGTCTTGGGACGTGAATGCGATGCCCAAGAAAAAGCCGATGTGCTCTCATGGTTAATGACCGTCAAATAAAACACGAATGAATCAGAAAAGCAGCAATAAGGTACACATGAAGAACTACTTTTTACTTTCTTTGGCTGCTCTGCTGGCAATGCCCGTTTTGGCCGACAAAGCGCCCATTCCAAGCGATGCACCGCAAGCCTATGAGACTGAATGTGCAAGCTGTCACATGGCCTTTCCCCCGGGTTTGTTGAGTCAGAGGAATTGGCAAAACATCATGACTGGACTTGGCAAACACTTTGGCAGCGATGCAAGTCTTGATGCCAAAACACAAACTGAAATTAACAATTGGCTTGTTAAAAATGCTGCATCCAAGTACAAATATTCAGCCTTGGCGCCAGACAACCGAATAAGCAAAAGCGCCTGGTTTATCAAAGAGCACAATGAAGTGAGGGCTGAGGTTTGGAAAAGACCTGGGGTGAAGAGCGCGGCCAACTGCATGGCCTGTCACAAAGATGCTGCAAGCGGTGGCTTTAGTGAAAAGAATGTTCAGGTGCCAGCCAAATGAGAGTGACGACACACAAACAAGACGTCTTGGTTTGGGATTTGCCGGTCAGAGTCTTTCATTGGCTTTTGGTCATCTCATTTGCGGGGGCATGGCTTACCGCTGAGAGCGAATCGCAACAAATGCTTCACTACGCATTTGGGTACTCCGCTTGCGCTTTAATTTTATTCAGAATTGTTTGGGGCGTAATTGGCACTCGGTATGCTCGATTTTCCCATTTCATCAAAGGCCCCACAGACACTTGGCATCACATCAAGTCGCTTGTAAATGGCAAGGGCTCGCTTCGTTTTGGCAGCAATCTGGGCCACAACCCAGCGGGTGCTTTGGCCATGCTATCGCTCATGGTCTTGGTGTTGCTCATTGGCATCACAGGCTATTGGATTGTGAAAGATCTCTATGGCGATTTCATGAGTGACGCGCATGAAACCATTGCCCACATTGCCTTAGGCGTGGTTATCATTCATGTGATAGCAGCGGTCATCATGAGCTTCATGCAAAAAGAGAATTTGGTGAAGGCCATGGTCACTGGCAAAAAACAAGGACCACCTTCGCAAGCCATTCGGAGGCCATTGAATTTGGTGGGCATTTTGTTGGTATTGGCTTGGGCTTACTTGATGTTTCTCATTTACAGCGGCGCAATGGCATCGCTCACTCAATGAATGGATTGCTAAGCATTAACGATTTGCATGAACCCGAGCAACATGCAACTTCTTGAGGCTGTCAATCAATCGGTGATGCCTGTCCAATCCTTCTAGCTTCATGCTGGTGGGCGTGAGTCCAAAAAATCGCACAGTGCCATCCACAGACCCCAGCACAGCATCCATGCGCACATTGCCAAACATGCGGCGGAAATTGTGTTCGTAGTTGGCCATCGCAAGCTCAGGATCTACAGCCACTTCTAGCGCCACATTCAGCGCTTGGTAAAACAATTTGCGCTCCACGGTGTTGTCGTTGTATTGCAAGAAAGCACCCACCAAATCTTGCGCCGCTTCTAATTGCTTTAAAGCCAGGTTGATGAGCAACTTTAGCTCTAATACGGTTAACTGCCCCCACTCAGTGTTCTCATCAAACTCAATGCCAATGAGGGTGGCAATGTCAGCGTATTCGTCTAGTTCGTTGTTTTCCAAACGGTCTAGCAGTGCAGTCAATTGTTTATCGCTTAAGCGATGCAAGTTGAGGATGTCTTCTCGGAAGAGCAAGGCTTTGTTGGTGTTGTCCCAAATCAAATCTTCTACTGGGTAAATTTCAGAATAGCCCGGTACCAAAATTCGGCACGCCATAGCACCCAGTTGGTCGTGTACGGTGGTGTACACCTCTTTGCCCATGTCTTTCAAAATGTCAAACAGCTTGGCGGCTTCGTCTGCGTTGGCAGTTGCGCCTTGGCCCGCAAAGTTCCATTCCACAAAGTTGTAATCGGCTTTGGCACCAAAGAAGCGCCAAGACACAATGCCACTCGAGTCTATGAAGTGTTCTACAAAGTTGTAGGGCTCGGTAACTGCATTGCTTTCGAAGGTGGGCGGTGGCAAATCATTCAGGCCTTCAAAGCTTCTGCCTTGTAGGAGCTCGGTCAGGCTGCGCTCTAGTGCCACCTCCAAGCTTGGGTGTGCGCCAAAGGAGGCAAACACACCGCCTGTTTTGGGGTTCATCAAGGTGACGCACATCACGGGATATTGTCCGCCCAGCGAAGCGTCTTTGACCAGCACCGGAAAGCCTTGCGCTTCAAGGCCTTGAATGCCAGCCATGATGCTGGGGTACTTGGCCAGCACATTGGCAGGCACATCGGGCAAACAAATTTCGCCTTCCAGAATTTCTTTTTTGACTGCGCGCTCAAAAATTTCTGAGAGGCATTGCACCTGCGCTTCGGCCAATGTGTTGCCGGCGCTCATGCCATTGCTGACGAACAAGTTTTCGACCAAATTGGTGGGAAAGTACACCACTTGCTGGTCTGATTGCCTTACGAAGGGCAATGAGCATATGCCGCGCGCCACATTGCCCGAATTGGTGTCAATCAAATGCGAGCCTTTTAACTCGCCATCTGAGTTATAGATGCTCAGGCAGTAAGAGTCCAAAATTTCTTTGGGCAGCGCATCTTTCTTTCCAGGCTTGAACCATTTTTCATTTGGGTAATGCACGAACTCGGCATTGGCCAAGTCTTCGCCCCAATAGGCGCCCGCATAAAAATGGTTGTTGTTCAGACGCTCAATGTATTCACCCAAAGCAGACGCCAGCGCGCTTTCTTTGGTAGCGCCTTTGCCATTTGTAAAGCACATGGGCGAATGCGCATCGCGAATGTGCAATGACCACACATTGGGAATGATGTTGCGCCACGATGCAATTTCAATTTTGATACCCAAGCCCGCCAAGATGCCAGACATGTTGGCAATGGTTTGCTCCAAAGGCAAATCTTTGCCCAAAATGAAGGTGCTACTTTCGGCGCCAGGCTTGAGGTTGAGCAAAGCCTGCGCGTCTTCATCTAAGTTAGCCACTTCTTCAATGACAAACTCAGGCCCCTCTTGCACCACCTTCTTCACGGTGCAGCGTTCAATGGAATTTAAGATGCCGCGGCGATCGACTTCAGAAATATCGGGTGGTAGTTGAACTTGAATTTTGAAAATCTGTGCGTAACGGTTTTCGGGGTCGACAATGTTGTTTTGTGAAAGCCTAATGTGCTCGGTGGAAATGTTGCGGGTGTCGCAGTACAGCTTCACAAAGTAGGCTGCACACAAGGCAGACGATGCTAGAAAATAGTCAAAAGGCCCAGGTGCAGAGCCATCGCCTTTGTAGCGAATAGGCTGGTCGGCAATGACCGTGAAGTCGTCAAACTTGGCTTCAAGGCGAAGTTTGTCGAGAAAATTGACTTTGATTTCCATGGTTTTTATTCAATCACTGTTTGCGCAACGATAATGCAAATTCATCTGAAATTTGCGATCTCATTGGTTTACTGCTTTAAAACTTAAACAACAGCTGCAAATGCCTAGGGCTATATCCTCACCAATATGAATGTTTTGCTGAAATCAGAATCTGTGAGTTTCTGGCAAGCCTTCATGTTTTGGCTCAAGCTGGGCTTCGTCAGCTTTGGCGGCCCGGCGGGTCAGATTGCCCTCATGCATGAAGAGCTGGTGGTACGCAGAAAGTGGCTGTCTGAAAAACGCTTTCTGCACGCACTCAATTACTGCATGTTGCTCCCTGGGCCTGAGGCACAACAATTGGCCACCTACATCGGTTGGCTGATGCACAAGACGCGGGGTGGCATTGCTGCTGGCGTTTTGTTTGTGTTGCCATCGCTGTTCTTGTTAATAGGCTTGTCTTGGCTTTATATTGCTTATGGACAAGTCACTTGGGTGGCTGGTTTGTTCTACGGCATCAAGCCCGCGGTAGCCGCCATCGTCCTTCAAGCGGCATACCGTATTGGTTCTCGCGTTCTTCAAAACAATTTACTCTGGGCCATTGCCGCTGCCAGCTTTGTAGCCATCTTTGCCTTGAATGTGCCCTTTCCCCTCATCGTATTGGCTGCGGCACTCGTTGGTTTTGTGGGTGGCCGCTTATCTGCCAATTCATTCCAAGTAGGTGGCGGTCATGGTGCAGCATCGCTCGCTTCAGGTTCTGCAATCATTGACGATGACACACCCACACCTTCTCATGCCATTTTTACTTGGCAGCGTTTGTGGCAGGTGTTGTTGGCAGCTGCCGTGTTGTGGTTGGTGCCAATGGGCGTGTTGGTGTTGCAATTTGGCTGGAATCACACCTTCACGCAAATGAGTTGGTTCTTTACCAAAGCCGCACTTCTCACTTTTGGCGGCGCCTATGCTGTTTTGCCTTATGTGTTTCAAGGCGCGGTAGAACAGTTTGGCTGGGTTACGGTCACCCAAATGATGGATGGCTTGGCCTTGGGAGAAACTACACCCGGCCCTCTCATCATGGTGGTGGCCTTTGTGGGTTTTGTGGGTGCTTATGCACAAGCCCTGCTAGGATCCGACAGCTTGTTTTTAGCGGGTGCATTGGCAGCCACTCTTGTGACATGGTTCACGTTTTTGCCTTCGTTCGTATTCATTTTGGCGGGCGGCCCCTTTGTAGAGAGCACCCACAATGATTTGAAATTCACGGCCCCCCTGACGGCCATTACAGCGGCGGTGGTCGGGGTGATTTCGAATCTAGCCTTGTTCTTTGGCTATCACACAATGTGGCCACAGGGCTTTGACGCGCCCTTCGATTCAACCGCAGCACTGATTGCCCTTGCGGCAGCCATTGCACTGCTCAAATTCAAGCTCAATGTGATTCACGTCATTGGGGCTTGCGGATTGCTTGGCATTGGCTTGCAATATGCAATCAAATAAGCCAAGCCTATTTACACAATGCACCAAGTCCTGTAAGTTATAACCAATACAGTCAGACTTATTGGATGGAGTCAATATGCAAGTGTGGCAAATGCAAGATGCTGAAGCTCATTTGTCTGAGGTCATCAGGTGCGCAAACTCCTTAGGTCCTCAAAATATCACCTTAAATGGTCAGCCTGTTGCAGTGGTCATCTCGCAAGACATGTATGAAAAGTTAACTGGCAACCAACAATCATTGGTCAGCTTTATGCGTGTATCTCCTTTGTACGCCATGAATGATGTGCAATTAGAAAGATGCAAAAGCCCAACTCGCAAGGTGTCACTTTGAATTACATCTTTCACGCTAATGTGTTGTCAGATCAACACTTAGACTAATTCAGCGTCACTCGTGCTTTAACCGCGCTTTAAATAGACTTTCACAAAACTTGTTTTTAGCTTTTCGCTTTGTGCAGGCATTGCGTCAACTTTGTTTTCTTTAGCCAAAGCATTCAAAGTATCAAGTTCAAAACGAATGGCCTTAATTTCTGAATCATTGGCCTCTGCTTCAATGGCTTGTAACTTGGCATTCACTTGCTCATACAAGGCCAATGTTTGAGCTGCATTTTTAGCATTGGCTGCATCCAACATCAGTTCCATGGTATCGTGAAAATCAACCAAGGCCACCGCCAACATTGAAAATCCATTGCGCTTAAATAGTTGCTGAAAAACAGGGCGAACTTTTTCTAAATCCAAATGGGCTTGCTGCAAATCACCCGTTTGCACAGCCTCTTTCACCGCCAGCATCATGCCCTTGACTTGCACAAGATCGGCAGGAAATTGGGCATCGTTGCGCAAGGTATAGGGGCGGTAAGTGCTGTATTTGTTTTGGAACTTTTCAAACGCTGGCACCCATTGCTCGTAATTGATATTTGCTTTTTCACGCTCGCCTTTGCCTGTGAGAAACAAGGTTTGCTTGTAAAAATGGTTCACGGCATTGAAATCTTCCAAGAACATTTTTCTCGTCAAAAAGTCGCTGCCATAACTACCACCCACAATGGCACCTAACAATGCCAATACCGCAAGCACCCTGATCCAAAGTGACGGCTGGAGACTGCACGCGGCCTGACTGCCCCCCACACCCAGCACCTTGTAAATTGGACAAATGCTGCTGGCCCCAGTTACAAGCATGACGCCGCCCACCCCATAGGCCAGTATTTGCGGTGTGCCACTGAGCCAGAAGTAGGCGGCCTCAAACAGCCCAATGGCCAATAAGAAACGAAGAAAGCGATCGATAGGCAGGATATTTTTCATGGACTTCTTTGTGTGATTTGTTCAGCCAGTGTGTGCCTTGCCAACACAAAATCACATGACCTACATCAAGCTCTAGCAAAAAAATAACCTGAAAGAACTCATAATTTGAACCTGCACAGAAGTGACTCGCCATCATTCAAGTGTGTTTTATGCTTCGCATCCTTCAGAAAGACTTTCAAGATGACCAAAGAATTCGACATCGTGGTGCATGGCGCCACTGGCTTCACAGGCCGCCTCATTGCAGAGTATTTGCTTACCCGTGCAGACACCGGTCTCACATGGGCCATGGGGGGCCGCAGCTTAGACAAACTACAAGCTGTCCGAGACGAAATTGGCGCACCTGCTGCCACCCCCTTGGTGGTCATAGAAAGCAGTGACGAAGCATCTTTAAAATCTCTCATGTCCAAAACCCGCTTGGTCATTTCAGCGGTGGGCCCTTATCAGTTGTACGGCAATGAACTCATCAAAGCCTGCGCCGAATCGGGCGTGGATTATGTCGACTTGTGCGGCGAGCCTGCATGGATGCGCCACATGATTGACCAACACCAGGCTGCTGCACAGAAAAGTGGTGCACGCTTGGTCTTCTCTTGCGGCTTTGACTCCAGCCCTTTCGACTTGGGCGTGTTGATGGCGCAAAACGAAATGACCCAACGTTTTGGCAAACCTGCACAGCGGGTACGTGGCCGCGTTCGCAAAATGAAGGGCACATTTTCCGGTGGTACAGCAGCCAGCTTCAAAGCCACCATGGCAGCAGCAGCCACTCAGCCCGGCGTCATTGACTTGCTCAAAAACCCCTTCTCACTCACACCCGGCTTTGAAGGCCCGCGCCAACCCACTGGCCACAAACCGATGTTGGATGAAGTGATGGGCGTGTGGGTTGCCCCCTTCATCATGGCCACCATCAATACGCGCAACGTTCACCGTTCCAACTTCTTGTTGAACCATGTGTGGGGTGCTGATTTTGTATACGACGAAATGATGGTCACCGGCCCTGGCGACAAAGGCGAAGCCATTGCCAACGCCATTGCCCAAGACAAGAGCATGAGCGAAGACAAGCTCAAACCTGGCGAAGGCCCTTCCAAAGCCGAGCGCGAAGCCGGTCATTACGATGTTTTGTTCATTGCCACCAACGAACAAGGTCAATCTGTGCAGGTGGGTGTCAAAGGCGACCGCGATCCAGGTTATGGCAGCACGTCAAAGATGATTGCCGAAGCAGCCATCTGTTTGTTGAAAGATGCCACTGCAACCAAGGGCGGGATTTGGACACCGGCTTCAGCCATGGGCAACGCGCTCATTGCGCGCCTGCAGTCGCATGCTGGCTTGACGTTCACGGTGGAATAAAACGCGTTCAACCTGAAGGGCTGAGTTCCATTGCCGATGGCAAATAGCCCTTCAAACTGTGCACGCCATTGGCAAACAAAATGGCGTTCACCGTAGCTTGTGCAGTGGCTTCTGCAGCCATCACGGTAAGGAGCAACATGTCGGGTGCGTTGCTTTCAGCGCAGGTGGCCATGGCAAACAAGGTATCGCCATCCAAGGTGGTGTGTGCAGGTCGAATGCTTCGAGCAAAGCCATCGTGCGCACTCATGGCCAAGCGCTTGGCCTGTGCTTTGTTCAGGGTGGCATTGGTGGCCACCACCCCAATGGAGGTGTTGGTGCCCGCCATGGGAGTGGCAGAACTTTGACCCGCCAGCAAGGCTTGCTGCGAATTGAGCAGGCGTGTGCCGTCGGCAGTTCGGGCACCTGCCAGCACTTGACCCGTGGCGGGATCGATCACATCGCCCACCGCGTTGCACGCCACCATGGCACCGACTTGCCAAGGGCCTACCTTGACCAAAGCATGGCCCACGCCGCCTTTCATGGCGCGGTTTAAACCAAACAATTTACCCACCACCGCACCGGCACCAGCGCCAATATTGCCAGACATGGGTGGCACGACCGAACGCAAGGTGCTGGCCGACATTGGCTTTTGATACAGCGCATCGTCGCAAGCTGCATAGCCGGCAGCGGCGTCGGGTCTGATTTTGGGGTTGTCGCCATCACGCACCAGAGGCAAATCAAACAGCACAGCGGCTGGCACGATGGGCACACAGCCATGGCCGGTTTGAAATCCCAAGTTGCGTTCGTCCAACCAACGCATGACACCGCTGGCGGCGTCCAAGCCAAAGGCGCTGCCACCCGACAACAACACCGCATGTACCTTGTCAACCAAATTGGTGGGGTCAAGCAAATCGGTTTCTCGGGTACCCGGAGCCGCACCGCGCACGTCGACGCCACCCACGGCGCCTTGCGGCGCCAACACCACCGAGCACCCCGTTAGGCGTTGGGTCGAGGTAAAGTGGCCCACGTGCAAGCCAGCAATGTCGGCAATGCTGCCATAGTGCGGGTTGGCTCTTTCGCTCAAGCGGGTGTTTACAATCTTCTGAGATGTCATTTAAAAGCCTTTTATCAATGCCCCCACCCTGTCTTGCCAACAAGGCCGATGGGACGCCAGCCCTGAAGATGCAAGGATAACGCGTGTCTTCGTTTGTGCTCCAACGTTTCTTCAGTTTTTTCGTTACTTTGGCGGTCACGTCCATGGTGGTGTTTGGCGTGCTTGAATGGTTGCCAGGCAACGCCGCTCAGGTTATTTTGGGCGAAACCGCTACCCCAGAATCTTTGGCCGCCATGGAAGAAAAATTGGGCCTGAACCAGCCCGCGCTGTCGCGGTATGTGGCGTGGGTGGGCGGTTTGCTTCAGGGCCAATCGGGCATCAGTATTTCCTACGACACCCCTACGGCGGTGCTCATGATGGAGCGCATGCAGGTTACCTTGCCTTTGGCCATCATGGCCATGAGCGTCACCATCTTGGTGGCCTTGTGTCTGGGCTTGTATGCCGCCTCCAAACAAAATACGGCTGGCGATGTGGGGGTCATGACATTCAGCCAATTGGGTTTGGCTGTGCCCAATTTTTGGTTGGCCATTTTATTAATCTTGCTTTTTGCCGTTCACCTTCAATGGGTGAGTGCCGGGGGCTTTCCTGGCTGGTCTGCAGAAGATGGGGGTGGCTTTTGGGCCGGCACTGCCGCCTTGATTTTGCCGGCCATGGCCTTGGCAGCGGTGCAAACGGCCATCCTTACACGCGTAACACGTTCGGCGGTCATTGAATCGATGTCGGAAGACTATGTGCGCACTGCGCGCGCCAAGGGTTTGTCCAAGCAACAAGTGCTTTGGCGACACGTGCTGCGCAACGCCATGATTCCGGTGGTCACGGTCATGGGTTTGCAGTTTGGCAACCTCATCACCAGTGCCATAGTGATTGAAAATGTGTTTGTGTTGCCCGGTATTGGCCGCCTTATTTTTCAGGCCATTGCCAACCGCGATTTGATTGTGGTGCGCGACGTGGTCATGCTGCTTTCTGCCATGGTCATTTTGATCAACTTCTTCATTGATCTGCTTTACGCCCTGATAGACCCGCGCTTGAAAACAGGGGCTGCAGCCGTATGAGTTCAGCGCAAACTTTCACACGCCATGTGCAGCAAGCTTTCAAGCATCGCAGCTTTGCAGCAGGTGCTGTCATTGTGTTGGTGCTGGTCCTCAGTGCTGCCCTGTCCTTGTTTTGGACGCCCTACCCTGTGGCTGACATTGACATTCCCAACAAATTGGCAACTGCCAGTGCCCAGCATTGGTTTGGCACTGACAGCCTTGGGCGCGACATTGCGTCTCTGTTGTTGGTGGGCAGTCAAAACTCTTTGCTGGTCGGTTTCATTGCCGTGGGCATTGGCTTGGGTTTGGGTGTGCCCCTGGGCTTGTGGGCATCGGCGCAGAGAGGCTGGGTAGAAGAAGTCGTGATGCGCGTTGCCGACTTCACCTTTGCTTTTCCAGCGTTGCTGTCGGCCATTTTGCTCACCGCCATTTATGGTCCGGGTTTGGTAGTTAGCATCACCGCCATTGGTATTTTCAACATACCTGTCTTTGCGCGCATCACGCGGGGCGCTGCCAATGCTGTGTGGTCTCGCGATTTCACCTTGGCAGCCAAAGCGGCAGGCAAATCCAAATGGGCCATTACCTGGGAACATGTGTTGCCCAACGTGGCCAGCGTTCTGATTGTGCAAGCCACCGTGCAATTTGCAATTGCCATTTTGGCAGAAGCCGCTTTGTCGTATTTGGGGCTGGGCACCCAACCGCCCAATCCGAGTTGGGGCCGCATGCTCAACGAAGCGCAATCGCAAATGTTTCAAGCACCCATGTTGGCGGTGTACCCAGGCATAGCCATAGCTCTGGCGGTGCTGGGTCTTAACTTGATGGGCGATGGCTTGCGTGATCTGCTCGACCCCCGTTTGTCGAGGACGCGCTAAGCGCATTGGCTTGATCATGACGCCCGCCCACAACACCCCATTGTTGTCCGTTCGCAATTTGCGCGTTGCCTTGCAAACTTCGCACGGCCAACTCGAAGCTTTGCGGGGCGTCGATTTTGAAATGCAACGCGGCGAGACTTTGGGCTTGATTGGCGAAAGCGGCTGCGGTAAATCACTCACGGCCTTGGCCATCATGGGCTTGCTGCCCGATCGTGCCACCGTGTCAGGATCGATTGCCTTGCATGGCAGTGAGCTCACTCAAATGAGCGAAGACACCTTGTGCACTTTGCGCGGTGCGCGCATGGCCATGATTTTTCAAGAGCCCATGACGGCGCTCAATCCTTTGCACCCTATTTGGAAACAAATTGCCGAGCCGCTCCAATTGCATCAGGGCATGGACTTGGTTTCTGCCAAAGCACGGGCGCTTGAATTGTTAGACCGCGTTCAATTGCCAAGGGCGCGCGAACGCTTGGACAACTATCCGCACCAACTCTCAGGCGGGCAGCGCCAACGCGTCATGATTTCAATGGCCTTGGCCTGCCAACCCGATATTTTGATTGCTGACGAACCCACCACGGCCCTGGATGTCACTGTGCAAAAAGAAGTGCTGGCCTTGATTCGCCAATTGGTGGCAGAAGATGGCATGGGTCTTCTTTTGATCAGCCACAATTTGGGCCTCATGCGCGACCAAGTTGAGCGCGTCATGGTGATGTACGGCGGTGCTGTGGTTGAAAGTGCATACACCAAGGCCTTGTTTGAAAGGCGCCTACACCCTTACACCCAAGGACTGTTTGCAGCGCAGCCCCAACTGGGTTTGAAACGAGGCACACGACTGCAAACCATTGCTGGCAACGTGCCAGAAATTTTCAACTGGCCACAAGGCTGCGCATTTGCCGACCGCTGCGCTTATGTCAAAGACAGTTGCAGGCAGGCCTTGCCGCCCATTGAACTTGTGCCGCAGATGGCCCACTTTAAAGAAAGCCAAGAGACTGACAAGCCAAGGCAGCTTGCCGAGCATTGGGTGCGCTGTCCTGAATGGCAAACATTGGAGGCGGCAGCATGATCAGTGCCCAAGACATTTTGCTAGACGTGCAACATCTGAGTCAGCAATATGCATTGCCCAAGCCCTCCTTGTTTGCCAAGGCAGGGCACATTCAAGCCCTGAACGATGTCAGTTTTCAATTGGCTGCTGGCAAAAGCATGGGCATTGTGGGCGAGTCGGGCTCGGGTAAGTCGACCTTGGCCCGCTTGGTCATGGCCCTAGAAAAACCCACGCAAGGCAAGGTGCTGTTCAAAGGGCAAGATTTGAATGCATTGCCCCCAGATTCATTGCGCGTTGCTCGCAGCGATTTTCAAATGGTTTTCCAAGACCCCTATGGTTCACTCGACCCACGACAAAAAGTTTTGCGCATCGTGTCAGAACCCCTGCACAGCACCTTGAAGCAAAGTTCTGGACAAGCACTGAGCGCACAAGATTTAAAAGACTGCGCCGCCCAAGCCCTCACAGAAGTTGGACTGCGGGCCTCAGACCTCGACAAATACCCCCATGAATTTTCCGGGGGACAACGCCAGCGCATCGCCATTGCAAGGGCACTGATTACCCGCCCCTCGCTGATCGTGGCCGACGAGCCTGTGAGTGCCTTGGATGTGTCGATTCAAGCGCAAGTCCTCAATCTCATGATGGACTTGCAGGAGCGTTTTGGCTTGAGCTACTTGTTTATCAGCCATGATCTTGCCGTCGTGAATCTGATGTGCGACGATGTGATCGTTTTGCAGCATGGGCGGGTGGTGGAAACAGGTTCAGCCGACGACATTTTTCAACACCCACAACACCCCTACACCCAAGAATTGCTGTCCGCCATTCCAGGACTTTCGCATTGATACACAATGCTGCAGTTCTAGCATTTCAAGATGAAGTCTAATTTTTTGTTCAAGGAGTTTTACATGACACAGTTACCACGTTCAACACGTCGCCAACTGGGCCAATTTGGTTTTGCTCTGTTGGCTGCGGCCAGCATGATGCTTGTCAACCCTGGCGCACATGCGCAGTCCAAAAAAGACAGTGTGGTGGTGGGCATGATTTTGGAGCCTACCAGCCTTGATCCCACTACGGCACCTGCCGCGGCCATTGGTGAAGTGGTTCACTACAACATCTTAGAAGGCCTCACCAAAATCAATGTCGATGGCTCTGTCACGCCATTGCTGGCTGAAAGCTGGGCCATGGACGCTGACGGCAAAGCCTTTAGCTTCAAACTGCGCAAAGGCGTGAAGTTTCAAGACGGTGCTGCATTTGACTCCGCTGCTGTCAAGTTCAGCTTTGAGCGCGCCAAGGCCGAAAAAAGCACCAACAAAGCCAAAGGCGCTGTGTTCAACAACATCAGCCACATCTCCACCCCCGACGCACACACCGTGGTCTTGGTTTTGACCAACCCCGATGGCAATTTCTTGTTCCGCATGGGCGAGAACACCGCGGTCATCTTGCACCCTGGCTCTGCTGATTCTGCGGCCACCAAGCCCATCGGCACTGGCCCTTACAAATTAGAAAACTGGGCCAAAGGCACGGCCGTCACGCTCACCAAATGGGACGGCTACCGCGATGCAGCCAATGTCAAATTGAAGAAGGTCACCTTCCGTTTCATCAATGACTCATCGGCCCAAGTGGCTGCACTGCTGGCAGGCGACATTGACGGCATGCCCCGCTTTCAATCGCCCCAAAGTTTGAAACAATTTCAAACAGACAAGCGCTTCATGGTTGAAATGGGCAGCACAGCCGGCAAGGGCATCATGACCATCAACAACAAAAAGAAACCCTTTGACGATGTGCGCGTGCGCCGCGCCTTGTCTCATGCCATTGACAAAAAGGTATTCATTGATGGCGTGTTCGAAGGATTGGCCAAGCCCATTGGCAGCCACATGGCCCCCACCGATGCAGGCTATGTCGACCTCACAGGTCAATATGCTTTCGATCCCGAAAAAGCCAAGGCCTTGCTCAAAGAGGCGGGCGTGCAAACGCCCTTGAATGTGACGCTCACCTTGCCACCACCACCCTATGCGCGCAAAGGCGGCGAAATTTTGGCTGCGCAGTTGGCCAAAGTGGGCATTGTTGCAAAAATAGAAAACGTCGAATGGGCTCAATGGCTGAGCGGCACCTTCAAAGGCAACTTTGACCTCACCGTCATCAACCACGTGGAGCCACTCGACTACATGGCCTATGCCAACCCGAATTACTACTGGGGCTACGACAGCAAAGCCTTCCGCGACCTGGCGGCCAAGCATTCAGCCACAACAGGTGCCAAAGATCGGGTCAAGCTGTTTGGCGACATGCAGCGCATGATTGCCAACGATGCGGTCAATGTGTTTTTGTTCAACGCCACCAACACCGCGGTTTACAAAAAAGGCTTGAAGGGCTTGTGGTCCAGCTCACCTATTTTTGCCAATGACATGGCCGCTGTTTCCTGGAATTAAGCATAAACACCTCGAAAATGGCGATACCTATTGACCCTCGTATTTTTTTCCGAGGGCCAATAACTCGGGTGTACCAATGAGTTGGTTCAACTCATCAAAGTTCAGCATTTGATCGCGCCAGGGGTTGGTGGTTTGGTGTGTTTTCAAACTGCCAAAGTAAGCTTGCAGTGAGCGCGCCACAGCGCGAGCTGTACCGCCCGGAAAAATCACAATTTTGAAGCCACGCTTACCCAATTCAGCAGCGCTTTGAATCGGCGTTTGACCGCCCTCCACCATATTGGCCAACAAGGGAATGCGATGTGCAAACTGATCGCAGGCTTGTTGCATTTGTTCAGGCGTGCGCAAAGCTTCAATGAACAAGGCGTCCACGCCGCAGGCTAAGTAGGCTTCGGCACGCTCTAAAGCCGACTCAATGCCTTCCACGGCCAACGCATCGGTTCGAGCCAAGATCAGGGTATGGCGATTGTGCCGAGCATCCAATGCCGCTTTCAATTTACCCTGCATCTCTGCCACAGGCACCACACCTTTGCCGTCCAAATGACCACAGCGCTTGGGAAATGTTTGATCTTCAATTTGAATCATGGCGGCGCCTGCGCGTTCAAAGTCTCGCACGGTGCGCTGCGTATTGAGCGCATTGCCAAAGCCTGTATCGGCATCCACAATCACAGGCACGCGAATGCGGTCGGTGATGTTGGCCAGTGTATTGGCCACTTCGCTGGCAGTGGTTAAGCCGATGTCTGAACGACCCAATCGGGTATAGGCAATGGAAGCGCCTGATAAGTAAAGCGCCTCAAAACCAGCCTGTTCTGCAATGAGTGCAGTCAGCGCGTCGTAAATGCCAGGGGCCAGCAAGGCACTGGGTTGTTGCAAGCGTTGAGCCAATGACATAAAAGTGATTCCTTGGAATTTTTAA
>CANKOT010000031.1 GCA_947484245.1 Comamonadaceae bacterium
AGAGCTGTTTACGATTTGGCCAACCTAGATGAGTCTGGCTTCATTTACCAAACAGGTCAAAGTGGCCATCCTTTTTCTTCGCGTTATCAAGACATGAAGGCTGAATGGGGTCAAACCAAGTACCGGCCTTTAAGGATGTCTACGTCTGGATCAACTCAGACTTTGAAATTGAATCCTTAATAAGAGATGTCCCTGAAAGGGGCTATCTTGGTTGAGAGGGTGTTCTTTGTAGTTACATCTTTTGGTTATTTGATTTATCTTTGTATGACCCATACTTTACTTAACATAATATACATCGTATGAAGTTAATAAAAAGGTCATTACAAACAATCACTTCTGATTGTTGGCGTCACCTTTAGATAGCTTCATAGCAGCTTCAAGCAATTTAATGGCATCTGGCCGCTTGCCTTGCATTGCGAAATCCAAAGCGTTTAAACCCAATTGATTCTTATGTTGAAAATCTGCGCCTTCGTCTAGAAGCAATTGAACTGACTTTAAATTCCCGTATCGAGCTGCCATCATCAAAGGCGTTGAGCCATTGGGTGATTCAGCGTCAATATAGGCACTCTCATCTAGGAGCAATTGAATGATTTCTACATGACCACCCGTTGCAGCGTAATGCAAAGGCGTCCAACCAGGATGGTTGATATCTGCTTGCTTACTAACAAGCAGTTTGGCCAACTGAAGATGGCCTTTTAGGCTAAGCAACATCAAGGGCGATTCGCCATGCGTGTTGCGAACATTCAATTGCGTTTTAGGGTGCTTGGCAATCAATTCAAATGTTTGGAAAGAACTGTGTACCAGACAGTTGAGAATGGCTGGCTCAGCATTTAGGTTAAGCGTATTGGGATCAAAACCGCGTGCCAATAAGCTAGAAACAACTTTAACTTCGTCGTTGCGAATGGCATTGAAAAAGTCTTCATAAGAGCCTGCGGATACACTCAAATTAAAAGAAATAAATCCAAGTAAAACAACATTCTTTATTAATTTATGAAAGTAATTTATTAACATGGTGGTGGGACTAAAAAAGTGATTGTCTGGCTAATTTTTAGCTGGTTTCTAGCTAATGCACTTGGTAAAAAGATGGTCAAAATTGCGACTCGTCAGCTCTCCGATTTTTTCAGGCGTCATGCCCCTTAACTCAGCCAAAATTTTGGCAACGTAAGGAACATAGGACGGGTTATTGGTCTTCCCACGGTATGGAACTGGGGCCAAATATGGGCTATCGGTTTCAATCAGAATACGGTCAAGTGGCACCCAAGCGGCTACGTCCCTCAAAGCTTGCGCAGTTTTGAAGGTCAAAATGCCTGAAAAAGAGATGTAAAAGCCCAGTTCCAAGGCGGCCTTGGCGACCGCCTGCGTTTCTGTGAAACAGTGAAAGACGCCGCCAGCACTGGCTGAGTCCCCTATTTCGCCCTCTTCTTTCAAGATTCTGATGGTGTCATCTGAAGATGACCGCGTGTGAATCACCAAGGGCAATTGGACTTGTTGGGCGGCACGAATATGAGTTCTAAATCGATCTCTTTGCCAATCCATATCGTCAATGGTGCGCCCCCCTTTGCGCTCTTCCATTTGGTAATAATCAAGTCCCGTTTCACCGATCGCAATGACACGCGGCAACTGGGCTTTGCTTACCAAGTCTTGAACGTTGGGTTCATAAATGTCTTCATTGTCTGGGTGAACACCAACGGTGCTCCAGAAATTGCTGTGCGTCAAGGCCAAGTGATGAACTTGGTCAAATTCTTCCATGGTGGTGCAGATGCACAGAGCCCGACTGACTTGCGCTTCCGACATTTTTTGTCGAATATCTGGCAAATTGCAGACGAGTTCAGGAAAAGACAAGTGGCAATGAGAATCGGTGTACATACTAATTGGGGCTGTTCATGACTTCACGTGCTTCAGAGCACAAAGCTTCCAACATCAAACCTGCATTGAATGGATGCTCAGAAGATTTTGCTGCTTGAGAAAGACGCTTGAACCAAGCGCTTAGTTTCGAAGAAGAAAGCTTGAGCTTAGGTAAATCTGCATCATTGAAATAACGCAAATCCGCATGCGTTTGTTGCATCATTAAATCATGGCAAAGTTTTTGCAGTGCATCAATCACTTCAGATGGGTGTAAATCTGAACAAAATGAGGCATCACCCGATAGCATGGCGCGCGGGAATTGCGACCACCATTTCATGGATTGCCCCCTATTGATCTGCTTCAGAACTTGTTCTGGCCGACCTCCAGAAGCCTTCAACAAAGTGGCCGCCTCATCCTTGGGGATGCCGACAGATTCAAGCCAAATGAGCGCATCGGGCGTAGAGGGCCAACTCATGGTGTGAGCCAAACAACGGCTGCGAATGGTGGGCAACAATTGATGAGCAGCTTCCGTGGCCAAGACAAACTTCACGTCACCTGGCGGCTCTTCCAAAGTTTTGAGCAGCGCATTGGCGGTGACTTGGTTCATGCGTTCAGCTGGAAAAATCAAGATCGCTTTGCCCCGACCTCGCGCATTGGTTCTTTGCGAAAACTCAATGGCATCGCGCATGGCATCGATGCGAATTTCCTTGCTTGGTTTTCGAGTTTTATTGTCAATTTCAGACTGCGCTTTTTCACTCAAATGCCAACCCAACTCCAGCAAAATGGTCTCTGGCATGAGGACAAACAAGTCAGCATGGGTATGAACACTGAGGGCATGGCAACTTCCGCATTGACCGCAGGCCCCATGCGTCAAAGCTGTTGCTGATTCACACAGCCAAGCACCAACCATGGCTGAAGCCAATTCATACTGTCCAAGGCCAGACGGGCCTTGTAGCAACCACGCATGACCCTGCTGAGATAGCAAAGACACATTTTGTTGGTGCAACCAAGGAGCCAATGCATTCATTTCGCGTAAGCCACTTCTATGACCTTGAGGACGTCTAGCCAAACCATTTCACGCGCTTGATCGGCTGCAATCTGAGCAAATCTTGCTGGTGATTCTTCCATTCTTTTGGCGTAGCCTGCGCGCACAGATTCAAAAAAGGATTGCGGTTGAGATTCAAATTTGTCAGGCAAGCGAGCCGTACTCAATCGCTGTGCAGCGACTGCTGGTGGCAAGTCAAACCAAATGGTGAGATCAGGTTGGCGCAATGCAGTCGCCGGGACTTTTTGTACCATTTGTTCTAAGTTTTGAAGAACCTGCCAATCGAATCCGCGTCCACCACCCTGGTACGCAAATGTGGCATCTGTGAAACGATCACAGAGAACCACTTCGCCACGTGCCAAGGCGGGTTCGATGACCTCAAGCAGGTGCTCTCTGCGTGCCGCAAACATAACCAGGGCTTCTGTGAGAGGGTCCATTGATTCGTGCAAAGCCAATTCCCTCAGCTTTTCAGCCAACGGTGTTCCGCCAGGTTCACGGGTCAAAGTGACCACATGGCCACGGCTTTTGAACCACTTCGCCAAGCCTTCAATGTGAGTGGACTTGCCGGCGCCATCAATGCCTTCAAAACTGATAAACCAAGATCGACTCATAAATTCACAGACCTTATTTGGAAAGACCGCGTTGGTACTTATTGACCGCTTGATTGTGCTCATTCAGAGACAGACTGAAATGGCTAGATCCATCCCCTTTGGCTACAAAATAAAGGGCATTGGATTGGGCGGGTTCGAGGGCTGCCTTCAATGCAGCTTTGCCAGGCATGGCAATGGGTGTGGGCGGCAAGCCTGCACGCGTATAAGTGTTGTAAGGCGTGTCGGTGCGCAAATCGATGCGCCGCAAATTGCCATCAAAAGCATCTCCCAAGCCGTAAATAACGGTGGGGTCTGTTTGCAGTCGCATGCCCATTTTGAGTCGGTTGTGAAAAACTGAAGAAATGAGAGGGCGATCGCTGGCTCGCCCCGTTTCCTTCTCAATGATGCTTGCCAGAATAAGTAATTCTTCGGAGCTTGTGATGGCGATCGGCGCCGATTTTTTGGACCACACTTCGGCCAATTGGCGGTCCATTGCTTTCAAGGCTCTTTTCATGACCGCAATGTCAGATGATCCTTTTGAATAGGTATAAGTGTCTGGGTAAAAGCGCCCTTCAGCAAGCACATGGGGGCGACCTAGAAGAGTCATGATTTCAGTGTCACTCATGCCCTTTGTACTTGACTTGAGCGCGTCTGCTTTGGCCAAAGCCTGTTTAAATTGTTTGAATGTCCAACCTTCAACCAGGGTCACGCTGCGCAAACTTTCCTCGCCCCGGGCCAACATGTTCAGCACCGTTCTAGGGGACATGTCTGGTGTGATTTCGTAGCTGCCAGCCTTGATGGCGCGGTCTTGTCCTGAAAGACGAAACCAAAGCTTGAGCAAATGGGGTGACACATCTGCTCCAGCATCGGCAATGGCCTGAGCCACCCCACTGGGACTGGTACCAAATTCGATAGAAAGGTCGACGGCTTGTCCTGATTGCGCATCTGATGACAAGGCTGCGTTGGGTTTGAAACCCATGGGCATTTGAAGCCAAGCAACTGAAGCGCCTATTAAGACCAAGGCGAGCAAAGTCGTGAGCGTCAGCAATGTTCTCCACGAACTGTTTTTTCGTGAAGATTTTGACTTTTTAGCTTTAGAGGCGGAACGGCTCAAACCTTGAATCCTTTGGGTTTCTCAGAGGAGATCATAATTCAGGCATGGAACTCCTTGAACCACATTTGAAATTCTCACCTTCCGGCGTGCTAACCCCCTCAGATTGGGGGCTCATTTTGGCTGAAGGGCCCGATGCAGGCGCTTTTTTACAAGGGCAGCTCACAAACGATGTGCTGCTCCTGCCAACGGGCCAAAGTCGCTTGTCGGGCTATTGCTCGGCCAAAGGCAGGCTTCTGGCCAGTTTCATTGTTTTAAAACTGAGTTCTGACAAGTTTTTGTTGGTCTGTCACAAAGACTTGATAGCGGCCACTGTGAAGCGTTTGTCAATGTTTGTGCTGCGTGCCAAAGTGAAACTTTCTCAGGCCTCATCAGAGTATCTAGTTCACGGTTATCTGGGCCAAGCGGCCATTGATTGTTGCCCCGCATTGATTGATGCAGTGCCATGGCATGTCAGCCAACAAGCTGACACCCATTTCATACAATTGCACCCCGCCAAAACCGCAACAGGCACGCTGGCTCGCGTATTGAAAATAAGCCTCCAAAATACAGCAGACAGCGCTGCGTTCAAGCAAGACTCAGCCCCTGCCATTTCAAATGAAGACTGGCAATTGGCCGAAGTTCTCTCTGGCATCAGCATGATTCAAACTGCAACCGCCGAAGCCTTTGTGCCGCAGATGTTGAACTATGAGTCTGTTGAGGGCGTGAGTTTTAAAAAGGGCTGCTACCCCGGCCAGGAAGTGGTAGCCAGAAGTCAATTTAGAGGGACTCTCAAACGCAGAGCCTTCCTTGTTTCATGCAAAGAGCCAATGCATGTAGGCCAAGAGATTTATTCGTCAGACGATCCAGAGCAATCTTGCGGCTTGGTGTCGAGTGCTGCCCAATTTGAGTCTCCCGATCAGCTTCAGAGCCAATGGTGGGGCATTGCCTCTTTGCAAATTAGCGCTATTCAAAATTCGCTTCAACTAGGCCAATCTGGGGGCCCAAACATGCAAACCCATGCACTGCCCTACCCTTTGCTTGAAGACATTTAAATCAAGCTGAGCGTCATTTCAATGTGGTCAATGCCGGCATCGTCAAAAATGTCGCCATGGGGCTGGAATCCCAGTCGACTGTAAAAGCCTTCTGCGCTGCACTGCGCATGCAATAGGACAGTGTGATCGCCGCGTTTTCTTGCGACATCAATGAATGCCTCAACAACCATTTGTCCAAGATGTCCGCCGCGCAATGGCTTTGAAACGGCCATGCGACCAATTTGAGCCACATTGGATTGCGGTTGCAGCAAGCGGCCTGTTGCCACAGCTTGGCCAAGCTTGTTCACAACCACCGCATGCCATGCCGTTTCGTCTAGCTCGTCCCATTCAAGCTCGATCGGAATTTCTTGCTCATGCACAAAGACTTCGACGCGCAAAGGCGCAGCCAAAGACTTCATGGCAGACCAAGAACCCATTTGAAGATCGACCACAGATTCTCCGGCTTCATAGATGAGCAAGATATGACGCAAGGCTTCAGGAATAGGCTTGGAGGTTTGAGTTTCGGGATCGGCAAAAACGTAAATCAACTCGCCGCTGACGAGCAATTTATCGCCTCGAAAAATACCAGTTTCAAAAACCATGGAAGATTTGCCCAATTTGCTGCATTTCATGCCAACACTCAATTGATCGTCCATGAGCGCAGAGGCGTGATATTCGAGCGTAGCCTTTTTAACATACAACTCACCACCTAAAATTTGAAAAGATGTTTCGTATGGCAGAGCAACACGCCCCCAATATGCCGTGACAGCAGTGTCGATGTAAGTCAAATAATGACCATTGAAAACAATTTTTTGCATGTCAATTTCAGCCCATCGAACGCGCAAACGATGGAAAAATCGGAAATCACTTCGTTTCATGTTGGTGTCTTTCTCTGAAAATGGGGGGTCAAATTAAAGGCCAGTGCTGAAGGCTTTTTTCAAAGCAAGTCCGGCATCTTCGTGAGCGCGTCGCGCTTCAGGAATCACCCGACCCATGTTGACAAATCCATGCACCACGCCTTGGTAAATTTCAAGGTTCACCGACACGCCTGCCATGCGAAGCAAATCTGCATAGGCGACGCCTTCGTCAACCAAAGGATCACATTCTGCCAACCCAATCCATGCAGGCGCAAGGCCATCGTGCCGCTCTGCCAACATGGGTGCAAAGCGCCAGTCGTTCCTGTCTTTGCTGTCAATGTAATGGTCAAAAAACCAATCTACTGTTGCTCTGTCAAGCATAAAGCCGTTGTCAAATGCGCGATGTGATGCACTTTCTTGACGTGCAGCGGTGCCTGGATAGATGAGGAGTTGAAGTGACAGCGGCAAGCCCACATCTCGCGCATGGATGGCACAAACAGCAGCCAAAGTACCACCTGCGCTATCTCCACCAACCGCCAAGGCACTGGCTTTAAGACCCAATGATTGGGCTGACTGAGAAATCCATTGAAGAGCATCCCATGCATCGTTGGTCGCTACGGGAAAGCGGTGCTCTGGCGCCAAGCGATAGTCGACTGAAATAACGGCGCAGTGCCCAATGCGGGATAGCTCGCGGCACAACACATTGTGTGTTTGAATGCTGCCGATGGTGAAGCCTCCGCCGTGAAAAAAGACCAATGCAGGCAATGGAACACCCTTACTGAGAGGGCTTGGCGCAAACAATCTCGCCTTAATTGCGTTTCCATCTCGCATCGGAATTTGCAGGTCTTCTACATGCGCTAATTGGGGCTCAGGCAAGTCCAAAATACTGGCGGAGACTTCATAAAACAAGCGCGCTTGTTGCGCAGTTAACAGATACAGGGGCGGACGACCTGCCCGATCGATATTGCGCAGCACCAAACGCATGGCATCTGTGAGTCGACTGTGAGGATTGGGGTGATGACCCATAAAGACTTTTTTATCGCCAATGTGACTGATTGAGGGTTGTGGAGGCTGACTTCCTGTGCGTCTTGCATTAGAGTAATGCATCATCGTAACGCATCATTCGCACTCATCATGGCCTTCATCAATTACGTCACACAAATTCAAATCGATTTCGGCGCCGTTCAGCTGTTAAAGCAAGAATGTGAACGGGTTGGCATTCACAAACCCCTGATCATTACCGACCAAGGCGTCAAGGCTGCAGGCGTTTTGCAGAAAGCATTGGACGCCCTTCAAGGCATGAAGCTTGCCGTATTTGACCAAACGCCCTCCAACCCGACAGAAGCCGCAGTGCGAGCAGCCAGCGCTGTTTTCAAGTCAGAGGGCTGTGATGGTTTGATTGCGGTGGGCGGAGGCTCCTCCATTGACTGCGCCAAATGTGTGGCGATTGCAGTCAGCCACGAAGGACCACTCAAAACCTTTGCCACCATTGAAGGTGGCTCACTCAAAATTACCGACCGAATGGCCCCTATCATTGCGGTGCCCACCACAAGTGGCACTGGCAGCGAGGTAGCTCGCGGTGCCATTTTGATTGTGGACGATGGCCGAAAATTGGGATTTCACTCTTGGTTCATTGTGCCCAAAGCAGCCATCTGCGATCCCGAACTTACCTTTGGATTGCCTCCCATGCTCACCGCAGCCACGGGCATGGACGCCATCGCGCATTGCATGGAAACTTTCATGGCTGCGGCCTTCAACCCACCAGCCGATGGCATTGGTTTGGATGGTCTGCAACGCGCTTGGGCCCACATCGAAAGAGCCACCCAAAATGGTCAAGACAAAGAAGCCAGGTTGCACCTCATGAGTGCCTCAATGCAAGGCGCCATGGCGTTTCAAAAAGGACTGGGCTGCGTCCACTCTTTGAGCCACAGCTTGGGGGGCGTGAACCCCCGCTTGCACCATGGCACCTTGAATGCCATGTTTTTACCATCCGTGGTTCAGTTCAATGCCAGCGCAGAGTCCATGCAAAAGGAAAATCGCTTGAATCGCATGGCTCAAGTGATGGGCCTCCAATCAGGCTCTGATATTCCCCAAGCCATTCAAGACATGAATGCTCGGCTTGGACTGCCATCAGGTTTGAAAGCCATGGGTGTTACCGAATCATTGTTTGATGCCGTGATACAAGGAGCCATGGCGGACCATTGTCACAAAACCAATCCACGCATTGCGACACCGCAAGAATACAGAGAGATGCTTATCTCTTCCATGTAATCAGAGGTCTTGTACATTGGCCATGTGAGGTTGTCTTAGCCATTGTGCCAATTCATCTGCGAGTTGCTCACTGGCAGATGTTGCGGCCTTCCATACCTTGACCCTTGAATGCAAATCTTGGCTGTAGGTTGAAAAGTCTTTTCGATCGGGCAATTTGCCATTGGGCAATGTTTTGACCCACTCAGGGTTTGGGGCCAACACCACCGTGTTGCTTAAAAATGGGCTGGCTTTGTGGCGCCATTTCAATGACTTGTCGAGCCAGCCTGGCACCACTGATTTTTGAAAATGAGGGTATAAAACAAGCCCGCTTGGGGCGAGCGCATCGGTGCTTTTTTGCCAGTCAAGATGCAAGTGGTAATCGGTAATGCCACCATCCCAGTAAGCACCCGAAGGCGCGCCATCGATGTTGTGCACCGCCTTCAATACAAAAGGAATTGCGCAACTGGCTTGCAGCACATCCATGAAATTGGTGGGCGTCAAAGTCAAGTGGCGGGTAGCGTAATCTTGCGTTTCAAAGGGCAATTGCCCAGCAGAAGAAAACACCACACGCTCAAGCGATGCACCCATCGCTTTGCGGCTTACGACATTGCTTAAAAAAGCCACGCCATACCCCAGAGGACTCCACACAGGATGTTCGCGTTGGAGCAAACCCTTCCCACGTGACGTTAAAACATGCAATCGGTATCGAGGGTGCTTGAGCAAAGACTCAACCCAGCCGCCGTAAAACAAATCCAAGTTTTCACGAAAAGAATCACTGACTTGTTGTGCGCTTGGAAATTTTTGACCAGGTTTTAACTCGTAATGCTGGTGAATGTAATCGTGCTCCAGTCGAAGCAAACCTGACAAACTGTCCGGCATACACGCTGTGGCCATGCGCCATGCGCCAATAGAGGCCCCCACCAAATCAATGGGCTGTTGGCTGCTGGGTAGCCATTCATTGAATAAAAATCGATCGAGAGGTCCCAATATCAAACCCTTGGGACCCCCCGCTGCCGCGGGAATGACGCCGACATCGGATGCACTTAAGCCATGCTTAGCTAAGTGCAGCTTGGCTTGTGGACCCGCGTAAATACAAAGAGCTTTCATGTCAGTGCCAGTGATGTCGTTTGAAAAACTTCATGCCCTTCAAGACTTTTTCTGCAACTTGGCAAAGGCAGATGCCATGGCACTTTGGCCTAAGTTGCTAGGCTGTGAAGGCGACTGTGACAAGGTCTGAGAACGCTGATGGTGCTGCCCCTGTCTGGGGCCACCTTCAAAACGATTTTCACGCGTACGCATTGAACCCGAAGGTGCAGCATCACTGAGCTTCATGGTGAGGCCAATGCGCTTGCGCGCCACATCCACTTCAGTCACTTTGACTTTCACAATGTCACCCGTCTTCACCACTTCACGTGCATCGGTGATGAATTTGTTGCTCAGTTGACTGACATGAACCAAGCCATCTTGATGAACACCCAAGTCGATAAAGGCACCAAAGGCTGCCACATTGCTTACAGTCCCTTCCAAAATCATGCCCTCTTTCAAATCGCGGATGTCATCAACGCCGTCATTGAAGCGAGCCACTTTGAAATCTGGACGAGGGTCGCGCCCAGGTTTTTCCAATTCAACCAGAATGTCCTTAACCGTGATCACGCCAAACTTGTCGTTAGCAAATAACTCGGGGCGCAATGTTTTGAGCATGTCTGCGCGGCCCATGACATTTTCAACAGGCTGCGCCACTTTGGCCATGATGGCCTCGACCACGGGATAAGTTTCGGGGTGCACGCCCGTCATGTCCAATGGATTGTCGCCACCGCGAATGCGCAAGAAGCCTGCACTTTGTTCGAAAGTTTTAGCACCTAGTCCGGTCACTTTTAACAAATCTTGTCTGTTCTTAAAAGCACCATTGGCTTCACGCCAACGCACTACAGATTTGGCCACACCACCCGACAAACCAGACACGCGCGAGAGCAATGGCACGCTGGCTGTGTTCAAGTCAACGCCCACCGCGTTCACGCAATCTTCCACCACGGCTTCCAGGGTGCGCGCCAGTTCTGTTTGATTGACATCATGCTGGTACTGACCCACACCAATCGATTTGGGATCAATCTTGACCAACTCTGCCAAGGGGTCTTGCAAGCGGCGCGCAATACTGGCTGCACCGCGCAAGCTCACATCGACATCTGGCATTTCTTGGCTGGCAAATTCACTGGCGGAATACACCGAAGCGCCCGCCTCGCTCACCACCACTTTTTGAATTTCAGGGCTGTCTGGTGTTGTGAGTTGCTTGATGAGATCGGCAGCCAGTTTGTCGGTTTCACGGCTGGCGGTGCCATTGCCAATGGCGATCAAATTGACACCGTGTTTTTGACACAGTTTGTTCAAGGTGTGCAGTGAGCCATCCCAATCACGGCGAGGCTCGTGGGGATAGACCGTCGATGTTTCAACCAACTTACCCGTCTCATCCACCACAGCCACTTTGACACCGGTGCGAATGCCTGGATCCAAGCCCAAAACGACACGAGGTCCTGCAGGGGCAGCCAGCAACAAATCGCGCAGATTGTCTGCAAAAACTTTGATGGCCACTTTTTCGGCTTCTTCACGAAGTCGTGTAAAAAGATCGCGCTCTAAAGACAAACTGAGCTTGACGCGCCATGTCCATAAAACAGTTTTGCGAATAAGGTCGTCAGAGGGCCTTGCGTTGTGTGACCAACGAAGGTGTAACGCAATGCGACCTTCAGCCAAAGCACTGGCAGCTTGGGCAGCGGCTGTCGCCGTTAAAGACGTGGCTGACGCGTTCAAGGCTTCTGGTTCTGGCAAGGACAACTTGGCATCCAAGAACTCTAAGGCGCGGCCACGGAAAACGGCCAATGCTCGGTGCGAAGGTACACGGCCAATCGGTTCACTGTAATCAAAGTAATCTCTGAACTTGGCCACTTCGGCTTGGTTCTCATCTTTACCAGAAGCTAAGTGACTGGTAAACAAACCTTCTTTCCAAAGCCATTCACGCAGGGCTTGAATGAGGGAGGCATCTTCGGCCCAACGCTCAGACAAAATATCGCGAACGCCATCTAGCACTGCGCCTGCACTTGAAAAGTCAGCGCCTTCAATGGCATCTGCTGGCTTCAAATAGGCTTGCGCTTCGTCTTGTGGATTGAGAGAAGGGTTGGCCCACAAAGCATCTGCCAAAGGCTCTATGCCTGCTTCTTTGGCAATCATGCCCTTGGTACGGCGTTTGGGCTTGAATGGCAGATACAAATCTTCCAAGTCTTGCTTGGTGGCGGCTTGGTCTATGGCCATTTGAAGCTCGGGGGTGAGCTTTCCCTGATCGGCAATGCTTTTGAGGATGGTGACACGGCGCTCTTGCATCTCACGCAAGTAACCCAAACGGTATTCCAGTTCACGCAACTGAATATCGTCCAAGCCGCCGGTCACTTCCTTGCGGTAACGGGCAATGAACGGTACGGTAGCGCCGCCATCCAACAAACTCACGGCCGCCTGAACTTGTTCAGGACGGATTTTGATTTCAGTGGCCAGTTGGCCCAATATTTTCTGCATCGCGTCGGCTATTTTCTATAGATATTGATCACTCAGCCGACGAGTTTGCCACACTCCGGTGGCTGTTTTTTAGCTGCGCAGTTCGGCTTTGAGTTTTTCACCAATATCAGGACGTGCAGCAAATGGATTGGGTGGATTTTGCTGTTGAATAATGGCTTCCATGCGGGTTTGGACATTGCCCAAAGCCTGCGGATGGCTGTAGATGTAGAACTGGTCGTTGGCAATGGACTCAAACACCATTTCAGCCATCTGTGCCGCTGACACCTTGCCGCTGCTGACCGCTTTGTCGCTCATGGCTTGGCCAATCAATTGGCTCTTGGTGGCTTTTTGGTGGGGCAAATCGGCAGGACGGTTGCGATGGCTTTGGCTAATGCCGGTGGGCACGAAGTAAGGGCACAAAACGCTGGCACTGACTTGGTCGGTGACCAATTTCAGATCTTGGTACAAGGTTTCGGTTAACGCAACCACAGCGTGCTTGCTAACGTTGTACACACCCATGTTGGGCGCTGTCAGCAAGCCGGCCATACTGGCAGTGTTCACAATGTGGCCTTCGTAAGAAGGATCCTTTTTGGCAGCATCAAGCATCATGGGGGTGAACAAACGCACGCCGTGCACCACGCCCCATACATTGACGCCCATCACCCATTGCCAGTCGGCCACGGTGTTTTCCCAGATCAAACCACCAGACCCAACACCAGCGTTGTTAAAGACAAAATGAGGTGCACCAAAGTGCGCTTGTACATCTCTGGCCAATGCTTCCATTTGGTCGGCACTTGAAACGTCTACGCGCTTGGCAAAAACCTTGACACCTGTGGCCTTGATTTCAGCCTCTGCTTTGTCGAGTGCATCTTGCTGCACATCAACCAGCACCACATTCATTTTCAGTCGAGCCGCAATGCGTGCGCACTCCAATCCAAAGCCAGAGCCGCCGCCAGTTAGGACGGCTGTTTTGTTTTCAAAATTGCGAATCATGATTTGACCTTCTTCAAAATAAATCCGTTGCGGGGGAAGTGAACATGTACCGTGCCAGCTCGGTCATCTTCTCGGCGCAATACGAGTCGTGTTTTGGTGGCGGCCACCAAAATGCCTGGCGTGGGTTCTAAGCCAAAATTGTCGGCGGTGATGGTCACCTCCGAACCCAGAGCAATGCCATGGTCGTCTACAAATACAAGCTGAGAAACATCTGCGGGTGTTGCGTTCTTGGCCACTTCAACCGCTTGATCAGACTTCATCTTTTCAAACTGGCCATGTCCGATGAGCTTCATGCGTGCCATCCAATCTTTCAATAATGGCGTCGCATCCAAGATGCCAGCCACACTGGGCGTGCGTTCAAGCGTGAACCACATGGGGTGATAGGCAGAAAAATCGGCAATGCTGGGCACATCGCCCATCAAAAATGGGTGCTCTGTGAGCATGTCTGACAAGCGGCTCAGTTGGCTTTTGTAGGTACTGGTGCCCTCGCCCAATGACATTCTGGTAGCGCCACCGCGCATGGCAGCTCGGTCGGCAACAAACGCTTGGACAGCCGCTTCAGGTGCGCCTGAAAACACATCAGACAAACCTGATGGTTGAAAGTTAAAAGCCATTGCAGCTGGAAACACTTGGCTGTCTGCCCACTGCGCCACAATTCTGGAAGCTCCATTGACATGTGATGGGTAGAGACTGGGCGCAGGTGCCAATTTCTCCAAAACATCAGCAATCAAAGCGGTGTCGCAATAAATGTCAGCACCTATTTGCAAAACAGGCGTACGGCGGTAGCCCCCTGTCAAAGCCGTGAGGTCAGGCTTTGGCATGATCATCGGAATGATCACACTTTGCCAAGCCAACTTTTTGTAACCCAAAATCAATCGAATTTTTTCTGCAAACGGTGAGGTTGGGTAGTGATGAAGAATGGGTTGGCTCATGGGTTGGCTCATGGCTTGGCTTTCTTTGAATCAGTTGTGACTTAAACCAATTTCACCAATTGTTTGCCAAAGTTTTGCCCTTTGAGCAAGCCCAAGAAAGCCTCGGGTGCAGCAGCCAAGCCCTGTGCAATGGTTTGCCGTGGGTTGAATTTGCCACTGGCAATCAACTCAGCCAGTTCAGCCAAAGCTTCAGGCCAAACTTCCATGTGCTCGCTCACGATAAAGCCTTCAATGGCCATGCGGCTCTTCAAGATCAAGCTGGGGTTGGTCATGGGCAAAGGCTCACCGTTGTAACCCGCAATCATGCCGCACACTGCAATGCGAGAAAAATCATTGGCGCGCAACATCACTGCATCTAGCACCATGCCGCCTACATTTTCAAAATGACCGTCTATGCCATTGGGGCATGCATCTCTGAGGGCTTTAGACAAGGAGATGTAGTCGGCATGTTCTTTGTAATCAACGCACGCATCAAAGCCCAGTTCATTGACCACGTAATCGCATTTGGCTTTACCACCCGCAATACCCACCACGCGAAAGCCACGTGCTTTGGCCAAAGCGCCAAACGCACTGCCAACGGCACCGCTGGCTGCGCTGACTGTGACTGTTGCACCAGGTTTGGCTTGAATGATTTTGACCAAACCATACCAAGCTGTGACGCCGGGCATGCCGACTGCTCCGAGGTAATGGTTGATGGAAATTTTTTCTGCGTTGACATGCTTCAGTGCGCCAACGGTATCGGCATTGATCACGCTGAACTCTTGCCAGCCACCCATGCACAAAACCGTTTGACCCACTGTGAACTTGGCGTGCTTGCTTTCAACCACTTCGCCCACCGTACCGCCAATCATGGCTTCACCCAGAGGTTGAGGCTGTGCGTAATTTTTACCAGCGTTCATACGACCGCGCATGTAAGGGTCCAAGCTCAGATAATGGTGCTTCACCAAAACTTGACCTTCTTGAAGCGTTGGTGTTTCGGATGTGATCAATTTGAAGTTAGAAGCTGTTGCTTCACCCTCGGGGCGATTGTCTAAAACGACGATGTGATTGGTAGGCATATTTGTCTCTTGGTTAGATTGATTTAATCAGTTGAAATGGGGGATGTCACAGAGGGTGTTCGTTTGACATATTTGAAAGTGCCAGTGGCGTGTGCACACAACTGGCCTGCAGCGTCAAATACCTTGCCGTCTGTGAAGGCCATGGTTTTAGTGCGATGGAGCAACAAGCCTTTGGCCACCAAATGCTCATTTCCAGTGGTTTTAGCGGGACGCATGAAACTTGTTTTCATCTCAATGGTGACCACGCCCATGTCTTGCTCCACACTGCGTGCGGCCGTGGCCATCACCACATCCAGCAAGGTCATGACTGCACCGCCATGGGTGATGTCAAACGAATTGTGGTGCTCTGGGCGGGGGCTGTAATGCAACTCCGATGCGCCGTCTTCGAACTTCTCTAAGGTGAAGCCAAGATTGGCCACAAATGGAATGTGGACGCCAAATGGAATGCTCATGAGGATGCTTATCCGCCAATGATGGCACTCACGCCACCATCTACAGCCAACCATTGGCCGGTGATGTGTTTGCCGGCTTCGCTGGCGTACAACAAGGTCAAGCCTTTCAAATCTTCGTCATCGCCCAAACGGCGCAAAGGGGCGTGGCTGGCCATCCGATCGACGCCCATTTTCTCAAGCAAGCCATAAGTCATTCTGCTGGGGAAAAAACCTGGGCAAATGGCATTCACTGTAATGCCGTGTTGGCCCCACTCACCCGCCAAGGCTTTGGTGAAATTGACCACAGCGCCTTTCGAAGTGTTGTACGCAATGGTTTGCATTTCGGGTGGGTTGCCAGCCAAACCGGCAATAGAAGCCACGTTCAAGATCCGGCCACGGCCGTTAGGGATCATGGACAAATTGGCCACTTCTTGAGCCAAGATGAAATAGCCACGCACATTGAGATTCATCACTTTGTCCCAAGCGGAGACAGGGTGAACTTCTGCAGCCGCACCCCATGTGGCGCCGGCATTGTTGATCAAGATGTCGATGCGACCCATTTTTTTGACGGTCTCTTGGGCCAAGCGTCTAATGTCTTCTTCTTTGCCACAATCGGCTGCAATGAAGTCTGCTTCAATGCCAGCAGCCTTGAGTTCGGCAACAGCCTCTTGCAAATCATCCGCCTTGCGCGAGCTCAACATCAAGCGCGCACCTCCTTCTCCCAAAGCATGCGCCATTTGCAATCCCAGCCCACGGGAGCCGCCAGTGATCAATGCAGTTTGGCCCGTTAAATCGAATAGTTGTTTGACCGTACGTGTCATGTTCAATCCTTTGTAAAAAAATCAGTTCCAAAAATCCATGCACTGGCGCTGAGCAACAATGGCTTTCATGAAGGGCTTGATGGCCATGTGATCGGGGTGATTTTGATAAGCACTCAAGGCAGCTTCATCTTTGAAAACAGAATTCAAAATCACATCGCATGTGCAATCGAGGCCATCGGTCTTAAGGCCCACCTCAAAATGTTCAATGCCAGGCACCAAGCTTGAACAACTCATGAGCACTTCACGCGCTTTCTGCATGTTTTGCGCCTTAGACTGGCCTTGGGCTTCCTCTTTCAGAGTCCACATCACAATATGGTGCAGTCTTTTAGACGCATTGTTAAGGTTGCTCATCAGAAAGCCTCCTCGGATAAATTGGCACAGGTCATGTCTCGGTTTCCAACCACATTGAGCCAAGCATCAATTTTGGGCAACTCGTAGCGATAAAAGTATTTGGCAGCAGCCTGTCGGCCTGTTTGGGCAGGTGATGCTTCACCTCGGCAAGAAGCGCTGACATCCAACCAAACCCAAGCCAAAACCAAATGACCGAATGCTTGCAAATACGGCACGGCATTGGCCAAAGCTTCTTGTGGCTGACCTGTAGACCAAGCCATTTGTGTGGCCCCTGTGACTTTTTGAAGCGCAGCAGTCAGTGCTTTGGCATCCTCGGCCAAATCGGGAAAAGCTTGTGCTTTTTGCGCAGTGGCCAACATCCGGCTTGCCAACAGTTTCACACCTCTGCCTTCTTCCATCAACACTTTGCGACCCAACAAGTCCATGCCCTGAATGCCATGGGTGCCTTCGTGAATCATGTTCAAGCGGTTGTCACGCCAATACTGCTCAACAGGGAAATCGCGGGTGTAACCATAACCACCATGAACCTGAATGGCCAAACTGTTGGCTTCAAGGCACCATTCGCTGGGCCAGCTCTTGGCTATGGGAGTTAAGACCTCGAGCAACAGGCGGGCTTCATCTGCGCTTACAGCAGATCCTGTGTGTTGTTCGTCAACCAATTTGGCGCAATACAGTTCCAGGGCTAAAGCACCTTCGCAATAAGACTTTTGAGCCAGCAGCATGCGCTTGATGTCGGCGTGTTCAATGATGCGAACCTGCGCTTGCGCTGCATCTTTCACCACCTTCTGCGTGCCACCCGCTACGGGACGGCCTTGTGGACGGTTTTTGGCGTAAAGCAAGCTGGCTTCATAACCTGCCATGCCCAACATGGTGGCCGCCAAGCCCACACCAATGCGTGCTTCGTTCATCATGTGGAACATGTAACCCAAACCGCGACCAGGTTCACCGACCAAATACCCGACTGCACCAGACCCATCTGAATCTGAGTTGTCAGTTGAGACTTTGAACTTGCCTTCACCGAAGTTCAGCAGTGTGTTGGTGG
This sequence comes from Comamonadaceae bacterium, assembly GCA_947484245.1. The sequence continues at coordinate 17,877 of CANKOT010000031.1, forward strand.
TGCCGCGCCATCCGCACTTGTGATTGAGACCTGCTAAAGCCACATCGTTGCGAACGCCCGTTGGTTGGCCTTCTATGTTGACCATTTTCTTGGGCACGATGAACAAGGAAATGCCTTTAACGCCAGGTATCAACTTGCCATCAGATCCTGGGATTTTGGCCAAGACCAAATGGATGATGTTCTCAGTGAGTTCGTGCTCCCCGGCCGAGATCCACATCTTGTTGCCTTTGAGGCGATAGCGCGCACCCAATGGGTCTTGTTGAAAGGCTGCCCCATCGGGTGTGGCGCGCGTCATGACGTCGCTCAATGAAGATCCCGCTTGGGGTTCAGACAAGCACATGGTGCCAGACCAACGGCCCGAGAACTCATTCAATGCAAATACTTTCTTTTGCAATTCCGACCCGTGCGCCATGAGCAAATTGGCATTGCCCACGGTTAACAAACCAGATCCCATGCTGACTGAAGCCATGGCGAAAAATGTGTTTGCTGCAGCCTCGACGGTGTAGGGCAATTGCATGCCACCAATTTCATAATCTTGCGCTGCACTTAACATGCCTGATGCCGCATAGGCTTTTTGGGCATCGTGTGTGGCTTGCGGCAAAATAACTTTTTCGCCATCGAATCGTGGCTCTTCGGTATCCACCAGGCGATTGAACGGTGCATACTTTTCTCTGGCAATGCGCTCGCAGGTGTCTAACACCGCATCAAACGTTTCTTGGCTGTGATCTGCAAAACGCTCGCGTTGCTGAAGTTGGTTCACGTCCAACCATTCGTACAACAAAAAATTCAGAGTAGTCCGAAGGCTCATGGCAAATAGATCTCAGTGAAAATGAAAACGGGCGGCCTGCATGGTTAGCGGGACGCCCGAGGATGCTTAGCAGATGCGCTTAAAGCACTTCAAAAATACCGCAAGCACCCATGCCGCCGCCAATGCACATGGTGACCGCTACACGCTTGGCACCGCGTCGCTTGCCTTCAATCAAGGCGTGACCTGTTAAGCGCTGACCGCTAACGCCATAGGGGTGACCCACTGCAATGGCGCCGCCATTGACGTTGAGGCGATCGGGGGGAATGCCCAAAGTGTCACGGCAATACAAAACTTGAACTGCAAAGGCTTCGTTCAGCTCCCACAAATCAATGTCGGATACTTTGAGGCCCAAACGCGCCAAAGCTTTGGGCACGGCATAAACAGGACCAATGCCCATTTCGTCGGGCTCGCAACCTGCAACCGCAAATCCCAAGAAACGACCCATTGGCTTCAAGCCGCGTTTCTCGGCAAGCTTCTCGTCCATCAAAACGCAAGCACCTGCGCCGTCCGAGAACTGACTGGCATTGCCAGCTGATATCAAGCCACCCGGCAATGCAGAACGCAAACCTGAGATGGCCTCAATGGTGGTGCCTTCACGCAGACCTTCATCAGCGCTCACGGTGACTTGCTTGGTCATGAGGCCCATGACCTTGTCGATCACACCCGCCGAGACTGTGATGGGCGCAATTTCGTCATTGAACAAACCAGCCGCTTGCGCTGCGCAAGCTTTTTGTTGGCTGCCTGCACCATATTCGTCCATGCGATCACGGGAAATTTTGTAACGCTTGGCAACTTGCTCGGCGGTTTGCAACATGTTCCAGTAAATTTCGGGCTTCATTTTGGCCAGCGCCAAATCTTGCAACATGTGCTGATTGACTTCTTGTTGAACGCAAGAAATGCTTTCTACACCACCAGCCACATACACCTGGCCTTCGCCAGCAATGATGCGCTGAGCCGCCAAAGCAATGGTTTGCAGACCAGAAGAACAGAAGCGATTGACCGTCATGCCGGACACCGAAATTGGCAAGCCTGCCTTCAAGGCGATTTGCCTTGCAATGTTGGCGCCAGTAGCCCCTTCAGGTGTGGCGCAACCCATGATGACGTCTTCAACTTCAGCAGCGTCGATGCCTGCACGTTGAACAGCGTGCTGTACCGCATGGCCACCCAAAGTGGCACCATGGGTCATGTTGAATGCGCCCTTCCAGCTTTTGGCCAGAGGCGTGCGTGCGGTCGAAACAATGACGGCGTTGGACATTTTGTATACCTCTGATCAGTTGAATGTTTTGCCGTCAGCCACCAAGCGGGCAAGCAGCGGAGCGGGTTGCCAGAAAGCGGCATCGTCGTGAGGATTTTTAGCAAATCGTTTCATGGCCTCGGCCACGTTGAACAAGCCAACTTGGTCTGCGTACAACATAGGGCCGCCACGGAAGATGGGGAAACCATAACCAGTGAGATAGACCATATCGATATCGCTGGCTTTGCCTGCAATGCCCTCTTCCAAAATGTGCGCGGCTTCGTTGACCAATGCGTAAACCAAGCGCTGCACAATTTCTTCGTCAGAAATTTTGCGTGTTGTGATGCCCTCAGCGGCGCGGTGTTTTTCAATCATCTCAACCACCAAGGCGCTTGGAATGGCGTCGCGCTTGCCTGCCTGGTAGTCGTACCATCCAGCACCTGTCTTTTGACCATAACGGCCCATCTCGCACAACAGGTCGGCTGTTTTGCTGTACTTCATGCCTGGACGTTCGACATTGCGACGTTTGCGAATGGCCCAACCAATGTCGTTGCCCGCCAAATCGCCCATTCGGAAAGGACCCATGGCAAAACCGAATTTTTCAACAGCCTTGTCAACTTGGGCAGGTGTGCAACCCTCCTCAATCAGGAAGCCTGCTTGACGACTGTACTGCTCAATCATGCGGTTACCAATGAAGCCATCGCATACGCCAGAAACCACAGAAGTTTTCTTGATCTTCTTACCCAATGCCATGACAGTGGCTAAAACATCTTTGCTAGTTTTGGCGCCTCGAATAACTTCTAACAACTTCATGACGTTGGCAGGACTGAAAAAGTGCATGCCCACAACATCTTCAGGACGTTTGGTGAAGGCTGCAATTTTGTTCACATCGAGTGTGGACGTATTGGAAGCCAAGATGGCACCAGGCTTCATGACTTCGTCGAGCTTCTTGAAGACAGCTTCTTTCACGCCCATCTCTTCGAACACTGCTTCAATGACCAAGTCGGCGCTGCCAATGTCATCGTAGCTCAAGGTGGTGCTGAGCAAGGCCATGCGCTGCTCATACTTGTCTTGCTTGAGCTTGCCTTTTTTAACTTGCGATTCGTAATTTTTGCGAATGGTGGCAATGCCGCGGTCAAGGGCTTCTTGTTTCATTTCGAGCATCTTGACGGGAATGCCTGCATTCAAGAAATTCATGGAAATACCGCCGCCCATGGTGCCAGCACCAATGACTGCTACTGAAGCAATGTTACGTTTGGTTGTGTCTTCTGGCACGTCGGCAATTTTGGAAGCCGCTCTGTCGGCCATGAAGATGTGGCGCAGCGCACGCGATTCGGGCGTCATCATGAGGTTGGTGAAAATTTCACGCTCCAAGGCCATGCCGTCTTCAA
>CANKOT010000032.1 GCA_947484245.1 Comamonadaceae bacterium
ACTCTCAAGGGGTTGCCCCCTCTACCGTTCGACTTGCATGTGTAAAGCATTCCGCCAGCGTTCAATCTGAGCCAGGATCAAACTCTATAGTTCGATCTTGATTTTTTTTTCGCTCTTTCGAGCAACTCATAAAAACGGAATTGAAGTGAACTTCACTTCTATCTTCATGAGCGTTTGTAAGCCAATTAAGACTTAGTTCCGTAGAACTTGGCAATCGCCATCAAACGCCCACGCTTATCGGCTGTATATTTTTAAAGATCTTATGCGCAACGGCCAGACACAAAGTGTCGTTTTGTTGCACCACGCTGCGATCAGCGAAGCCTTGCAGTGTAGCACTATTTTGGAGTGCTTTTGCATCCGATCTAAAAAGTTTAAACTTTTTAAACTGTTTGCAATTTCAAACTGCTCGGGGCTTATTCCGATTTGCTGTTTAGGCTGAAATTTGAATTTCAGTTGTTTTCAGCGAAGCCTTGCAGTCTAGCACGGTTTTTTGTGCTCATTGAAAAAATTTTCAATTTTTTCCTTTTTTTAAAAGTTATGACACTTTCAAAAACTGCTCGGGGGCTTTATCACTTGTGCGAGCGTTCCAATTTAGGAGCGCTTGCCTTCGGTATCCCGACCCGCCAAAAAGTGACTTTTCAACTTGGAGGACGAATATAGCATGTTTTTTGACGCCTCTGCAAGCCTTCTCTGAGAATTTCGCATTGCCATTGATAATCGCCGCATGGCTCTTATTACTTTACTCAACGCATCACTGGCTTTTGGCCATGTTGCCCTGCTCGATCACGCTGACTTTGCCCTGGAAACCTCAGAAAGAATTGGCCTGATTGGTCGAAATGGCACAGGCAAATCCTCTTTCCTGAAAATTCTGGCCGGCATGGAGCACGCCGATGACGGCACGATGCATGTGCAACAGGGCGTTCGGATTGCCTACGTGGCACAAGAACCCCTGCTTGAAACGGATGACACCATTTTTGAATCAGTGCAGCGCGGTTTGGCCCCCGTGATGAAACTCATTGATGACTACAGCAATTGCATCGGCGATCTCGATCTCTTGCAAAGCCAAATTGAATCGCTGGATGGATGGGGCTGGGAACAACGCGTTGACGAAACACTGCATCGATTGCACTTAGACCCGGGCGCCAAGGTGGGCACCTTGTCGGGAGGCAATCGCAAACGTGTCGCACTGGCCCAAGCACTGGTCACGCATCCTGATGTTCTGCTGCTAGATGAGCCCACCAACCACTTGGACTTGGACTCTATCGCTTGGCTTGAGCAACTCTTGATTGACTTTAAAGGCAGCGTGGTGGCCATCACGCACGATCGCGCTTTTCTGGATCGCATTGCCACCTGTATTTTGGAGCTCGACCGCGGTCGCTTCCGAAGTTATCCCGGTAACTTTGCACAATATCAAATCACCAAAGAAGACCAACTCGCCCAAGAGGCCGTGATCAGTGCAAAGGCTGATAAGTTGTTGGCGCAAGAAGAGGTTTGGATTCGAAAAGGCGTGGAGGCACGACGCACACGAAGTCAAAGCCGCATTGCGCGACTTGATCATTTGCGTGCCACGCGAAGCGCTCGAAGAGAACAAGTGGGCCGCGTGCGGATGGAAGTCGCCTCAGGCGCACCCAGCGGCAAGTTGGTCGCCGAACTCACAGATGTGTGCAAGACCTTCACCTCACCAGAAGGTGTTGACAAAGTGATTGTGAAAGACTTCACGGCCACTTTGTTGCGCGGCGACAAGATTGGTTTATTGGGCCCTAATGGCGCCGGGAAAACAACGCTGCTGAAAATGATTCTGGGCGAACTGGCTGCGGACAGCGGCAACATCCGACAGGGCGCTAATTTACAAGTGGCCTATTTCGATCAAATGCGCAATGCACTCGACTTAGAAGCCTCTTTAGAAGACTTCATCAGTCCGGGCAGTGAATGGATTGAAATTGGCAGCAAGCGTCAACACGTCAAAAGTTATTTGGGCGATTTTTTGTTCTCGCCAGCACGCGCCTCGTCGCCCGTCAAGTCTTTGTCAGGCGGAGAGCGCAATCGATTGTTGCTCGCACGCTTATTTGCCAGACCCGCTAACGTCTTGGTGCTGGACGAGCCCACCAATGACTTAGACATTGACACCTTAGAGCTGCTTGAAGAGTTGCTTCAAGACTACGAAGGCACTGTCTTTTTAGTGAGTCACGACCGCGCCTTCATGGACAACGTGGTCACCAGCATCATTGCCTGTGAAGCCACGGAAGATAGTCCGGGGTTTTGGCGTGAATACGAAGGCTCCGTGCAAGATTGGCTAACGCAATCGCAACGCAGCCAAACCATTCAAGCGCAGAACAAAGCGGCTGCGGCCAAAATGGCGGGTGTCCCGGCAACCAGTAACACATCACCACAAATTGCTTCCAAGGTGGGTGTCACAACATCACCGGCTGCATCACCGGCTGCATCAAAGACGCCAGCAATCGATAAGACGACGGCCAAGTCCGTCGTTAAATTGAGCTACAAAGAACAAAGAGAGCTAGAAAGCTTGCCAAGCTTGATTGCAGACTTGGAAGAGGAACAAAAACAAATTCGCGAAGCCATGTCTGACAGCGAATTGTTTGCCAAAGACCCTGCAAGGGCGACAGCTTTGTATGAAAGAGATGCACAGATTGATGTTGATTTAATGGCGGCCCTTGAGCGCTGGGAAATATTATCAGCATCATGAACTGGGTTTTAAGTACTGAGGAATGGACGGCTTTGTTGGTGCTGTCGACAGCCGCCAGTTTCACGCCCGGCCCCAATACCGCCTTGTCAACCGCCATTGCAGCCAACCAAGGCTTGCGCGCCGCGCTGAAGTTCATCTTGGCTGTGCCAATAGGTTGGGGCCTTCTGCTCACACTGTGCATGGTAGGTCTGGGAAATTTAGTCCTCGCCGTGCCAGCCTTGCGCTGGCTCATCATGGCCGGCGGGACGCTTTATTTGCTATGGATGGCGTATCGACTTTGGGGCAATCACACATTGCAAGATGCCGATGCAAATCGCTTGAACATTACTTTTTTTCAGGGCGTTGCCGTGCAATTTTTGAACATCAAGGCTTGGATGCTGGCTTTGTCTTTGGTGGCAGGTTGGGTAGCGGGTAAGGACGATGCTGTGGCGCGGTGTTTAATTTTGTTACCCCTCATGATGAGTTTTGGCTTGTTCAGTAATTTGCTCTATGCGCTGATGGGCAGTTTGCTGCGCGAATGGCTTTCACAGGGCAAGCGTCTTCTCGTCTTCAATCGCTGCATGGCACTGGCCTTAATTTTCACAGCCGTTTGGATCTTTCAAACCAGTCTTTGATTCTGGTCAGAGGCATCATCTAGGTGACACATGGCGCGGTTGAAGTCGCTATAAACTCATGCCATGGGACAACTGATATTAGTGCGCCATGGTCAGGCCTCGTTCGGCGCCGACGATTACGACCAACTCAGCGATTTAGGCAAGCGACAGGGTATACGCTTGGGCGAGTATTGGCGCGCAGCTGCCAGCACGCCCTCCAGGTCCAATGTGCTTCAATTTGATGCGGTGTTGATGGGCAGCCTGAAGCGGCATCGGCAAACTTGGGAGGCCATCGCAGAGGGCGCCCAACTGAACATGGCCCCTGAAATCTGGCCCGCACTGAATGAGTATGACAGCCATGCCCTGATTGAAACGGTGCATCCAGAGCCCTTGCCCAAACCCGACTCGCCAGAAATGTACAAACATCACTTCAGGTTATTGCGGTCGGCGTTGCAACAATGGACAGCGGGGGAATCAAAACCGAAGGGCATGCCCAGCTTCGCAGAATTTTCAAGTGGCATCCAGGAAGTTTTGCAACATGTCAGAGAAAACTACCAAGGCCGCGTCTTGGTTGTGTCTAGCGGTGGTCCCATTTCAACGGCAGTGGGGTGGGTGCTTGGCGCACCTGCGGACACAGCGATTGAACTCAACTTGCGCATTCGCAATACGGCCATTGCAGAGTTTGTATTCACGGCGAAAAGGCACATGCTGCTCTCGTACAATAACCTGCCTCACTTAGACAGCGAAGAACATCAAGCTTGGATCACTTACGCCTGAGCATTCAGCTTTGATTGCCCTGTCGTTTCTTTAGCGTTTTTACCGATAGCTGTATTCGTAGATTGTTGTAAGAATGTCTCTTATGCAGATTGCGCCCGCATCCTTTTTGCAGCACTTCAATGTTGAAGGCGTGAAAGTGGGTCAATGCAAGCCTGCCGAATGCCTCGACTTTTTTAAATCGCATGGCATTACAGATGGGCTCCAACTGGCTGCCGTTCCCGGTGGACTTCAATGCCGCATGAGCGATGCTTGGATGGCCACGTTTGCACCAGACAGCAACACCCTCTCTTTTCACGCCATCGCTGCTCAACTCAAGCAAGAAATTTTGTGGGCACTTTTGGTCAGTCCCATCGGCTTTGCATTTGACTCACTTGAAGCCTTGGCCAGCGGCCTAAGGGTTCGCGAAAATATTGCGCTGGCGGCAAGAAAAACAGCGCTTGCATTCAATACCGGCGCCGCAGAACGTCCAGATCACTTTTGGCGCTATGTGGAAGAGGCGGGGTTTGTGTTGCAGTCAGGCCAAAGCTTGATCGAGGCCTTGGTCGGCACCACTCAACCTGAAGCCACTGGCAAGCTCTACGATTTTTCTTGTTATCGCGCTTCCGAATATGTCATTTTGTTGGGGCTGGCGCAGGAAGCTGCCACACACCACCCAGAATTGCTGGGTCGCTTGCAAAAATTAAATGAAGTCCATGCCGTGCGATCGGGGCAATTTCACGACGTTTTTTTGCATGAATATGGCTCGCTTGAAGAACCTTTGCCAAGTCATTTTTTTGTTCCAGGTGACAGGCTGTGGTTTCGCAACCCAGACGAGGCATCTTCGGACGTCACGGGCTACGAAGGCTCGTGGGTCATTTACATGGGCAGCGGTTTGTTCAGTAATTTTTGGAAACGCGATCAACCCTACACCTTGCTCCGTAAATGTGTTGAGGTTTACCACTGGCGTGATGGTCTGAAGATCAAAGAAAACGGTGAGCCTTGGATTGATGAAGCGGTGGTGGATGCCTGCGTTGCCAATACGCTGGTCGATCCAGTCAAGCTTCAGTCTGTGACGGAGAGGATGATGAAAATGCGGGACGCCAAAGGCGTTTATCTAAATGGCGGTTGTTTAGATGCAACGCGCGAATATCCCAAACAAATTCTGCCAGGCAGTTGCGAGCTGCAGTTACCGCAGATTTAAGATTTAAGAATGTCGGCTGGCAGTTGGTCAATTTCTACCAACAACTGGGCCAGCGACCGGCCTGCAGCGTCCAACAGCGCTTGGCCTTTGGCTGCAGTGGCTGCAGTTGCATTGCCTGCAGCACCCGCAGCGTTGTAATCTTGCATTTGCCAAGCCAACTTGGCGCTTTTGCCATTCCCCAAAATAGAATACTTTGCAGATCTTTCCTCTGAAGTGGAGAGAAAATTTTGTGCCTTGTCCATCTGAACGGATTCAGGCTTCAGCGCCAGCATGACCGAAGTTTCAACCTCTCCCGCATGAACACCAAACCTGTGTTCATGGTCTGAAAACAAGGCGTTTAAATCTTTGCCTTCCGCATTCAGCAGTGGCAGCTGATACCAGCTCACGCTGTACACCAACATGCCAAGCCGGGCTCGCAAATCACGCGAGACGACATCCATGGCACCCACATGACCACCATGGGCATTGAACAATACCAGCTTGTGAATGCCCGCTGCATTCACCGACTCGGCAATGTCTGTCCACAATCGCATCAAGGTTTCTGGCTTGAGTGTCAGGGTGCCAGGAAAGGCGGCATGTTCAGGGCTCAAACCGATGGCTTGAGTGGGTAAAAAATAGACGGGCAGGTCGGGGGCGGCTTCTTTCAAAATGGGCATCGCAATGCGCACCACGCCATTCACAATGTCTGTGTCGACCGACAGTGGCAAGTGCGGCCCATGCTGCTCAGTGGCGGCCAGAGGCAACACCGCAATGGCACGCGACTTGTTCAAACTTGCGAAGTCTTGCGTGTTGAGATCTGACCAAAAATAAGTGGAGGGTGACATGGAGAGCCCGTTTACTAAGCTGGCAGTTTAATAGACCCGCGAAGTTGGGGAAAGGAATTTGAGGTGTAGAGTGGCGTTATTCTTTCAGTGCCCTTGCCAATTGACCTATTTCATGCTGCCATTTCACGCTAAATTGTTAACTTTGCCTTTGCCTTTGCAACAAGCTCGATCTTTGTTTCTGGTGTTGTTTCTGGTGTTGTTTCAGGTGTCGTTTCAGGTGTTTTCTGTGCCGGCTGCCTTGAAGCTTTTCAAGGCACTGGCTTGGGCCGCATTGGGCATGATTTTCAGCTTCGCCGTGCAGGCGCAAACCCAAATTTTAGGCAATCCATCTGCACGCCAGGCCGTCGGGAATGTCGTCAAAACGCCTCAAGTTCAGGCCTCCTTGTTTGTTAACGCGCCTAGAGGCATTCAAGCGGGCGAAACAATTTGGTTGGGTTTGCAATTGGTGCACCAAGCCGATTGGCATACCTATTGGCGCAACCCTGGTGATTCTGGATTGCCCACTGACCTTCAATGGACCTTGCCAGCGGGTATTGTGGCTGGCGATTTAATTTGGCCTGCCCCCAAAAAAATCCCGATTGGCACTCTGGCCAATTTTGGCTACGAAGGCACCGTCATGTTGGTGACCCCCTTCAAAATTAGCCCCCAATTTAAAACCACGCCGGCCACTGCTGAGGTGCAATTTCAATTGCACGCCAATTGGCTGGTTTGCAAACAAGAATGCATCCCCCAAGAGGGTGATTTCAGTCTCAGCGTGCCGCTTCACAGCACCACCTCGATGGCAGCTGAAGCGTTTCAAAAAGCGCTTTCTCAACAAGCCCAAGTTTTGAAGGGGGCGCACCAGGCGGTCATCTCGAGCGACGGCCGATCTGTTCAATTGAAAGTGGCGGGACTGCCTCCTGAATTAAGCAATGGCCCGTGGACTATTTTTCCGCAGACTGCCAATGTGGTCCTCAACAGTGCCTCGCCGCAAATTCAAAACTCAAATGACACGACTTCGAATCAAGTCGAAGTCATTGTCCAAGTTTCCAGTGAGCGCATGGACAGCCCTCGGCGGATGTCATGGCTGTTGGTGCAGGGCACGGCCAAATCGCCCACGGGTCTGCAGTGGACTTTTGAGACACCCGTGCAAGGACAGTGGCAAGAATTTACCCAAGACCTCAAGGCAACAGGCAATGACCCAAACAACACAGCAGCCGCGGCAGCAAGCGCCCTGAATGCAGCACCATTTGCCACATGGGTCTTGGCTTTGCTGGGTGCTTTTTTGGGCGGTGTTTTATTGAATTTCATGCCCTGCGTTTTTCCCGTCTTGGCCATCAAGTTGTTAAGCATCACACAACAAGCTGATCGTCCCAAAGAGATGCGACTTTCGGCTTGGGCATTCAGCGTCGGTGTCTTGGTTTCTTTCTTATTGCTGGGCGGCGTGATGTTGGGTCTGCGCGCCGCAGGATCGCAATTGGGCTGGGGTTTCCAATTGCAATCGCCTTGGGTCGTCGGCGCATTGGCCTTCATGTTTGTTGTGATAGGTCTGAACTTATCGGGGCTGTTTGAGTTTGGATCCTTTGTGCCCAGTTCGGTCTCGAGTTTTCAATGGGCCCACCCTGCAACCAACGCCCTGTGGTCGGGTGTTTTTGCGGTCCTCATTGCATCGCCTTGTACGGCCCCCTTCATGGGCGCCTCATTGGGCTTGGCCATTGGCTTTCCAACTTGGCAGGCCTTGCCCATCTTTGCCTTCATGGGCATCGGCATGGCGCTGCCGTTTATTTTGGTGTCGTTCAGCGCCTCTTGGGTTCGATTCCTGCCACGCCCAGGGGCTTGGATGGCCACCTTCCGCCACATCATGGCCCTGCCCATGTATGCCACGGCCATTTGGCTTGTCTGGGTGCTCGGCCTGCAGACCGGTACATGGGAAAACACGCAGGTCGACCCGCCTAGCGCGATCAGTGCCACCGGCTCTAGTGACGGTGCAGCCTCTCCTCAGCCCGTGGTTTGGGAGGCTTGGTCTGCAGAAAAAGTCTCTGGCGCCCGTCAAGCAGGCCGTCCCGTGTTTGTGGACTTCACAGCCGCTTGGTGTGTCACCTGTCAATTCAATAAGAAGACCACCTTTGCCGATGCGGCATTGCTGAATGACTTTGCCCAAAAGAAGGTCCTGCTTTTAAGGGCAGACTGGACGCGGTATGCCCCCGCCATTACAAAAGCGCTGAACGAATTGGGCCGCAATGGTTTGCCGGTCTATGCCTGGTATGCCCCAGGTGCACCCGTCGTGATTCTTTCTGAACTGCCTTCAGTCAAGGAAGTTCAAAATGCCCTGGGCCAAGTTAAAACCGCGCCTTAAATTTGCATCGACCCTTGTCAATTGAGGTTTTGGGGGGCGCCTGTCTGCGAGAATATCGCAGCCCGATTGAAAAGACTTAATTTTTATGACCTCTGCCAGTTTCGCACCGCTACAAAACGATACCTTTTTACGCGCCTGCTTGCGCCAAGCGACTGACCACACACCCGTGTGGCTCATGCGACAAGCGGGTCGATATTTGCCAGAGTATTGCGCCACTCGCGCTAAAGCCGGCAGCTTCATGGGGCTCGCCACCAATGTGGACTTTGCCACCGAGGTGACTTTGCAACCCTTGGCGCGCTACCCCCTTGATGCGGCCATTTTGTTCAGCGACATTCTGACGGTCCCCGATGCCATGGGCTTGGGTTTGAGCTTTGAACAGGGCGAGGGACCTCGATTTGCAAAGACAGTCCGAGACGAAGCTGCTGTGGCCGAATTGCACGTGCCCGACATGGCCAAGCTGCGCTATGTGTTTGATGCGGTCACCTCCATTCGCAAAGCACTGAACGGTCGCGTTCCCCTGATTGGTTTTTCTGGCAGTCCGTGGACCTTAGCCTGCTACATGGTGGAGGGCAAAGGCTCGGACGACTACCGTTTGGTCAAGTCCATGCTTTACGGGCGTCCTGATTTGATGCACCGTGTGCTTGAAGTCAACGCACAAGCTGTGGCCACCTACCTCAACACTCAAATTGAGGCGGGTGCGCAAGCCGTCATGATTTTTGACAGCTGGGGCGGCGTCTTGGCCGACGCGGCGTTTCAAGAATTCAGCCTGGCCTACACCGCCAAAGTATTGGCTTTGCTTAAAAAGGAACACAACGGGGCACAGATTCCGCGGCTTGTATTCACTAAGGGCGGTGGCCTGTGGCTGGAGGAGATGGGCCGTCTAGATTGCGAGGTCTTGGGACTGGACTGGACCATGAACTTGGCCCGCGCTCGCCAATTGGTGGGCGGCGCCGTGAATGGCCCCGGAAAAGCCTTGCAAGGCAACATTGATCCCCATGTTTTGTTTGCACCCCCGGCTCAAATTCAAAAAGAAGTGATTCGCGTTTTAGACAGTTTCGGCAAGCCTCATACCGATACCCAAAGCACGGGCCCTACGCACATCTTCAATTTGGGCCACGGCATCAGCCAATTTACGCCGCCAGAGCATGTTTCTGCGCTGGTCGAAGCGGTTCACAGCCATTCCAAAGCCTTGCGCCGATGATTTTCTGGGTGGCCGAATTCACTTACACAGAAATCAAGCAAAAAAACCCAAAAATTTAAATATTTTTGGGTTTTTTCTATTAACTTATGCACAAAAGTTCACCCCTTGCTTTTTAAAATTCTCTGACGCTTTGTGTCGCCTACACGACGCGGCCATTTTTCATAAGTCATTGATTTTGTTCAGATTTATCTTTATGCTCAGTTCGCAAGCAATCCAATCAAACCCTTATTTTTCAAGGCTTTGCGCGGCATCTTGCAGGGTTTTCAACAAAGTTATCCACAGTTTCTTGGGACACCTTCTAAAGATCATGAAAAACAACAACTTACCCGTGTTTCCCAGAAATTTTATGAGCTACGAGCCGTCAGAATTAAGATCTTTGACATCGGTTAGCGTCAACACAAGGTTGTGAATGCAGAAATGGCTTGATGTCGCGGTTTCAGCGCCAGCCCACAGCCAAGTGGGCGGCTTACTCACCTACGCCACTGATTTACAGGTGCTTGCAGGGGCATTGGTGCGGGTGCCATTTGGCAGCCGTGAAGTCTTGGGCGTGGTTTGGGGACTTCATGACACAGCGCCCCCTAACATGGCTGCGCATCAAGTTCGAAACATTGCGGCAGTTTTAGAGGGTGTGATGCCCATGAGTTTGCATTGGCGGCAATTGGTACAGTTTGCGGCGCAGTATTACCAAAGGTCGATTGGCGAAGTGGCCATGGCCGCATTGCCGCCTCAATTGCGCGATCTCACACCGGCGCAATTGGACGGACGCCTTCAAAAACACAAGGTCAGCCCTGAACAAATTGAGGCTTCATTGCAGTCGCCCTGGCCCTTGTCTGAACAACAAAGCCACGTGCTGTCTCAAATGGCAGAAAGCAACGGTCCTTTTCTGATTCATGGTGCCACGGGCAGCGGGAAAACCGAAGTTTATTTACAGGCCATTGCGCGCAGCTTGGCACAAGACCCTCAAGCGCAAGCGCTCATGATGGTGCCCGAGATCAATTTAACGCCGCAGCTCGAAGAACGAGTGAAGGCCCGGTTTGGCGCTGAGGGCGTGGTGTCCATGCACAGTGGCATGACGGGGCCACAACGTTTGAAGAGTTGGCTGGCGGCACACAAGGGCAGCGCGCGCATTGTTCTCGGAACGCGCATGGCGGTCTTTGCCTCCATGCCAAACTTGAAATGGATTGTGGTGGACGAAGAGCATGACGCCAGCTACAAACAACAAGAGGGTGCGAGATATTCAGCGCGTGATTTGGCGGTTTATCGCGGCCGCCTAGAAGGCGCCAAAGTGATTCTGGGATCGGCCACACCTTCTCTTGAAAGTTGGCACCACAGCCGCCCCTCCCAAGAGGGTGGTCGATACCTGCGCTTAGAAATGCCCACGCGAATAGGTGCGGGGCAATTGCCATTTGTGCGCCGTGTCGACATGAACCACCAGCCGCGCAAAACAGTTTTATCGGCGCCCCTGATGGCGGCCATTCAAGCGCGTGTGGCCAAGGGCGAGCAAAGCATGTTGTTGTTAAATCGACGTGGCTATGCCCCTGTTCTGCACTGCGCCGATTGCGGTTGGAAAAGTGAATGTTCGCATTGCAGTGCCTTCAGGGTGTTTCACAAAATTGACCGCACCCTGCGCTGTCATCATTGCGGATTCACGCAAAATGTGCCGCGCGCTTGCCCCTCGTGTGGCAATGCCGACATTGCCCCGATGGGTCGCGGCACCGAGCAACTCGAGGAGCATTTGGCGGCGTTATTGGTGGACGTCAAGCGGCCTGATGGTCAGCCCGTCAAGGTGATGCGCATTGATGCCGACAGCACCAAGCTGAAGGGCTCGCTTGAAGCGCAGTTGGCAGGGGTGCACAGCGGTGAAGTCGATGTGCTGGTGGGCACGCAAATGATCGCCAAGGGACACGACTTTAGGCGCATTACCCTGGTGGCGGCCATCAATCCCGATGGCGCATTGTTTTCCAGTGATTTCAGAGCGCCTGAGCGATTGTTTGCGCTGCTGATGCAAGCGGGTGGCCGTGCTGGGCGAGACGCTGCACAAAGTGCCAGCAGTGAAATGTGGGTCCAAACGTTTCACCCCTCACATGCTTTGTTTGAAGCCCTCAAAAAACATGACTACCCTGCATTTGCCGAACAGCAATTGAAGGAGCGATTGGAAGCAGGTCTTCCGCCACACAGCTTTCAAGCGCTGATTCGCAGCGACGCCAGAACCCAAGGGGTGGCGCAAGCTTTCTTAAATCATGGTCACGCAAGCCTGCAAGAATTTCTCAGTGAATTGAGCGAAGAGGACGCCGCGCTCGTTGCCGAAGTGAGTTTGTTTCCTGCGGTGCCCTTGAGCATCCAGCGTGTGGCCAATGTAGAGCGCGCACAAATGCTGCTTGAATGCCCCTCGAGAAAAGCCCTGCACAAAACTTTAGAGATCTTGCAACATGTGCTGCATGAATCTAGATCTGCACCAGAACACAAAGGATTAATTCGATGGCTGGTCGATGTTGACCCCTTGGCCATTTGATGATGTGATTATTTGAGCAGCGCCACCGCGCCCGAAAAAGTCAAAAACGCGGCAGCCGTAGAGACCAAAATAATTCTGGCGATGCGGCCGTTGTCGGCGCCAAAGCGTTCAGCCAACATGGAGACATTGCTGGCACTGGGCAATGCGGCCACCAGCACCATGACTTTGAGCGCGAACACATCAATGGGAACACCCATGGAGATGACCGCCAAGCCCACCGCCAAGACCAGCAATGGATGCAAGAATAATTTGATGAACGCCACGGGCACGTAGTCTTGCCATGTCAAAGGGCCATGCTGTTCGTGGTGTGCAATTTTTTGTGAACGCGCCAGCACGGCACCAATCGTGAACAAGGCGACGGGTGAAGCGGCATCGGCCAACAGTGCCACGGTCTTGGCAACAGGCGAAGGTAGTTCGCCTTGGAATGCAGAGAACAAAGTGCCCAATAAGATGGACCACGGCAGGGGGTTTTTGGCCATGCTCCACAAAGCATTTTTAGCAGCTGGGCCCACACCCTGTTCGCCGGCACTGTCGAGTCGGGACAACGCAATGCACAAGGACGTGGTGATGACCATGTCAATGACGATGGTGACGATGGCTGGCCCTGCAGCCGCCGGGCCTAACAAAGCGACTAACAGTGGAACACCCATGAATCCTGTGTTGGGAAATGCGCCCACCAAGGCACCAAAAGCTGCGTCGTTCCAACCGATGCGCTTGTTCAGCGTGACAGCCACCACAAAAGCCACCATGACCAAGGCGCAAAACAAATACATGAAAAAAGCACCGGCATCTAAAAGTTGTGCAATGGGCGTGCTGGCACCGAAGCGGAACAACATGGAGGGCAAGGCAAAGTAAAGCACGAAGCCGTTCAAGCCGGGAATGGCCTCAAAGGGCAACATTTTTCGGCGCGCTGCGATGTAGCCGCACAAAACCAAGGCGAAGAACGGAAAGGTGACCTGCAAGACATCTAACATGGCTCACATTGTGCCTTGGAAATGCACCTTAGAAATACAGCTTGAAATGGCTCACGTGAGTACCCTCTTTTTGCCCGCTATGATTCAGCACCTCGCAGCGCATTCCTTTTAATCGCCGTGAATTTTTTTCTGCAGCATGTCCTCGCCCACCTTCGGTTTAAATTCCGCACAACTTGAAGCCGTCCATTACGTCAAAGGCCCTTGCTTGGTTTTGGCGGGTGCAGGCTCGGGCAAAACGCGCGTGATTACCCAAAAAATTGCGCAATTGATTGAAGTGGGTCTGGCGCCCAAACGCATTGCTGCCATCACGTTTACCAACAAAGCCGCCAGCGAAATGCGCGAACGCGCCAAAAAACTCATTGGCAAAGGCGCGCAAGAGGTCACGATTTGCACCTTCCATGCTTTAGGCGTGCGCATCATGCGTCAAGACGGGCATGAGTTAGGCCTCAAACCCCAGTTCAGCATTTTGGATTCTGATGATGTCACCAGCATTCTGAAAGACTGCGGCGGCACCACCGATGCCAATACCGCGCGTCAATGGCAATGGGCCATCAGTGCTTGGAAAAACGCTGGCCTCAATGCCGCACAAGCGCAAGCGCAGGCCAAGACCGACAGCGAGCGCATCATCGCCAAAATCATGAGTCGATACGAAGAGCGCTTGTCTGCATATCAAAGTGTGGACTTTGATGACCTCATTGGTTTGCCTTTGAAATTGTTGGCGCAGTTTCCTGAAGTGCGTGAACGCTGGCAAGCCGCCATGGGCCATGTACTGGTCGATGAATACCAAGACACCAATGCCACGCAATACGAAGTGCTGAAGCATTTGGTGGGCGAGCGCGCACGCTTTACCGCGGTGGGCGATGACGATCAATCCATCTACGGATGGCGCGGCGCCACCTTGGACAACTTGAAAAAATTACCCCTGGACTTTCCGCAGTTGAAGGTGGTGAAGCTGGAGCAAAACTACCGTTCCACCAGCGCCATCTTGCGCGCAGCCAACAACGTCATTGGCCCCAATCCAAAGCTCTTTCCAAAAACACTATTCTCAAAATTGGGTGAAGGCGAACCGGTGCGAGTGGTGGATGCAGACAACGAAGAGCACGAAGCCGAACGCATGGTGGCGCGCATTCAATCCTTGCGGGCAGGCACGGCCACCACCACCGTAGGCGGCGTGCAATACCGTGACTTCAAAGAGTTTGCTATTTTGTACCGTGCCAATCACATGGCCAAACCTTTTGAAAAGGCATTAAGGCGCGCACAAATTCCCTACAAAGTTTCGGGTGGGCAAAGTTTTTTTGATCGCGCAGAAATCAAAGACTTGTGTGCTTGGTTTCGTTTGTGGGTCAACAATGACGACGACCCTGCTTTCTTGCGTGCTGTCACCAGCCCTAAGCGCGGCATAGGGCATCAAACTTTGGCCGGTCTTGGCACCTTGGCGAGTCAGTACAAACTCAGTTTGTTTGAAGCTTTGTTTTCTAACAGCTTGGGCAGCCGGCTGTCTGCGCGTGCAGTCGGCAGCCTGCATGAGTTTGGCCGTTACATGAACGATTTGGAATACCGCGCCAAACGCACCCATGGCGCTGAGGATGCCAAAGCTTTTTTGTTGCAATGGCTGAAAGAGATCGGCTATGAAAAATATTTGTACGACGGCGAAGACAACGAAAAAGTAGCGGCAGCGCGTTGGGCCCATGTCTTGGAATTTGTCGATTGGATGTCTGGGCGGTGTGGTGGCACCATTGATGACGCCGCAGGTGTCAGTGTGGCCGCTGAGTTCAAATCATTGCTAGAGGTGGCGCAAACTATTTCCTTGTTGTCTACGCTGAACGAGCGCGAACAAGACCCCAATGTGGTCACCCTTTCAACCTTGCACGCCTCCAAGGGTTTGGAGTGGCCGCATGTGATGTTGGTGGGTGTCAACGAAGGTTTATTGCCCTTCAAAATGGACGAAGACAACAAAGAGTCCATTGATGCCCAAGTGCATGCTGACGGGCAACTCACGCGCCTTCAAGAAGAGCGACGCTTGATGTATGTGGGCATTACACGCGCACAAAGAACTTTGGCTGTGAGTTGGACCCAGCGACGCAAGAAAGGCCGAGAAACCATCGCCGCACTGCCAAGCCGATTTATTCAAGAGATGGCGCTGGACAAAAACACGATCAAAGAAGACCCTCGTGAAAAACTGCGCGCACTGCGTGCCGAGTTTGCACTCAAAGCAGCAGCGTCCAGTGCTCAGCAAAAAGATTAATTGTGTAACTTAATGACAATTTCGACCTATCGAGCTTGCTGTTCAAGGCTTTTCAGCGTCAAAATACGGTTGCGCAATTCCAATGAAGAACGAGTACTTGCTCCATGATTGATTACGCCAGCCGGCAGCGAACATCCCGCAAACACTTGATCGGCTTGACCGTTGTGGTGGTGTTACACGGCCTGCTGTTTTGGGCCATCAACGCCGGGCTCGCTCGCAAGGTCATGACAGTGGTCAAAGGGCCGGTTGAGGCTGTTCTATTGGAAGAGACCAAGCCAGACATTCCACCACCCCCGCCACCCCCACCGCCGCCGCTAAAGAATTTGCCGCCACCGCCGCCCGCTTATGTGCCGCCTGTGGACCTTCAAGTGGCTGCGCCTCCGCCCGTGAACGCCATTGCGGCGGTGTCCAACACGCCGCAGCCTGTGGCGCCGCCTTCACCTTTGCCCGTGCAAAGCAATCCGGCGCCCACTCCCGCTCCCGCCCCCGTGATGATCACCTCAGCCATCATCAGCGCTTCGAGTTGCGAGAAGCCCGAGTACCCCAGCGCCTCCAAGCGCTTGGAGGAAGAGGGCACTGTGCAGCTTAAATTCTTGGTGGGCGTGGACGGCAAGGTCCTTGAATCTGCCATTGAGAAGTCTTCGGGCTTTAGGCGCTTGGACGAGGCGGCGAGGGCCGGTTTGTCCAAGTGTCAGTTCAAGCCTGGCACGGTGGACGGCAAGCCCCAGCAAAGCTGGGCAAGCATGAAATTCACATGGCGCTTGGAATAAACACGTTTAGACAAGTGGCCCAAGACACCTAAAGCACCTCATCAGCACCTCATCAGTACCCCATTGGCACCACCCCACATTTTGTTGACCATTTTTTAAATTGAATCAGTTTCAGAGGAGTCTTTCCATGATCAAGCAACTCAAAACAGTCGTGCTAGCTATCGGTTTGGTAGCGGGGCTGTCCTTGGCCAGCCACAGCTTTGCGGCCAAGCCGAAAGAGGCGACGCCTGCTGCACCCGTTGCCGCTGCACCCGCACCTGAAGTGGCGACACCCGCAGCTGCACCTGCGCCCGCTGTTGCAGAAACCGCAACGTCTGCAGGCGCCCATGACGCCAACCCCTACGGCCTTGGCGCCCTGTGGGCCCAAGGGGATATCGTGGCCAAAGGCACCTTGCTCATCTTGGTGATCATGTCCATGGGCTCTTGGTATGTGATCATCACCAAGTTCTTTGAGCAATCAAAAGCTGCCAAGTTTGCAGCGGCTGCGCAAGCATCATTCTGGAAGGCCGCTTCTTTGCGTGAAGGCGCAGACAGCTTGGCTGAGGACAGCCCTTTCCGCTTCATTGCAGAAAAGGGGCTTGAGAGCGCCAACAAACACACCGGTCTGCTTGGCGCGGTTGACTTCAACACATGGACCACACAGAACATTCAGCGCGCCATTGGCAACGTTCAAAGCCGCATGCAAGACGGCCTAGCAGTGCTCGCCACGGTGGGCTCCACATCGCCTTTTGTGGGTTTGTTCGGCACGGTTTGGGGTATCTACAACGCGCTTGTGAAGATTGGCATGTCGGGCCAAGCGTCGATCGACAAAGTGGCCGGCCCTGTGGGCGAGTCCTTGATCATGACGGCCATTGGTTTGGCTGTCGCCGTGCCTGCAGTGCTGGGTTACAACTGGTTGGTGCGCCGTAACAAAGCAGTGATGGAAGATGTGAACGCTTTCGGTTCTGACTTGCACTCTGTGTTGCTGGCCTCTAGCAACAAATAAATCAAGGCACGACCTTCTTGTCCACAAGCTCAACCTATTGAGAGGCCCATCATGGCAATGAACATCGGTTCAGACAATGACGATGAAATCATGAGTGAGATCAACACCACGCCTTTGGTGGACGTGATGTTGGTTTTGTTGATCATCTTCTTGATCACCATTCCGGTGGTCACAACGTCCATCAAGGTGGACTTGCCTCTGGAAAAAAACATGGTTCGAGAAACCAAGCCTGAGAACGTGATCATCTCTGTGGATGTGAAGGGTCAGATTTTCTTGTACGACACGCCCATTAAAAACTCAGATGACTTGCTACAACGCATGAAGAAGTTTGCCGTCATGAAACCTCAACCCGAAGTTCAGATCAGGGGTGATGGCAAGAGTGACTTTGAGTCGGTGGGCCGTGTGATGTATGCGGTACAGCGCGCTGGCATCACAAAGGTCGGGTTCATCACCGAGCCGCAATAAAGGAACAAGACCATGGCAATGAACCTAGGCTCCAGTTCGAGTGAGGAACCCGAAGTGATGATGGAGATCAACACCACGCCCTTGATTGACGTGATGCTGGTGCTCTTGATCATGTTGATCATCACCATTCCGGCGCAACTTCACTCTGTGAATTTGGACATGCCCGTGTCCACACCGCCCGCCAATAAAGTGGCACCCGTGGTGATCAAGATCGATGTGGACGCCAAGAGCGTGATCAATTGGAATGGCAAACCTGTTTCAGATCGCGCCGACTTGGAAGCCAAACTGC
Organism: Comamonadaceae bacterium; assembly: GCA_947484245.1. Next base: position 17,855 of record CANKOT010000032.1, read on the forward strand.
TCGCGGCTGCAGCCATTCAGCCGCAGCCCGAGTTGCACATTCGCTCACACGCCAAGGCCAAGTACGAAGCCGTGGTGCTGGTGATGGCCAGCGCGCAACGCTTGGGCTTAAACAAGCTGGGCATTGTGGGCTCGGAGCAGTTTGTCAATTAAGTGACGATGCGCCGTGCAACAAAAAACCGCTCAGTGAGCGGTTTTTTGGGAGAAGCAATGCAAGCCTGTATCAGTCAGCGTACTTACCGCTGGCGTCAACTGCAGTCTTGATTTTTTGAATCTCTGCAGCCACAAACTTTTTGTGTTCAGCAGGCTCGACTCGCTTGTCAGTCACAACCAAAGCGCCCAGGTCTACTTGCTTCTTGATGAACTCAGGGTCCTTCAAAGCTTTTTTCATGGCTTCATTCAAGGCAGTAGTAATGGCGGCGGGTGTGCCCTTTGGCGCATAAAGACCGTGCCAAATGGTGAGGTCAAAACCTTTCATGCCCATTTCTTGCAAAGAAGGGTAGTACTTGAGTAATTTGTGATCTGACAGGGGCTTGGCCGTTGTAACCGCAAAAGCCTTGACGCGACCCGACTCAATTTGCGCGGTGGTGTTGGTGGTTTGATCGCACATCACGTCGACCTGACCGCCAAGCAATGCGTTCATCGCAGGTGCCGTGCCGCCAAAAGGAATGGTGGTCATGGCTTCTTTGGTCTGCAACTGTGCTTGCCACAACATGCCGCAAATGTGCGAGGCTGAACCCAAGCCCGCATGGGCAATGTTCAACTTGCCACCATTGGCGCGAATGTAGTTTTCGAAATCGCGGTAATTGTTGGCAGGCAACTGAGGCTTACCAATCAAGGTCATGGGCACATCGTTGACCATGCCCAAGAACTCAAAGTCTTCGAGGGGCTTGTAAGAAAGTTTGCGATACAGGGCTGGCGTAGCGGCCATGCCGATATGGAACAACAGCAAAGTATGACCGTCGGGGTTGGCGCGTGCCACCTTGCTAGCGCCAATCGTGCCACCCGCACCGGCCACGTTTTCCACCACAAAATTGCCGCCTGGCATGGTCTTGGCCATGGCTACGCCCAGGTCTCGGGCTACTTTGTCGGTGGGGCCCCCTGCAGCAAAGGGAACCACAATTGAAATTGGCTTGGAGCCCGGGAAATTTTGAGCTTGCGCCACCAGAGTTAAAGCGGCGGCGGCAATCACTAACAAACGTTTCATTTTTTCTCCTGTGAAAGAACAAATAGTGTAGCGGCATTGCAGTGAAACAGTCCCTAGCAACAACACTAAGCACTCAAGAAATAGGGATTACGGACTGAGCCAATGAACCCCTTTTGCGCCAAGTTAATGGATAAGGCACTGAAAGGGTGCTTTTGATACAAGCCCTATTGATAACTGCGCGCGTCCTCGATCACTTTGCCATCGTTGGCCAAAGTGCCGGGCGCGACCAAATGCACCTCACTGCGCAACTTGGTGATATCGCGAATGGCCTCCGCAATTTGCGCCTTTAGCTCAGTTTCTGCGCCGCTGCCCGATGTGGTTTCCACATGCAGTGCCATGCTGTCGTTGGCCATCTCGCCTTGAACAATGAGGCGGGCGCGCAATGCAGATGGAAAGCGCTTGACCACCTCAGCCACTTGGCCGGGATGCACAAACATACCGCGCACTTTGGTGGTTTGATCTGCGCGCCCCATCCAGCCTTTGATGCGCTGCTTGGTTCGGCCAGTAGGACAATGGCCACTCAAAATGGCAGACAAGTCACCGGTGCCAAAACGAATCAAGGGATAGTCTGGGTTCAAGCTGGTGATGACCAATTCACCCACCTCGCCTTCGGGCACGGGGTCACCTGTGCCAGGCCGCACAATTTCAACCATCACGCCTTCGTCAATCACCAGCCCTTGGCGGGCGCTTGTTTCATAGGCAATGAGGCCCACATCTGCCGTGGCATAGCACTGAAAAGCATTGACCCCGCGTTCAGTCATCCAATCACGCAAGCTTGGTGGAAAGGCTTCGCCAGAGACCAAGGCTTTTTTCACAGAAGGCAAGGCCACACCCATTTCAGCCGCTTTTTCAAGAATGATTTTTAAGAAACTGGGGGTGCCAATGTAGCCCGCCGGCTGCAACTCAGCCATGGCTTGCACTTGTTGTTCGGTTTGGCCAATGCCGCCAGGGAACACCGTGCAGCCCAAGGCATGGGCACCGGTTTCCATCATGGAGCCCGCAGGCGTGAAGTGGTAGCTGAAACAGTTGTGAATGAGTTCACCCGACTGAAAGCCAGCCGCCGCAATGGCACGCGCCATGCGCCAGTAATCGGGGCCGGAACCTTCAGGCTCATACAAAGGGCCTGGGCTTGAAAACACGCGTGGCATTTTTGAGCCATAGCTCACAGCACTGAAGCCACCAAACACATTGCCACCCGCGGCACGTGAGGCTTTTTGTTTTTCAAGCAATTCGTATTTACGGATCACTGGCAACTTGGCCAGTGCAGCGCGCGACGTGATGTCGGCGGCGTTCACGTCTTTCAAAATGTCTGCAAAGGCAGCCGCATTTTTTTGTGCGTGTGCAATTTGCGCAGGCAAGGCCGCCAGCAGGGCAGCTTCGCGCTCGGCAGGGTCGCGCGTTTCCAATGCATCCATGTGCGTGTTCATACTAATCCTTTGAATGTGATTGGAAAAAATTAAGCCAACCAACGCTTGCGTCGTTTGTAGCTCTTCACATCTTTAAAGCTCTTGCGCTCGCCGCCGCCCATGCCCAAGTAAAACTCTTTCACGTCTTCGTTGGTCCGGAGGTCTTCGGCCGCGCCGTCCATCACGATGCGACCCGACTCCATGATGTAGCCGTAATCAGAGTACTTGAGCGCCATGTTGGTGTTCT
>CANKOT010000033.1 GCA_947484245.1 Comamonadaceae bacterium
CTGCACAGCACCAACAACTTTCCAGAGTTCACGGGCCGCATTTGCCCTGCACCTTGCGAAGCCGCTTGCACTTTGAATGTGGCCGACGATGCCGTGGGCATCAAGTCGATTGAGCACGCCATCATTGACCGTGCTTGGCAAGAGGGCTGGGTCAAGCCCCGTCCTGCCACGCACAAAACAGGCAAAAAAGTGGCTGTGGTGGGCTCTGGCCCCGCCGGCATGGCGGCTGCCCAGCAATTGGCGCGCGCCGGTCACGATGTGACTTTGTTCGAAAAGAACGACCGCATTGGTGGCTTGCTGCGCTACGGCATTCCCGATTTCAAAATGGAAAAATCGCACATCGACCGCCGTGCTGAGCAGTTGGTCGCCGAAGGCGTGACCCTCAAAACCGGCGTCATGGTGGGCAGTCTGCCTGCGGGTTCCAAAGTGACCAACTGGTCGCAAGAAACCATCAGCCCCGAGCAACTCCAGAAAGACTTTGACGCGGTGTTGCTGACCGGTGGCTCAGAGCAATCACGCGATTTGAACGTGCCTGGCCGCGATTTGTCAGGCATTCACTTCGCCATGGAATTTTTGCCACAGCAAAACAAAGTGAACGCCGGCGACAAGCTCAATGACCAACTGCGCGCTGATGGCAAACACGTCATCGTGATTGGCGGCGGCGATACCGGTAGCGATTGCGTCGGTACTTCCAACCGCCATGGCGCGAAGAGCGTCACGCAGTTTGAGGTGATGCCCCAGCCGCCCGAAGAAGAAAACCGTCCTTTGACATGGCCTTACTGGCCTCTGAAACTGCGCACCAGCTCTAGCCACGAAGAAGGTTGCACTCGCGAATTTGCCGTTTCCACCCAAGAATTCATTGGCGAAAAAGGCAAGGTCACAGGTCTCAAAACCGTTGAAGTCGAATTCAAAGACGGCAAATTGGTCAACGTGCCAGGCTCCGAAAAAACTTACCCAGCCGACATGGTGTTCTTGGCCATGGGCTTTGTGAACCCTGTTGCCACCATCTTGGACGCCTTTGGCGTGGACAAAGACAACCGTGGCAATGCCAAAGCCAGCACCGACTTCACCGGCGGCTATGCCACCAATGTGCCCAAGGTTTTTGCAGCAGGCGACATGCGTCGCGGCCAGTCCTTGGTGGTGTGGGCCATTCGCGAAGGTCGCCAAGCCGCCCGTTCAATTGATGAATTCTTAATGGGAACCAGCGACTTACCCCGCTAAAATGATCGCAGACAGGAAAGCTTGCAAAACCGAACAGGTTCACACAAGCTTCACCTGAACGCCTTATCCTTCAAAAGCCGGCGACCCCGGCTTTTGTTTTTTCACACATGACCTTGCCCAACTCTCCACTGCTGGTTGAACTCAAAAACCTCAGCTTCGGCTACGGGGATCGTGTCATCTTGAACGACATTTCTTTCGGCATTCCCCGCGGCAAAGTCACAGCCCTTATGGGCGTGTCGGGGGGCGGCAAGACCACTGTCTTGCGCCTGATCGGTGGCCAGTACAGGGCTCAACAAGGGCAGCTGAATTTTGATGGCCACGATGTGGGTCAGATGAACACCGAGCAACTTTATGCAGCCCGCAGGCGCATGGGCATGCTGTTTCAGTTTGGTGCTTTGTTCACCGACATGGATGTGTTTGGCAATGTGGCCTTTCCATTGAGAGAGCACACCAAAATGTCTGAGTCGATGGTGCGCGACATTGTGTTGATGAAACTGGATGCCGTTGGTTTGCGCGGCGCTAGAAATTTAAAGCCTTCAGAAATTTCAGGGGGCATGGGCAGGCGGGTGGCATTGGCCCGTGCCATTGCGCTCGATCCCGATCTCATGATGTACGACGAGCCCTTTGCCGGACTGGACCCTATTTCTTTGGGCACGGCAGCGCGGCTCATCAGAAGGTTGAACGACAGTTTGGGCATCACCAGTGTGGTGGTGTCGCACGATGTGGACGAAACCTTCCAAATTGCCGACCACGTGATTGTGTTGGCCAATGGCAAAGTGGCTGCGCAGGGCACCCCTGAGTCGCTCCGGCAAACCACAGATCCACTCATCCATCAGTTTGTCAACGGCCTCAGCGATGGTCCGGTTCATTTCCATTACCCAGGAACATCCGTGGCTGAAGACTTTGGGAGAGCCAGAGCATGACTTTTTGGCACCCCGCTGAACTTGGTTACGCTGTGCGTCAAAAATTGGCTGACTGGGGCTTTGGGGCCCGTTTGTTGGGCCAACTCGCTCTGTTGTCTGGCCCCTGTTTGAAGCGCTTTGGCTTGGTCCGTGACCAAGTGCACTTTCTGGGCAATTACTCACTGGCCATCATCACCGTATCAGGTTTGTTTGTGGGCTTTGTGTTGGGTCTGCAGGGCTACTACACCTTGCAACGCTATGGCGCAGCCGATGCTTTGGGCTTGTTGGTGGCCTTGAGCCTGGTTCGAGAACTTGGTCCCGTGGTGGCTGCCTTGTTGTTTGCAGGAAGAGCTGGCGCCTCGATCACTGCAGAAATTGGCTTGATGCGAGCTGGCGAGCAGCTCACCGCTTTGGAAATGATGGCTGTCGATCCCAAGTTGCGCATATTGGCGCCGCGTTTGTGGGGTGGCATCATTGCCTTGCCATTGCTCACCGCGGTTTTCAGTGCAGTGGGCATTGTGGGTGGGTATGTCGTGGGTGTTCTCCTCATTGGAGTCGATGCAGGTTCGTTCTGGAGTCAAATGCAAAGCGGCGTTGATGTTTTCAAGGACGTGGGCAATGGCATGATCAAAAGTGTTGTTTTTGGCGTGGCAGTGACTTTCATTGCCTTGCTGCAAGGTTATGTGGCACAGCCAACACCTGAAGGCGTGGCTTCAGCCACCACTCGAAGTGTGGTGATTTCTTCATTGTCTGTTTTAGGACTGGACTTCATCCTCACGGTGATGATGTTCAGCATTTAAGGAGGACGTGATGCAACGTTCAAAAAATGATGTGTGGGTTGGCTTGTTTGTGTTGATTGGCTTGGCGGCGGTGCTCTTTTTAGCGCTCAAGTCAGCCAACTTGTTGCAATACAGTTGGTCTAAAGACTACACCGTGACAGCCAAGTTTGACAATATTGGGGGCCTTAAAAAAGGGGCAGCGGTGAAGAGTGCAGGCGTGGTTGTGGGCCGCGTGGAAAACATTCAGTTTGATGGCGACAGTTTTCAGGCCAAAGTCAGCTTGGCTTTGCAAAATCAATATGCATTTCCCCAAGACAGCTCCTTGAAAATTTTGACCAGTGGTTTGCTGGGCGAACAATACGTTGGCATTGAAGCCGGGGCAGAAGAAAAAAACCTGGTGGCGGGCGACAAGATTGGATCGACGCAGTCAGCAGTGGTCTTGGAAAATTTAATCAGTCAGTTTTTATACAACAAAGCAGCAGACACGGCTGCGCCCTCGGGTGAAAGTAAAAAATGATGCTGGGTTGGCGTTGTCGCCTCGGTTTGGCCATTGCAGCCTTGATGCTGCTGCAAGGCTGCGCCTCTTTGAAAGGCCCCGACCCCACTGACCCCCTCGAACCTTTGAACCGCAAAATCACCGCCTTCAACGACATGGCTGACGATGTGGTGCTGCGCCCCGTCGCTGTGGTCTATGGCCAGTATTTACCCATGGCGGTGCGCATGGGCATTGGCAATTTTTTCAGCAATCAAAGCGACGTCATGTCGTTTTTCAACAGCTTGGCGCAATTGAAATTTGATTTGGCCGCTAAAAACGCCATGCGTGTGGGCATCAACAGCACTTTGGGAATTGGGGGCATCCTTGACTGGGCCACTCTGCTCAAGATTGACAAGCACAAGGAAGATTTTGGTCAGACCTTGGCTTTTTGGGGCGTGTCTTCCGGTCCCTATGTGGTTTTGCCTTTTTTTGGGCCTTCTACGGTTCGAGACAGCTTCGGTTTCTATGTTGACGTCAAAACAGACATCAACCAGCAATTGGCCGATACCAGTTCACGCAACGTCCTGAGTATCTTGCGACTGACCGACAAACGCGAGCGCTATCTGTCTTTGTCCGACGCTGTGCGTCAAGCCTCCTTAGACCCCTACACTTTCACGCGGGATGCCTACTTGCAAAAGCGTTTGAACGATATTTATGACGGCAATCCGCCCGTGATGGATGACTTTGACGATCCTGACCAGCCGTCACCCATGACCGCTCCCAACCAGCCCGGCGCTTCGGGTCGTCTCGATCCATTGCCAAAGACGCCGCCATCTGAAAAGCCTTGATTTTTCAAGAAATTGGACAGGTGCTTTAATCAACCTTTTTGAAGCTGGCGCGTTAAAGAGTCAAACGCTCTTTATGATCTCAACCTATGAACCGTAAATTCTTCACTTTTTTATGGCCTGTTATTTGGGCCTTGGGCGTTTCTTTGAGTTCAGGCGCTGTCTTTGCTGCCGATGAGGCGCCCGATGCGTTTATCAAACGCATTTCCAGCGAAACCTTGGATGCGGTGCGCTCCGACAAAAGCATCAAGGGCGGCGACATCAACAAGATCATGCAATTGGTCGACAGCAAATTGATGCAGCACGTTAATTTTCGCCGAATGACGGCTTTGGCAACGGGTCCAGGCTGGCGCAAAGCCACGCCAGAGCAGCAAGATCGTTTGCAAGCAGAGTTTAAATTGCTGCTCATCCGAACCTATTCTGGTGCGCTCAGTCAAATCAGCGACCAGACCATTGAAATGAAGCCTTTGCGCGGTGCCACCGACGACAAAAACTTGGTCGTCCAAACCGAAGTCAGAGGCAAAGGCGAGCCCATCCAGCTTGACTACCGCCTAGAGAAAACGCCTGGTGAAGGGGCTGGTTGGAAAATTTTTGACCTCAACGTTTTGGGCATTTGGTTGGTTGAAAACTACCGTTCGCAATTTTCCAAAGAAATTAACGCGGGCGGTGTCGATGGTCTGATCAAGAGTCTTTCCGATCGCAACAAGTCGAACGCTAAAAAATCCTAATTGAGTGCCCCCTGAATGTCCACGGCCCTTTTAACGCTGCCACCCTATTTGCGTCATGGCAATGCTGCAGATTGCTTGTCAATGCTGCAAGCCCAAATTCGAAGCAGCCCAGACTCGGAGGTCGAAATCCAAGCGGGACAGCTGTCTGACTTCGACTCCGCCGCACTCGCAGTGCTCTTGGGATGCCGCCGAGAAGCTGAAAGTTTGTCAAAAACCTTGAAATTCAACCAGTTCCCAGCGAAATTACGCGAATTGGCCCTGCTTTATGGGGTGTCTGAGCTCTTGGTCGAAAGCGCATGACCGTAAAATAAGGGGCTCATGCCCGCTATCTCTTTTCAATCCGTCACCAAAACTTACCCTGCCAAACATTCTGGCAGCCAGCCTTTCACAGCACTCAATAAAGTGAGCTTTGACATTGCTGAGGGGGAGTTCTTTGGTCTGTTAGGCCCCAATGGCGCTGGCAAGACCACGCTCATCAGCATTTTGGCGGGTCTGAACAAGGCCACCGAAGGGCGTGTCATGGTGCATGGCCACGACGTTCAATTGGATTACGCCCAAACCCGGCGCATGCTGGGCGTGGTGCCGCAAGAGTTGGTCTTCGATCCCTTTTTCACAGTGCGAGAGGCATTGCGCTTTCAATCGGGTTACTTTGGGGTGCAAAAAAATGATGCCTGGATTGATGAGTTGCTGGACAACTTAGGCCTTCTCGACAAAGCCAATTCAAACATGCGGCAGCTCTCTGGTGGCATGAAAAGACGCGTCTTGGTAGCGCAGGCTTTGGTCCACAAGCCGCGCGTCATTGTGCTGGACGAGCCCACTGCGGGTGTTGACGTCGAGCTTAGACAAACCTTGTGGCAATTCATCGCCAAGCTCAACCGAGAAGGCCGTACCGTTTTGCTCACCACCCATTATTTGGAAGAAGCGGAAGCGCTGTGTGGCCGCTTGGCCATGCTCAAACAAGGGCGTGTGTTGGCACTGGCCAGCACCTCGGAGCTTTTGAAATCTGCCTCCAGCAATGTGCTGCGCTTTAAGTTGGACGGTCAATTGCCCCCCGATTTGGCTGCCAAAGCCCGCATCACAGGTCGCATTGTTCAGTTTCCTGCACACGATGCGGTTGAGATCGAAACTTACTTGGCGGCAGTTCGCCAAGCCGGATTGGTGGCGGAGGATGTCGAAATTCGCAAGGCCGATTTGGAAGATGTCTTTTTGGATGTCATGGCAGAGGGGCAGTCATGAGCGGCTGGCGCATGTTGCTTTACAAAGAAGTGTTGCGCTTTTGGAAAGTTGCTTTCCAGACCATTGCCGCGCCTGTTTTAACTTCGGTCTTGTACATGATGATTTTTGGTCATGTTCTAGAAGACCACGTGAAGGTTTACGACAACGTTCCCTACACAGCATTTTTGCTGCCAGGCCTCATCATGATGAGTGTTTTGCAAAATGCCTTCGCCAACAGTTCATCGAGCTTGGTGCAAAGCAAGATCATGGGCAACATTGTGTTCTTGTTGCTCACGCCCTTGTCGCATTGGCACTGGTTTGTGGCCTATGTGGGTTCGTCCATGTTGCGCGGTTTGGCAGTTGGCTTTGGTGTCTTTGCCGTCACGGTTTGGTTTGCGCCCTTGCAATACCATTCACCCCTTTGGATTGTGATCTTTGCCGTCTTGTGTGCTGGCCTGTTGGGTGCGCTTGGTTTGGTGGCGGGTCTTGGGTCCGAAAAATTTGATCAAATGGCCGCGTTTCAAAGTTTTGTCATCATGCCCATGACATTCTTGTCGGGCGTTTTTTATTCCATTCATTCTTTGCCTCTGTTTTGGCAAGGCTTGAGTCACCTGAACCCCTTCTTTTACATGATCGATGGTTTCAGATACGGCTTCTTTGGCCAAAGCGATGTCTCGCCTTGGACCAGTTTGGCGGTCGTTTCTGTGGCCATGCTGGTGGTCAGTACTTTGGCCATTCAATTGCTGAAGTCAGGCTACAAAATCAGAGGCTGATTGAATATTTCTTGAACTGAACAAAATGACTGCAGAACAAATTCAAACCATGATTGCCGCTGGGTTGGCATGCCAACACCTCACCGTTGATGGTGACGGCCGCCATTGGCAAGCGGTGGTGGTGTCTGCCCAGTTTGAGGGCCTGCGCCTCATTGCGCGTCACCAAAAGGTGTACGCCACGTTGGGCCACAAAATGCACAACGACGAGGTGCATGCCTTGTCAATGAAAACTTTCACGCCTTCTGAATGGGCCAAAGAGCAAGCTTGAACAACAGGCCATCACCAACGCGTTCCTCCAGCGACTCAAACAAAAAAATGGACAAACTCATTATTCGTGGCGGTCATTCTTTGAATGGCGAGATCGACATTTCAGGCGCTAAAAATGCCGCTTTGCCAGAACTCTGTGCCGCCTTGCTAACCGACCAGGAAGTTGTGCTTCGCAATGTGCCCAAGTTGCAAGATGTCAGCACCATGCTCAAACTCATTCGCAACATGGGTGTCACTTGCCTGCATGCAGAAGACGGTAGCGTGACATTGAATGCCAGTGCGCTGAACAAACCCGAAGCACCCTACGAGATGGTAAAAACCATGCGCGCCTCCGTGCTGGCACTCGGTCCTTTGTTGGCCCGATTCGGCAAGGCCCGCGTTTCATTGCCCGGTGGTTGCGCCATAGGCTCCCGACCCGTTGATCAGCATATCAAAGGCCTGCAGGCCATGGGCGCACACATTGTGGTGGAGCATGGCTACATGGTGGCTAGTTTGGCGAACGGCCGAACTCGCTTGAAAGGCGCCCGAATTGCCACCGACATGGTCACCGTCACAGGCACAGAAAATTTCCTGATGGCTGCCGCTTTGGCGGAAGGTGAAACCGTTTTAGAGAATGCCGCGCAAGAACCTGAGATTCCTGATTTGGCCGAAATGCTCATTCAAATGGGTGCCAAGATCAAGGGGCATGGCACCAGTCGAATTCACATTCAAGGGGTTGAAAAACTCAATGGCTGCAACCATGCCGTGGTGGCCGATCGGATCGAAGCGGGCACATTCTTGTGTGCGGTTACGGCCACAGGCGGCGATGTGGTGTTGCAGCATGCGCGTGGCGATCACCTCGATGCGGTCATTGAAAAACTCAGGGATGCAGGCGCTCAAATTGAAGTGGGCGCCACCTATGTGCGAGTGAAAGCACAGGGCCGCATGAAAGCGCAGAGTTTTCGCACCACCGAGTACCCCGGTTTTCCAACCGATATGCAGGCGCAGTTCATGGCTTTGAACTGCATTTCAGAGGGCACCAGCAAGGTCACTGAAACCATTTTTGAAAATCGTTTTATGCACGTCAATGAACTGGTTCGTTTGGGAGCCAACATTCAAATTGACGGTAAAGTTTCCGTGGTGCAGGGCGTTGCCCGCTTGTCGGGTGCCATTGTCATGGCCACCGACTTGCGGGCTTCTGCCAGCCTGGTCATTGCGGGCTTGGTGGCCGAGGGCGAAACCATTGTCGATCGCATTTATCACCTCGACCGTGGCTACGATCGCATGGAAGCCAAACTGCGCAAAGTGGGCGCGCAAATTGAACGTTCGAAGTAATCACAGGAACTGACATGATCACCTTGGCCTTGTCCAAAGGACGAATTTTTGATGAAACGCTGCCGCTCCTGAAAGCGGCCGGCATCGAAGTGCTGGAAGATCCCGAAACTTCCCGTAAACTCATTTTGCCCACCAACCAAACAGGTGTGCGGGTGGTCTTGGTGCGTGCAACCGATGTGCCCACTTATGTGGAATATGGCGGCGCCGATTTGGGCGTTACGGGAAAAGACACCCTCATTGAGCATGGCGGCCAGGGCTTGTACCAGCCCTTGGATTTGCAAATTGCCAAGTGCCGCATGAGCGTGGCAGTGCGGGCCGATTTCGATTACGCAACAGCTGTGAAATCGGGTTCACGCCTCAAAGTGGCCACCAAATACACCAACATTGCGCGCGAATTTTTTGCTCAAAAAGGCGTGCACGTTGATCTGATCAAACTTTATGGCAGCATGGAGTTGGCGCCGCTCACCGGTTTGGCCGATGCCATTGTTGACTTGGTGTCAACAGGCAGTACGCTGAAAGCCAATCACTTGATCGAGGTTGAGCGCATCATGGACATCAGCTCGCGCTTGGTGGTCAATCAAGCATCGCTCAAACTCAAGCAAGAACCCATTCGCGCCATCATTCAAGCCTTTGCTGGCGCCGTGGCTGCGGGTCTGGCTGCCAAAACTTAAAAAAGTTTAAAAAGTTTAAAAACTTAACACTGACAACCTAAGAGAAAACCGATGACCGCGCTAGTAGCCAAAGCCCTGCGTTTAAGCACTTCCGATGCTGATTTTGAAAGCCTGTTTCAAAAGCGGTTGCATTGGTCAGCCGATGCAGACGCAGCCATCGAGTCCCGTGTGGCCGAAATCTTGGCCGATGTGCAACAGCGCGGCGACGCTGCGGTCCTTGAGTACACCCAGCGTTTTGACGGCTTGAATGCCAAAGACATGCAGGCTTTGATGCTGACGCAGGCTGAACTCAAGGCTGCATTTGATGGCTTGCCATTGGCGCAAAAGGACGCCTTGCAAGCCGCTGCCAAGCGTGTTCGCACCTATCACGAAGCGCAGAAAAAAGCTTCGGGTGAAAGCTGGTCATACCAAGACGAAGACGGCACCTTGCTGGGGCAAAAAGTCACGCCCCTCGATCGGGTGGGCATTTATGTTCCAGGCGGTAAAGCCGCCTATCCCTCGTCGGTGTTGATGAATTCCATTCCGGCGCATGTGGCCGGAGTCGAAGAAATCATCATGGTGGTGCCCACCCCGCAAGGCGTCAAGAACCCTTTGGTATTGGCTGCAGCCTATGTGGCTGGCGTGTCGCGCGCATTCACCATTGGGGGTGCACAAGCCGTCGCTGCTTTGGCCTTTGGCACGGCCACCGTGCCCAAAGTTGACAAGATCACAGGCCCTGGCAATGCCTATGTGGCCAGCGCCAAGAAGCGCGTTTTTGGCACTGTGGGCATCGACATGATTGCCGGCCCCAGTGAAATTTTGGTGCTGGCCGACGGCAGCACACCGCCCGAGTGGGTGGCCATGGACTTGTTCTCACAAGCCGAGCACGATGAACTGGCGCAAAGCATTTTGCTTTGCCCCGATGCGGCCTACATTGACAAAGTGCAAGCAGCCATCGATCAGTTGTTGCCCACGTTGCCACGTGCAGAGATCATCGCCAAATCCATGAACGACCGCGGAGCTCTGATTCATACGCGCAGCATGCAAGAGGCCTGCAACATCAGTAACCGCATCGCACCTGAACACTTGGAAGTGTCTAGCCGCAACCCGCATGAATGGGAGCCCTTGCTCAAACATGCGGGCGCCATTTTCTTGGGAGCCTTTACCAGCGAGTCGCTGGGCGATTACTGCGCTGGCCCCAACCACGTGTTGCCCACCAGTGGCACTGCGCGTTTTTCTTCGCCCTTGGGTGTTTACGATTTTCAAAAACGCTCCAGCCTCATTGAGGTGAGTGAAAAAGGCGCGCAAAGCTTGGGCCTGATTGCTGCAGAATTGGCCTATGGCGAAGGCTTGCAAGCCCATGCTCGCGCTGCCGAGCTGCGATTGAACCCCGTGCCGCCCCAGAGAAAAACACCATGAGCGTCCAACCAACTTCTGCCGCCTGGCTTCAGCACATTCGCCAAGATGTGCAGTCGATGCACGCCTATGCCATCCAAGACGCAAAGGGCATGGTCAAACTCGATGCCATGGAGAATCCTTTTAGCTTGTCCCCTGAGTTGCAAAAGCAATTGGGCGATCGGCTGGGTGCTTTGGCGCTCAATCGTTATCCCGGAGACCGCACCAATGTCTTGCGCGCTCAGCTGGCTCAATATGCACAAATGCCCGAAGGCTTTGACATCATGCTCGGCAATGGCTCCGACGAACTGATCACCCTTGTTTCTGTGGCTTGTGATGTGCCAGATGCCACGTTCATGGCACCTGTCCCTGGTTTTGTGATGTATGCCATGAGCGCCCAATTGCAAGGCTTGAATTTTCTGGGGGTTCCGCTCACAGCCAACTTTGAGTTGGATGAGCCGGCCATGCTGAAGGCCATTGCAGAGCACAAGCCTGCGGTGGTGTATTTGGCTTACCCCAACAACCCAACAGGCACACTTTGGGATGCCGATGCGATCGAGCGCATCGTGGTGGCCCAAGGCCAACAGGGCGGCATCATTGTGATGGACGAGGCCTACCAGCCTTTTGCCAGCCAGACCTACATGGACCGAATTGCCCAGCATGGCCATGTGTTGCTGATGCGCACCTTGTCCAAATTTGGTTTAGCGGGTGTGCGCCTTGGCTACATGGTGGGGCCACAAGCGCTCATTGCCGAAATCGACAAAGTCCGCCCCCCTTACAACATCAGTGTGCTGAACTGCGAATGCGCTTTGTTTGCCCTTGAGCATGCCGACGTGTTTGCCGCCCAAGCCGTTCAAATTCGCCAAGAACGCGACAAACTCTGCCAAATACTGGCCGTCTTGCCAGGGGTCCAAGTCTTCCCCAGCCAGGCCAATATGCTCTTGGTTCGTATGCCTGACGCCACAAAGTGCTTCGAAGGTATGAAAACGAAAGGCATTTTGGTCAAGAACGTTTCTAAAATGCACCCATTGCTGAACAACTGTTTGCGCCTCACGGTGGGAACCCCCGCAGAAAATGCGCAAATGCTGGCAGCATTCAAGGAATCTTTATGAGTACACCCCGCGTTGCAGAAGTCACGCGCCAAACTGCAGAAACTCAAATTCGTGTCAAAGTGAATTTGGACGGCACTGGCCAAGCCAACTTGTCCACTGGCATTGGTTTCTTTGATCACATGCTCGATCAAATTGCTCGCCATGGCCTCATCGATTTAGAAATTGAGGCCAAGGGCGATTTGCACATCGACGGTCACCACACCGTTGAAGATGTCGGCATCACTTTGGGTCAGGCCGTTGCCAAAGCGGTGGGCGATAAAAAAGGCTTGCGTCGCTATGGTCACGCCTATGTGCCACTCGACGAAGCCCTGTCGCGTGTGGTCATCGACTTTTCGGGTCGCCCTGGCTTGGTCAATCATGTGCCCTTCACCAGTGGCATGGTGGGCGGCTTTGACACGCAGCTTATGCACGAGTTCTTCCAAGGCTTTGTCAATCACGCCTTGGTCACGCTGCACATTGACAACTTGCGTGGCGACAATGCGCACCACCAAGCCGAAACTGTTTTCAAAGCCTTTGCGCGTGCCTTGCGTGCCGCACTTGAAATCGACCACCGATCAGCAGGCATCATTCCTTCAACCAAGGGTTCGCTCTGAGCATGTCCCCCAATTCTGTGGCGGTGGTTGACTACGGCATGGGCAATTTGCGCTCTGTGGCACAGGCGGTCATTCATGCAGCGCAAGACACGGGTGTCGAAGTCAAAATCACTTCCAACCCGCAAGATGTGCGCGATGCCACACGGGTTGTGTTGCCTGGTCAAGGCGCCATGCCCGATTGCATGCGCGAGCTGCGCGACTCTGGCTTGATGGAGGCTGTACTCGATGCGGCAGCCAAAAAGCCTTTGTTTGGCGTGTGTGTGGGAATGCAAATGTTGTTAGATCACAGCGAAGAGGGCCATACGCCTGGCTTGGGTCTCATTCAAGGCAATGTGATCAAGTTCAGTCTTTCAGGCCAAACTCAAGCCGATGGCAGTCGCTTCAAAGTACCGCAAATGGGCTGGAATCAAGTGAACTACAAGTCGCACGAGGGCGCCTTCCATCCCGTGTGGGGAGAGATTCCCAACAGCAGTTATTTTTATTTCGTGCACAGTTTTTACGCAAAACCCCATAATTCTGCCGATGTGGCTGGGGAAACAGACTACGGTGGCAGCTTTGCTTGTGCCATTGCGCGCGATAATTTGTTTGCCACGCAGTTTCACCCAGAAAAAAGTGCCAACCAAGGCTTGGCCCTGTACCGAAACTTTTTGCACTGGCAGCCCTGATTTTTTAAGACTTCTCCAATTTCATTTTCTTCACTCTAGCGCTACCCCTTAGCCATGATTCTGATACCTGCAATTGATCTCAAAGACGGCCATTGCGTTCGCCTCAAACAAGGCGACATGGACCAAGCCACTACTTTTGGCGAGGACCCAGCGGCCATGGCCCAAAGCTGGCTCGACAAAGGCGCAAGACGCCTGCACTTGGTCGACCTCAATGGCGCCTTTGCGGGCAAACCGCAAAACTTCGCGGCCATCAAATCCATCCTCAAAGCGGTTGGAGGTGAAATTCCGGTTCAGCTGGGTGGCGGAATTAGAGACCTCGACACCATCGAAAAATACATCGACGGCGGTTTGCGCTACGTCATCATTGGCACGGCTGCCGTCAAAAACCCTGGCTTCTTGCGCGATGCTTGCAGTGCGTTCGGCGGCCACATCATTGTGGGACTCGATGCCAAAGACGGCAAAGTGGCCACCGATGGTTGGAGCAAACTCACGGGTCACGAAGTGGTTGACTTGGCCAAGAAGTTTGAAGACTGGGGCGTTGAGTCGATCATTTACACCGACATTGGCCGCGATGGCATGTTGAGTGGCATCAACATTGAAGCCACCGTCAAGCTGGCGCAAGCGCTCACCATTCCCGTCATCGCCTCTGGCGGTTTGTCCAACATGGCCGACATCGAGCAATTGTGTGCCGTGGAAGATGAGGGCGTTGAAGGCGTCATTTGCGGCCGCGCCATTTACTCTGGCGACCTTGATTTCCAAGCAGCCCAGGCACGGGCCGATGAACTCAACGACTGACACGCACCAAGGCTACCCCGGTTGGCGTTGGTCTTTGCCCAATGGCGACAGTGTTTTTGTGGCCCAGCAGGGTGCCCAAGTTCTCTCGTGGCAAGCCAGCGGCCGAGAGCGATTGTTTTTAAGCCCAACATCCATTGCCGATGGCGCCACCGCCATTCGTGGTGGTATGCCTGTGTGCTTTCCGCAATTCAACCAGCGCGGCAATTTACCCAAGCATGGGTTTGCGCGCAATTTGGCTTGGCGTTGCGTGCCTGAGCTTAGCCAGGGTGTAGAAAAAGTTTTTGAGTTGTTGGCCAATCCAAACACACTGGCCATGTGGCCCTTTCAGTTCAGAGCCTTGTTGAGTGTGTTGCTCACTGCGGGTGAATTGAAAGTGCAATTGCAAGTTGAAAATCTCGGTGAGCACACTTTGAGCTTCACCGGTGCTTTGCACACTTATTTGGCCGTCAATCACCTTGACCAAGTGAGCTTGCACGGGCAAGCTCAGCAAGCAGAATGGGATGCAGTGCTCGACTCCCACCATCAGTGCTCTGGGGAGTTGAAGTTCAACACGGAATTTGATCGGGTTTACGATGTCAACAACCAAAACCAAAACCAAAACCAAAACCTCACCCAGCCCCCAATCCAGCCTACCTGGACCTTGCAAGATGGCCATGACGCCCTGAAAATCTCGCAAAGCAACTCCTGGGGCCAAAGTGTGGTGTGGAATCCGGGTGCTGAAAAATGCAGCCAATTGAAAGACATGCCCAATGATGCATACCAGCGCATGTTGTGCGTTGAAGCCGCCAGAGTCTCCTCTTCTATTCAAGTACAGCCCGCTCAAACTTGGGCGGGCTGGCAACGCTTCACTCTTTAAACACCATGCTCGCCAAAAGAATCATTCCTTGCCTTGACGTCACCGGTGGCCGCGTGGTCAAAGGCGTTAACTTTGTCGAGTTGCGCGATGCGGGGGACCCTGTTGAAATTGCCGCGCGCTACAACGAGCAAGGCGCAGACGAACTCACATTCTTGGACATCACGGCCACCAGTGACGGCCGCGATTTGATTCTCCACATCATTGAAGCAGTCGCTTCTCAGGTCTTCATCCCTCTTACAGTGGGCGGTGGCGTCAGAACGGTTGAAGATGTCCGGCGCTTGCTCAATGCAGGTGCCGACAAAACCAGCTTCAACTCTGCCGCCATTGCCAACCCGCAGGTCATTCGCGATGCGTCGCAAAAGTACGGCGCCCAGTGCATTGTGGTGGCCATTGATGCCAAGCGCCGTCAGGGAGAGGCTGTCAAATTGCGAGGGGAGGGCTGGGATGTTTATAGCCATGGCGGCCGTCAAAATACTGGTTTAGATGCCGTCAAGTGGGCCGCCCAAATGGCCGAGTTTGGCGCTGGCGAAATTTTGCTTACCAGCATGGACCGCGACGGTACCAAGTCGGGCTTCGATTTGGCCCTGACCAAAGCCGTTAGCGATATGGTGCAAGTCCCTGTCATTGCCTCAGGCGGTGTGGGCAATTTGGACCATCTGGCCGACGGCGTGCAGCAAGGTGGTGCCGACGCAGTGCTGGCCGCCAGCATTTTTCACTACGGCGAATACACCGTTCAGGAAGCCAAGCAGCGCATGCGCGAGCGGGGAATTCCTGTGCGTTTGTAATCAAACCTCACCCAATACCGGCTCTTTGCCTAGACAAGTGGTAGATTCAGTGCATGAATTGGCTTGATCAAATTAAATGGGACGCGCAGGGCTTGGTACCCGTCATCGCCCAAGAAGCCAGCACCGGCGATGTGCTGATGTTTGCTTGGATGAACCGAGAGGCCCTCGAAAAAACCGCCGAGCTCAAGCGCGCGGTCTACTTCAGTCGTTCCCGCAACAAATTGTGGTTCAAAGGCGAAGAGTCGGGCCATGTGCAAACCGTGCACGAGATGCGGCTCGATTGCGACAACGATGTGGTCCTGCTTAAAGTCAGCCAACTTGGCCACGATCCTGGTATTGCCTGCCACACGGGCCGTCACAGTTGTTTCTTTCAACAGTATCAAAATGGCGAATGGACCGCCATTGAGCCGGTCTTGAAAAACCCTGAATCCATTTACAAGTGAGCACTCGTTGCCAAAATCATGAGTTCAACCGATGCTTTGGCCCGCTTAGCGGCCGTGATTGAAAGTCGCAAACCGGCCAACGGTGGCGATCCCGAAAAAAGTTATGTGGCGCGCCTGTTGCACAAAGGGCCGGATGCTTTTTTGAAAAAAATTGGTGAGGAAGCCACTGAAACCGTCATGGCCGCCAAAGACATGGACCATGGCGGCGAAGCCCACAAGTTGGTGGGCGAGGTGGCCGATTTGTGGTTTCACAGCATGATTGCCTTGGCCCATTATGGTTTGTCGCCCGCCGATGTGGTGGCCGAGCTCAGTCGCCGTGAAGGCCTCAGTGGCTTGGAGGAAAAAGCCCTTCGCAAAGCCGAACAACGTGAAAAAACAGGTGAATGATGCAAGACCCCAACTGTCTTTTTTGCAAAATCATTGCAGGCAAAATACCTTCCAAGAAGGTTTATGAAGACGAACATGTGTTCGCTTTTCACGACATTGCACCCTGGGCGCCGATCCATTTTTTGATCGTGCCCAAGCTGCACATCCCCTCAATGGCGCAAATCACCCCAGAGCATTCGGCCTTAATCGGTCACTTAATGGCCTTAGCCCCTAAACTGGCTTTGGAACAGGGCTGTCGCCCCTATCCAGAAGGTGGTTACAGAATTGTGACCAACACCGGAGCCGAAGGTGGACAAGAAATTCACCATTTGCATTTTCATGTCATGGGCGGTCCTCGCCCTTGGCTTCGCGGTTAAACGCTTAGAATCAACAATCATTGTTAGGAGATCTCCATGGGTTCATTTTCTATTTGGCACTGGCTCATCGTTTTGTTAATCGTGGTCATGGTTTTTGGCACTAAAAAGCTGAGAAACATGGGCTCCGACTTGGGCGGCGCTGTCAAGGGCTTCAAAGACGGCATGAAAGATCCAAATGCCCCTGCAACCACCGAAGAAAAACCGGCCGCTCAAGTAGCCGCTTCGACTACGGCTGAAAAAACCACGATCGACGTGGAAGCTAAGACAAAGTCCTGATTTGATCGACCTTGGCATTTCCAAAATAGCCCTCATCGGGGTGGTGGCGCTGATCGTCATCGGCCCCGAGAAATTGCCGCGCGTGGCGCGGACCTTGGGCAGTCTCTTGGGCAAGGCGCAGCGTTACATCTCCGATGTCAAAGCTGAGGTCAATCGCTCAATGGATTTGGATGAGCTCAAGAAAATGAAAGAGTCAATGGAAGGTGCTGCCAAAGACCTTGAAGGCTCTGTGCAATCAACGGCCATCGACTTTGAAAAGCAATGGGATGAAACCACGGCCAGCATCACCTCAGAGTCCAACCACACACCTTGGGTGCCGCCGCCGCCGGTTTATAAGCACCCTGGCAAAAAGTTTCGTTTGAAGCAAGCGGCTTTACCGCAGTGGTACAAAGCGCGTGCTGGTGTCAGAACCAAAACATTGTCGGGCGCCGCCAGAGTGGCGCGCTACCGACCCACCCGATTAGGTTAATTTTCAGTGTCCGATCAAAAATCCAAGACCGACGACGAACTGGCTGGCTCAGAGCAGCCATTCGTGACCCATCTGATGGAACTTCGCGACCGCTTGGTGCGCGCCATGGCCGCCATCGGTATTGCGGCTGGCTTGATGGCCCTCTACCCTGGCCCTGCTGACCTCTATGACTTGCTGGCTGCGCCTTTGGTGGCTCATTTGCCTGCAGGCACCAACCTGATTGCCACCTCCGTTATTTCACCGTTCATGGTGCCGCTCAAGATACTCTTGATGGCTGCATTTCTCTTGGCTTTGCCCGTCGTGCTGTATCAAGTTTGGGCCTTCATTGCACCCGGTTTGTACACCCACGAAAAACGCTTGGTCATGCCACTGGTGGTTTCTAGCACGCTGTTGTTTTTCATTGGCGTTGCATTTTGTTATTTCTTTGTGTTCGGCCAAGTCTTTGCCTTTATCCAAAGCTTTGCTCCCAAAAGCATCACCGCTGCACCTGACATTGAGGCCTATTTGAGCTTTGTCTTGAACATGTTTTTGGCTTTTGGCTTGGCCTTTGAAGTGCCTATTGCTGTGGTGGTTTTGGCCAGACTCAATATCGTCACCATCGAGAAGCTCAGAGACTTTCGAGGCTACTTTGTGGTTCTGGCTTTCGTCATTGCGGCCATTGTCACACCGCCCGATGTGGTGTCACAACTGGCCTTGGCCATTCCGATGTGTTTGCTTTACGAAGTGGGAATTTGGGCGGCTCAAATTTTCATCAAGCACACGCAGGCGCCGAAAGAAGACGCTGCCACTTCGACTCCCGAATGAAGAGTTTTTCGGCCTAGGGTCTTTTCTCAGGGCCTCACTGGCCGAGTGCCTGGCGTGACGCGAATTTCAATCAACTTGCCACTGCGCTGAACTGATAGGCTTGCCGCTTCGCCTGGCTTTAAGGCCGCAACGCGCGTTAGCATTTCGGGTACGTCTGATACGCTTTCACCTGCCACTTTCAAAATCAAATCGCCAGGTTGAATGCCAGCTTTGGATGCAGGGCTGTTTTGCAAGACGCCATTGATCAAAACCCCTCGAGGCAACAAACCAGTGGCCTTGTCCTTGGCAATGCCAAAACTTTCTGCAATTTCTGCGGTCAATGGCCGCGGCTCAACGCCAATCCAGCCCCGGGTGACTTTGCCATCTTTGATCAAAGCAGCCATGATTTGCGTGGCCGTAGAGACTGGCACCGCAAACCCAATGCCCAAGTTGCCGCCAGAGCGAGAATAGATGGCTGTGTTGATGCCCATGAGCAAACCGTTGGCATCGACCAAAGCGCCACCAGAATTGCCAGGATTGATGGCCGCATCTGTTTGAATGAAATTTTCAAAGGTGTTGATGCCCAATTGTTTGCGTCCCAATGCACTCACGATGCCCGAGGTGACTGTTTGGCCAACACCAAAGGGATTGCCAATGGCCAAGACGGCGTCTCCCACTTGCAAACTCTCCATTTGACCTAGAACGATGCTGGGCAGTTTGGGCAAGTCAATTTTGAGCAAGGCCAGATCTGTTTCGGAGTCGGTGCCAATGACTTTCGCCATGGCGCTGCGGCCATCATTGAGTGTGACCTCAATGCCCTCTGCGCCCTCGATCACATGGTGGTTGGTGAGGATGTAGCCTTCTGCGCTGACAATCACACCGCTGCCCATGCCCGCGCCTGATGACTCGTCCTCTGGTTCTTCAAAAAAACGAAACCAAGGATCAGCGCGGCGCGCTTTGCTTCTGGCCTTTTGCTGCACATTGATGCTCACCACGGCCGGTGCGGCTTTTTGGGCGGCCAGTCTAAAACTGCCACCAGGCGCCGTGACTGTCAGACCTTCAATACTGGCTTGGGTCAGGGCCATGGTTTTGGCGGTAACGCTGGCGCTGCCCTTGAGCCATCCGGGCTGTAGGGTCGCAATGACAAACCACACGGCCAAGAGGACGGTCACGGACTGGGAAAATAGAAGCCAAATTCTTTTCATGGTGTGCATTGTGGCCCGAACTTGAATAGCGCGCATGGGTCAGACATCGTTGACAATAGTACAAGCTGCAAATCAACTTATTTATGCCCACACTGCCAATCATTGCCATCACGCCTGGGGATCCTTGCGGTATCGGTCCAGAAATCGTTGCACGTGCGTTTCTGAACGATGCTTTGTTGCCCCAAGCCCTGCCTGTGACGCAAGCTTGTTTTGTGGCAGGTGATGTCAGGGTCATGCAGCAGGCCGCCCATTTGGTCGATCCACAAGCCCAAAAACTTCAATTGAAAGTCATTGAAAAGCCGGCACAAGCACTGGATTTGCCCTTGGGTGTGATGCCCGTCATGCAAGTTGCTCACTTTCAAGCAGAGCAGACAGCACCCACTTTCGGCACCATCCAAGCCGAGGCGGGTCGATTTGCAGCAGAGTGCGTGGTGTGGGCAGCCCAAGCTGCGCTTCGACATGAAATTGCCGCCTTGGTCACGGCGCCTCTCCACAAAGAAGCCCTTTCTGCCGCGGGCGCGCCCTTCAATCGGTTCCCGGGCCATACAGAGCTTTTACAGTATGAAGCAGCTGCATACCAAGGTGTTTCAGTAGCCAACATGCCTGTGAGAATGATGTTGGCCAACGACGAGCTGCGAACGGTGCTCGTCAGTATTCACCTTGCCTTGAGACAAGCGCTTGAAGCGGTCACATTCAACAATGTGCTTGAGAGTCTGCGCATTACCCATCGGTCACTTGGCTTGTTGCTGGGACGAGCGCCCCGCATTGCAGTGGCTGGACTCAACCCTCACGCGGGAGAGGGCGGCTTGTTTGGCCGAGAAGAAATCGACATCATTGAGCCGGCAATGGCCCAAGCCAGGGCTGAAGGCATTCTGGCACTTGGGCCTTTTGCGCCTGACACCGTTTTCATGCGTGCGCGTCAAAAGCTCAATGGCGTTTCTGAATTTGATGTGGTGCTGGCCATGTATCACGATCAAGGCCTGATTCCTGTCAAATACATGGGCCTAGAGCAAGGCGTCAATGTCACGCTCGGCTTGCCTTTGATTCGAACCAGCCCCGATCACGGTACAGCTTTTGACATTGCCGGACAGGGCTGTGCCGATGCTTCCAGCATGGTGGCCGCCCTCCGAATGGCGCGCCAGCTGATTCCCTGAGTCGGAGCAGGGGCTAGAAATGGCCCCCCGCAGTCGGCTACAATCCGAGGATAAACCCTGATACCGATTCGCTAGAGGATTCTCATGAGTGATACCCCAGTCGACAGCAGCAAAAGGACGTGGCTGATTGCCTCTACTTGTGCTGGCGCCGTAGGCGCAGGCTTCGTCGCCACACCCTTTGTCA